>JAGOXU010000274.1 GCA_018059515.1 Ignavibacterium sp.
TTAGCCAGATTATTACTTTTAACAGATTATCTTCCAAAGCTGTGCTGCGTGATGTTGCTCGTGTTTTAAAAATTCCAATTCCGGTTGTAAATAAGATTACAAAATTTATTCCTTCCAAGTTTGGTAAGGTTTATACGATTGATCAAGCCTTGGCAGAAGTTCCGGATTTGAAGTGGGTAAAAGAATCATACGAAACGGATATACAAAATCTTATTAAATATGCCAGAGTTTTAGAAGGAATGAATCGTAATGCTTCTAAACACGCTGCAGGTGTTGTAATTACGCCAGACGAAGTAAGCAAATATGTTCCGCTTGCAAACGCAGTTTCGCAGCAGGATATCGTAACACAATATACGATGAAGGATATTGAAAACGCCGGATTGCTTAAAATGGATTTTCTTGGATTGCGCACGCTTACAATTATTCGTGATGCAATTGAAATGATTAAAAAAAATCATAAAGTAGAGATTGATATTGATAACGTTCCGCTTGATGATGGAAAAACTTTTTCACTTTTTGCAAAAGGACAAACGACAGGCGTGTTTCAGTTTGAATCCGGACCAATGCGTGAGTATTTAAAACAGCTTCATCCAACTAGTTTAAATGATCTTGCCGCAATGAATGCTTTGTACCGTCCGGGTCCAATGGAGTTTATTAGTGATTTTATTGATAGAAAATTTGGAAGAAAAGAAGTTAGATATTCCCACAAAATTCTTGAACCAATTCTAAAAGAAACTTATGGTATTATCGTTTACCAGGAACAGGTAATACAGCTTGCAAATAAAGTTGGCGGTATGAGTTTGGCTGATGCAGATTTGCTTCGCAGAGCAATGGGTAAAAAAGATCTTAAAGTAATGGAAGATCAAAAAATTGTTTTTGTTGATGGCGCAATAAAAAATGGTGTGGATAAAAAAAATGCGCTCGAAATTTTTGAAACCATATTTAAGTTTGCTAATTACGGATTTAACAAAAGCCATGCTGTTGCATACAGTTTTATTGCATATCAAACAGCGTTTCTAAAAGCGCACTATCCCGCAGAGTTTCTTGCAGCCAACTTAAAAAACGAATTTGAAAACACAGACAAAGTAACAAAGTTTTTGGAAGATTGTCGTAAACTTAAAATAGAAGTTCTTCCGCCGGATGTAAATAATCCATCCTTGCATTTTGAAGCTGAAGATGGCAAAATAAAATTCGGAATGTCTGCAATAAAAAATGTTGGTGTGCCTGCAGTTAAAGAAATTATCAATGCAAGAAAAAATCTAAACAGAAATTTTACAAGTATTTTTGATTTTTGTGCAAACACAGATAACAGAATTGTTTCTAAAAGAGCTTTGGAAGGATTAGTTCTTGCAGGTGCTTTTCATTCGATAACAAAAGTTCGTGCACAGCTTTTTGAGGCAATCGAAAGCGCATTGGATTATGCTCATAAAATTCAAAACTCAAAAATGCTTTCAAGTGACTCACTGTTTGGTGAATCAGAAGAAGTGCTGCTTAAAGAACCCGATTTACCAAACATAAAACCATGGTCTGAGAAAGAATTTCTTGCACATGAAAGACAAGTAATTGGATTCTATCTTACTGCTCATCCGCTAAGACGATATGAATTGGAATTTAATTCTTTTGCTTCAATTCATCTTGGCGAAACAGAAGACTTAATCGAAAAAGGTGATGTTAAAGTTTGCGGAGTTGTTACAGAGCTTAAAACCAAGTTTGATAAAGCAGGCAGAACCATGGCTTTCTTTAAACTTGATGATCTGACAGGAAGCTGTGAATGTTTAATGTTTTCAAAAGCTTATGAAGAATATGGAAAATTTATTGATGATGAAGAAGCTGTTTTTGCTGTCGGAAATCTTGAAAGCAGCGGCGATGCTGTAAAGATGCAGGTTAATAAAGTTATCCCTATGAAAAAAATTGCAAATGAACTTACTGAGAGTTTAAAACTTTTGATCAGTAAAGAAAAAATATCATCAGAAAAACTTATTGAACTTAAAGATATTCTAAAAAATTCCGAAGGCAGTATTCCCGTTTTTATTAAACTTACACAAAACGGAAATGATAAAGGAAAATTATTTTCACTTCAGGAAATCCGTGTAAAGGTAACATCCGAACTATTAAAGTCTCTTACAAACTTAATAGGTGATGAATCTTTGATACTAAAATCCAAGTAAATTCCAAATTAATTTTTGTTGTTTCACTTTGTCCGATTTTGTATTATTGCCTCGCTATAAACATTAAACTTACAGGAAAATTATTTAAATGAAGCGTAACGAAAAACAAGAATTATGGGCTTTGATTTTAGGTGCCTCATCCGGCTTTGGCGAAGCTACTGCTTTAAAGTTAGCAAGCGACGGATTTAACATTCTTGGTGTTCACTTAGACAGACAGGCAACTATGTCTAATGTTGAAAGAATTATAGGCGAAATAAAATCAAATGGAGTAGATGCAAAGTTTTTTAATGTAAATGCTGCGGATGAATTTAAAAGAAATGAAATTATTTCTGAAATCAAATCCTTATTAGAAGGCAAGCCGTTAGTTAAAGTTATAATGCACTCACTTGCATTTGGAACTTTAAAACCATTTGTACCAAGTGATACAGAACAGGCAATAACTAAAGCTCAAATGGAAATGACTCTTGATGTAATGGCACACTCGCTTGTTTACTGGGTGCAGGATATTGTTGTTAACAATCTATTAGCAGATAAAGCAAGAATTTTTGCCATGACAAGTTCGGGCAGCCATTCCGCAATTCCATTTTATGGAGCAGTATCTGCCGCAAAGTCCGCATTAGAATCTCATGTTAGACAATTAGCCGTGGAATTAGGAAGCAAATATGGATCTTCAGTTAATGCAATAATGGCGGGCGTTACAGATACGCCGGCGCTTCGTAAAATTCCTGGTAATTTAAATATGATTGAAATTGCACAAAGAAAAAATCCGCACGGAAGATTAACCACACCTGAAGATGTTGCAAAAGTTATTTCACTGCTTTGCAAAGACGGTGGCGAGTGGATTTCAGGTGGATTGATTCATGCTGATGGCGGCGAAGATGTTGTTAATTACGTTGGGCAAGGGAAAAAATCTTAAACAAATAATACTTACAAAAATTTTTAAGGAATAAAATGAAACCAATTACTTTTACTGATGATAATTTTGCAGCAGAAGTTTTACAATCAGATAAACCTGTGCTTGTGGATTTTTGGGCTGTGTGGTGCGGACCCTGTAAAATGATTGCTCCGTTTGTTGAAGAGCTTGCTGTTGAATTGGAAGGAAAAGCAAAGGTTGGCAAACTTGATGTTGATAACAATCAAGAAACAGCTATTAAGTACGGCGTTAGAAGCATACCAACAGTATTGATTTTTAAGGGTGGAAACGTTGTTGATACAATTATTGGTGCAGTACCAAAAGTACAGCTTAAACAAAAATTAGAAGCTGCTTTATAATCAAAAAGTTTTAACACGTTTTGATGTTAAGAATCTTTTAACTGCTTTATCGGTAATTTTGAGGAAAATAGAATCTCTTGACATTATAAGCAAAAAATATTATTACATATCAGCAAATAAAAAAGTTTAATTTCTTGACTAAAATGGCAAACTATTGTAATTTGAACGAGAAATTTGATAAATAAACTATTTTAATTGAAGATTCGATTTAATTAACTAACTAAATAAATAATTAACACAAAAGGAGATCGTTATGATCAAAAAACTTTCTGTTTTATTCTTGGCTATGGCTTTTTTAAGTACAGCCTTTGCGCAAGAAATCGTTAAGCAAAAAGCCCCATTAAAAATTGATGATGGTACTTCTGCTTACAGAAATTATGTTCCGCTAAGTAATAATTCACCTCAGACTGCTGCAAATTATGTTGCTGTTGATACAATGCAAAATAGTTTTGGTCCGTCAAGC
>JAGOXU010000275.1 GCA_018059515.1 Ignavibacterium sp.
TCATTCGCATAGAAATAATTGTTTCGGGAGTAAGTTCACCCAGCAAATATTTTGTTGCAATAAACGATGCCCCCCAAAAGATAATTGCTAAAAGCGGCAGCCAGAATATGTAAGATTTTGTTTTGATAAAAGAATAGCGAAAAGCATTTATTAGTAAATTAATATCATTTGGTTATTTCGTTGAGTTCTGTGACGAGAAATCTTTTACATATCGTTTAAGATTTCTCCATTCACCCGAAATGACTTTTTAATAAAACTTTAGTTTAATTAGATTTTTCTGTTTTCTTTGCAGAAGAATAATTTATTAAATCGTAATGGATTTCCTTATCAGGCATTTCCATTTTTACAATTTCTACACCTGCATCGGAATAAAATTGTGTAGCAAGAGTATCATGAAAATCTGAAAACACAACTACTCGTTTTATTCCTGCAGCGATTAAAGCTTTTGCACAAGTTGTGCAGGACATATTTGTAATGTATGCAGTCGATCCAACAATATTAACACCATGTTTTGTTGCCTGAACAAGGGCATTTATTTCTGCATGATTCGTGCGCACACAATGATTATCAACAATCAAACAGCCGTCATCTTCGCAGTGCGGCTGACCGGGAAGCGAACCGTTGTATCCGGTTGCAAGTACAAATCTGTCTTTTACAAGCACGCAGCCACAATGCATACGCGGGCAAGTTGCGCGTTCCGATGCAAGCATTGCGAGTTTTAAAAAGTATTGATCCCACGATGGTCTTTTATTTTCTGCCATTAATCTTTATCCAAAAAAAATTAAAAAGATATGAAAATTTATTGTTGTACAAGACAAATATAGGCGGGTAAATGATTAAAGTAAAAAAACGTATAAACTATTTTACTTTATAAGACCATCTTTGTTTTGTGCGGCTTTTTTTTGCAGCGCGCTGATGATGATGACTTCTATAAATTTTATTGCTTCCGCAGGTGCTGCATTTTGCCGGTATTTCAGATATAGTGCCTTCCCTCTCGGATTTACAATCTTGGCAGAGGTACAAAATCTTTTGCGGCATTTGTTATCTCCATTTTTTTAAGTTCAGTTTTAATTCTGTCTTTTATATTCCTTTTTTCTGAAAGATAGCTGCTCATCTTACCGCGGTTAAAAATTACAGAATAAAGATTTGCACCAAGTAATTTCGCTTCTTCCATTTTGGAGTTGTACATTAAAAAATTAGAAAGATCGCTTGCAAAAAAATCATCCCTGGCAGCGCAATCACCAACGGCATAAATATTTTTATCCGAAGTTCTAAAATAATCATCAACCAAAATGCCTCTATCACGATCAAAAATAATTCCTAATTTTTCGGCAACTTCAACATTCGGTCTTGAGCCGCAGCAGATCATCAGAAAATCACAATTAATTATATCATCGTTGCTAAGCTTTATACCTGTTACGGCATCAACACCGATAACACTTCTTATTTTCGCATCCACAATTACTTTGCCTCCAAGATTTTCAATAACTTCTTTTACTTTGTGGCTTATATCAGAATCAAAAGATGAGGGCATTAATCTTTTTGATTTTTCAATAATTGTTACGTATTTGCCTGCACGTAAAAGTTCATCGCACAACTCAACTCCCATATATCCGCCGCCGTAAATAACAATATGATCAGCTTTAAGTGCATCCTTTTTAATTTTACGCGATTGTTCCGGATCTATATTGATAAGCGAAACACCATTTTTTTGTATTCCTTCAATCGGAGGTTCGATTGCACGAGAGCCGTTTGCAAGAACAAGTTTTTCGTATTCAATTATTTTGCCGCTTTTTAGATGAAGTACATTATGTTCCTTTTTTTCAATATCATCATAAAAAATATTTAGCATCTGATTTAATCCGGCTGAAACAGAATTGATAAGTTCTTCGATAATGTTATTCAGTTTATCTGTTTTAATTAATGCAATACTTTTATCGGTATAAGTATGTCGTGCGGATAAAGTACAAGCGAGTGCGGGTTCGCCATTGCCAGCAATAACGATATTATATTTTTCCATAATATTCTCCATCAAATCGATTAAACATAATTTTATTTACGATTGTTGAAACCGGAGTGATAAAGAGTTGTAACTCAAAAGAAGCGGTAAATATTTTTATAGAGATCGATTTAAGTTAAAACCGGTTTCCGGCTTCAAACCTTTTTGAACTTCCTCAAAAACTTATCATTAAATAAGTGCGTAGTTGTAATATAATCTTTTTATGATGAATAGCAAGTTGAAAGGCATTCTATTTATCAAAACTCACAAAAACTTTGTGGTTATCTCAAACAGAAAGCAGTTTTAATGAAGGGTATAAAAAATAATTGACATAAAAATTATTAAAACCATTTTTTATGTTTGAAATAAAAATACATAAGCCCGCCACAAATAAAAATAAAACCCCAAAATCCCCAGGGATACATCCACTCAATTTGCAGCTCAGGAAAATGTGTGAAGTTCATTCCATAAACACCTGCAAAAAATGTAAGCGGAATAAAAATTGTTGCAATAACCGTTAACACTTTCATTACTTCATTCATTCTATTGCTCAGGCTTGATAAATATGTTTCAAGCATTCCCATTGCCATATCGCGGTACGATTCAATTGTATCTATAATTTGAATTGTGTGGTCGTAAACATCACGAATATAAATTTGTGTTTGATGTCTTACGATTCCATTTTCATTTCTTTGCAGACTTGATAATAGTTCTCGCAAAGGCCAGACAGATTTTCTTAACAATATCATTTCTCTTCTAAGGTTATGGATTGACTGCAGATCACTTTGTTCAGGATCAAGAATTATTCTGTCTTCAAGTTCTTCAATTTTATCACCAATCTGTTCAAGAATGTGGAAGTAGCTGTCAACAATTGCATCGATAAGTGCATACGCTAAATAATCCGGTCCTCCGTTTCTCATCTGCGGACCGCCTTTTCTTAATCGATCCCGTACAGTATCAAAAACATCACCGGTATCTTCTTGAAAAGTGATAAGATAATTTTTCCCCAAAACAAAACTTACTTGTTCATTTCTAATTTCATTTCTGTCAGAGTTATAGTCAAACATCCTTACAACTATGTAAAGATAGTTTTCATAGTCATCTACTTTTGGTCTTTGGGAGGTGTGAAGAACATCTTCTAACACAAGCGGATGTATCTCGAACTGTTTGCCTATCTTTTCGATGATTGATAAATCATGCAGTCCATCAATATTTATCCAGGATGTTAAATCAGAGTTCTTACAGTCAAAACTTTCTTCAATATTATCAAGAGTTTTTTCGACAATCAAATCTGCTTTATAATCAAACAGTGTGATTTTAATTTCATCTTTTCTTTTCTCACCGGTGTAAACAAGTGTTCCGGGTGATAGTCCAACTTTTTTAGCCTTGGGTTTAGATTTTTGTAACGGTTTTAAAATCTTTTTAACCTTCCTAAACTGTTTTTTTGTTTGATGAGTTATCATCTTTCCGGTTTGGGGAATAAAATCTTTATCCATAAACTTTTCTTATCCTTCTTTTAGAACTAATTTTTTTAATGTTTCAATCCACATGGGATGATCATTTAAACTTTCTACAAGTTGAACTTTTTCTCCGCCGTGCTCTTTAAATATATTTTGATATTCAATTCCAATTTCGACAGTAGTCTCTAAACAATCTGCAACAAATGCGGGGCTGAAAACAAGAAGCTTCTTTGCTCCTTTCTTTGCCCACTCCTCAACAACTTTATCAGAAAAAGGTTCAAGCCAATCTTTATCCAATCGAGACTGAAAACAAACAGTATATCTTTCTTTGGGCAGATTTAACTTTGCAGCAAGCAATCTTGTTGTTGCATAACAGGTTGCTTTGTAGCAGTATTTATTGTCTTCATTAATTTCATCTTCACATTTAT
>JAGOXU010000276.1 GCA_018059515.1 Ignavibacterium sp.
GTATAGAAATCGGTGGCACATACTATATAGACAATAATATTTTGTTATATAATAATGATTTCGAAACGGCTGGCAACGGTATATCCTGCGGCTGGCCAAAGAAAGTTTACATAAGAAATAATTTAATAAGTGGTTTTCTTGATAATATATTCTTTGATATAATTGAAGATTCTGCATTCATTGAGAATAACTTAATAACCTATAAGCCAGATTTAAACAATACTTACGGAATAAATACCCAGAATGATAATGTAATTATTAAAAACAATATTTTTTCAAATAATAAAAACAGTGCCATAAGAGGATTTTTACCATATGTTGATTTAAACTACAATTTATTCTGGCAGAATGAAAACGATTTGTATGGAATTAATTATGGAGACAGCGACCAGGTAGCCGATCCGATGTTTGTCAAAGATACAATTCCATCGTCAGATGGCAACTACGATTTTCATTTACAAGCGTTTTCACCAGGGATTGACAAAGGCGATCCAGATATTTTAGATAAGGACGGAACAAGAAGCGACATAGGAATGTATGGCGGTCCTTTTGGTAAAACTTACACTTACCAGGATTTGGCTCCTCTTGCACCAAGAAATCTTTCAGCAGTTGTTGACTCAAATAATATAACAGTAAGATGGAGAAGAAATACAGAAGCAGATACTGCATATTATAAGGTATATAGGGATACAGTTATAAGTTTTCAAATCGATTCAACAAAACTGGTTTCAGCATCAGCAGATACATTTTTCATTCAACTACCTCCTTATTACAGCAGCAAATATGTTTACAAAGTAACCTGTGTAGATAATCAAGGCAACGAATCTCAACCTTCACAGGAACTTATAGTTAACATTACATCAGTTTCAATTGAAGACTACCCAATGACTATAAGTGACTATGTTCTTTATCAAAACTATCCCAACCCATTTAACCCAAGTACAAAAATAGGTTACCAATTAAAAGAAAGAGCTTATGTAAAGCTAATGGTTTATGATATTAAAGGAGAACTTGTTTCTGTGCTTGTAAACAAAGAACAAAATGCCGGATACTATGAAGTTGATTTTTCAGTCGGCAGTCTTCAGTCAACAGTCAGCAATTCAATCGCATCAGGAATATATCTGTACAGAATTGAAGTAATTGGCGAAGGCAGCATTCCTGTTTATACTGAGATGAAGAAGATGTTACTTTTAAAGTAATGTTTTTTGTAAAATGGTAAATGTTTAATGTAAGAATAAAACAAACCGGGAAAGGAGATGAAACATTGAATGTTCTAAAATCTTTTTCTTTACAAATAAATAATTTTAATTCACTTTTTCAGGGGCTTTAAAATGAAAAATTTAGTACTTGGTTTAATTGCCATATTGCTTGTGGTAAGCAGTAATGTTCATTCTCAAAATCCGCACTTTACCAGAGATTATCCGGGCATACCCGTAATATCTCAGAATGGAGATTGGTGGCATTTAATTAATAATGATCTTGTCCCTTATGACAGTATGAAATCAATGGGAGTTCGTTATTTCTGGAACACAATAACTGATAAAATTCCTCAAATGGGATTGGTGGTAAATAAAGGATTCAAAATAATCCCTGTTCATTTAACAGAGGGTACAACTGTATATAATTGGATTGGTTATTACTGTGATGCAAAATATACAGAATGGGAAGCTGAAGGAACGGATACAATAAATATTGGGAAAGCTACACTTGAAAGAGATTTACAAAAGACAACACCCTCTCCAAACGGAAATTATATCAGCACTGTACCCTATGCACCAGCATCAACCATTTTGTGGGGTCCATATTATTATCAGGAAAGAAATTATATGATAAAAAGAGCCAATGCTGATACTCTTTTCTATAATGCAGAATTCAAATTGATGCTTGAAAGAAATTTAAGTTATCCGCCTTATGATACTACGACTGATAACCCAACAGATCAGATTTGTAAAATGATGGTAACACAGAGCCGGGTTAATAACAGTACTACACCCTGGCACATTGATAGTGTGATTACAATTGATAGCTTAGTTCTTTATCGTTCAGATTTTCCTACAATAAATCAATTTATTACTAAGCTGCTCAGGTACGATTTATCAATCGGTTTTCCTGTTTCAAATCAATTAAATATCCCCCGTTACAGGGCAGCGGATATTCCACCGGATAGTATGGGCAGGTTTTTAAGAGAAAATATTGAATTCAAAGTAGTTTGGCTTGGTGACCCTAAATATCTTCTTTCAGTGGATAAAGTTACTGTTTATGATGAAAGAGGCGAAGCTTTATATAAAGATAGTTTGGGAACTGGTGTTAGGCTGAGAATAAAAAATCAAATAGATCAGTTATTAAGTTATGACAACTCAGTAGTCGGCTGGCACGGGATAGATGAACCATTTTCAATAGATAATTTTGAACCAATAAGAATTGTAGCGCAAACTGTGCGAGATCACAATAAGCAGCTATATCTTCCGTTTATGGGTTTCTGGGATGGAGTTTGGCAAAACACATACAATCCTTTCGGTACAAATCATTTATCACCGCACAAAGAATTTTTTATGCGTACAAATGGTCTGGTAAACATCTGGCAAAACTTTTATATGTACGACCAGCCATTTAAAGATACATCCTACATTGATCCGGTTAAGTTTGGGACAACCGGATATAAAGATATTAACATAAGAATTACAGCAAATAATTATGCTTTGGCAAGAAGCATAGATAGTTTATTTGGCGTAAGTCTCCAAACCAGTGCACAGAAAAATGTTCAATCAGATATTAGAGATCCAAAACCCTGTGAAGTTCTTTATAATGCAAATCTTGCTTTAATGTATGGTGCAAGATTTTTTGATCTTTATGTATATTTTGCCCAAGGCGATTCGGCTTCTGGCTGGGCATTTACAGGAATGGTAAACGGTTATGAATATACCCAAAAGTGGTATATGTGGCGGGATGTTTTAAACCCAAGATTAAATGGCTTGATGGGTAAAACATTAAAAAATTTAATACCAACAGAACAAATATTAAATTATCAATTAGGTTCTTCTAAAGGAATTATAAACTCAGTTGTTAAAGGATATTGCACTACTCAAGGGATTCAACCAGGTGGTGAGGACTATGATCTAGGCTTTTTTAAAGATTCCGAAGATGGAAATTATTTTATGCTGCTTAATAGATGGTATAACGCTAATTGTAATCCGCAGCTAACAATTAAAATGAATCCAAATGCTTTTTCAAATTATAATTTAAGGGTCATAAATTATATTGATGGTCAAACAGTTTACACAAATAGATTTGGTTCAATAAATACCGCACCTTCAGTTGGCGATGCCTGTTTCTTTGGTGTTTTTCCTGTATTAAAATTTGGTGGCAGTATTATTGCCAATGATACAACTTACAATAACGAAACTTTGTTAAACGACTTAACAATCGAATCCGGCGCTACACTTACTATTAACGGAACCTATTATGCCAATGCAAACATAACAGTTAAAAGCGGTGGTAAAATTGTTGCAGGTCCCAACGGAAAAATAATTTTTGCCCCTAATAAAAGCATAACAGTAAAAGCCAATGCTGAGATTAAAGGTTTTACAAATAATAAATTGTCTTTAGAATTTAGTAACAGCACTGCTGTGGGAGTTGAAGCACAGTTTGGCTCTAACTTGAGCATATCTAATTGCATTATTAAAAATGCTATCGTGGGTATAAAAGTAGAAAACGGCAGCACAGCAAACATCTCTTATGTTGATTTTTCAAATTGTTTAGGTAATGCTGTGGTTATGTTTGGTTTTAGCAACGGAGAAAATGCACAGACCCTTGCAACTCCAACTGTTTATCGTTGTACTATTGAAAATTCATCAACCGGAATATCGGTAGTAAA
>JAGOXU010000090.1 GCA_018059515.1 Ignavibacterium sp.
TCAAAACCTGTAAATAAGATAATAAGTTCCATTCACAAAAACATTGTAAAAAAAACATTTTGGGTTTAGATTAAGTTCATTCAATTATAAACTTATTACAATTATGCTTAAATATTTTATCACTCTGTTTTTAGGATTTGCGCTGATTATTTCCTGCGCAAGTAAAGATGAAAAACTTCAAAATTATAAAGACTATATCAAAAAAATCTCTGATGAGTTACAAGTTGAAGATGGTGTTAAAACAATTAAAGTAATTGGCGAAAGAAGATCTATTTTCAGCTCTTATTTTATTAATGATGATTTGGTTTTTATTAATGAAGATGTCAGTATTGGTAATCGCGGTTCATCAGCAAACCAATACTACTTTAAAGACAATAAATTAATAAACTACAATCAAAGAACTCTTTTGATGAAAGATGATTCATTGAACATCACAACAAAAACCATGATAAATCTTGAATTGTTTTTGGACGGAAAAGAAATTCTCGAATCACAATATTGGATTGGTAGTGTTCAAACTGTTATAGTTGAAAAGGATGTTGATAATATTATCGATCATGCAGAATTGCTAAAAGAATTGGCAATCAAAAATCGACCAAGCAAAAAGTAAGTTTCCCGTTCAATAGGATTAGTGAAATTTTTATTTTCAAATCAGCATATTATATTTACTCAAGTCTGATTAACAAAAATTTTTTCCCCATTTAATAAAAACAGGAGTTACAATTTGGTAGCTGATAGAATAAAAGAAATAGGTGCATCACCAACAATGATGGTTGCGGCAGAAGCAAAGAAATTAAAATCAGAAGGTGTTGATGTAATTGATTTAAGCATGGGTGAACCTGATTTTCACACTCCTAACAACATTAAAGCTGCAGGTATAAGTGCGATCGAAGAAAACCGAACTCGATACACACTTAATCAAGGAACAAATGAATTAAGGACTGCAATTTCAGCAAAGCTGAAACGTGATAATAATTTAGATTATAAATTAAATGAGATTATTGTATCCAGCGGCGCAAAACAAAGCGTTTATAACAGCATACTTGCAACTGTAAATCCTAGTGATGAAGTAATTATACCAGCACCTTATTGGGTTTCGTATCCCGCAATGGTTTCACTTGCTGGCGGAAAAAATATTGTATTACAAACTGATGAAAAAACCGGATTTAAAGTAACGCCTGAGCAGTTACAAAAAGCAATCACACCAAAAACTAAAATGTTGATTCTATGTAATCCGTCAAATCCAACCGGCTCTGCTTACACAAAAGATGAAATTATTGCTTTAGCTGAGATAGTATTAAAAAATAATTTCTATGTTCTTGCAGATGAGATTTATGAAAAATTAGTTTATGATGATTTTGAGTTTGTAAGTTTTGCCTCACTAAGCCCGGAAATAAAAAAGAAAACAATTCTTGTAAATGGTATTTCAAAAACCTATGCGATGACAGGCTGGCGAATTGGTTATACAGCCGCAACGGAAAACATTGTAAGTGCAATTAACAAAATTCAAAGTCATACAACATCTCATGCCTCATCGATTTCTCAGCACGCCGCAATTGAGGCAGTTGCGGGTCCGCAATACGTTATACACGAAATGCTTGAGGAGTTTAGAAATAGAAGGGAGTATTTTTATAATGAATTAACATCCATAAAAGGAATAACTTGCTACAAACCTGAAGGAGCTTTTTATCTTTTTCCAAATATTTCGCACTATCTGCATACAAAATCAAATGTATTAAAAATAGAAACTTCATTTGATTTTGCAATGCACTTGCTTTACGAAGCACATATTGCAGCGGTTCCGGGCAGTGCTTTTGGAAGTGAGAGATATTTGAGAATGTCTTATGCAACTTCAATGGATCATTTGCACGAGGCAATTTTTAGATTGAAGAAAACTTTAGAGAAGATTCAATAAACTATTTTGTAACGTACAGTAAAAGTGATTTATAAACTTTTTCCGTTGGAAAATTTTTTCCAGTCCAAAGTGTAAATGATTTTGAAGCCTGCTGCACTAGCATATTCAAACCGTTAACTGTAATTGCATTTTTAGATTCAGCTAATTGTATAAATTTTGTTTTAACAGGATTGTAAACCAGATCAAAAACAATCTGATCTTTCACAAAAACATCTGCAACAGTTAAAACGCTGTCATCAATTGCAGGATACATACCAACCGGTGTTGCATTAACTATTAAAGCACAATTATTAAGAATGGATATTAAATCAGGCTGCTGTAATTCTTTAGGAACTATGGTATCACATTTCATTTTAGATTTGAAGTGCTGCCTAAGAGTTTCTGCATGCTGCTCTGTTCGATTAACTAAATATATTTTTTTTGGTTTAAAATTTCTAACAAGCGTATAAATTAGCGCGCGTGCAGAACCGCCGGCACCAATTATGCAAATTTCATTTTCGCTAATTTGAGTTTTATAAGGTAAAAGTGATTCCAGAATTCCATTCACATCGGTATTGTAGCCGATCAATTTTCCATCTTCATTTACAACAGTATTAACTGATCCAATAAAATTTGCTTCTTCGGATACTTTGTTCAGATATTCTACAACTTTAACTTTATGCGGAACAGTAACATTAAATCCTTTTAGCCCTAAAGCAACTGTACCGATTACAGCATTTTTTAAAGTAGTTGAATGTACTTCAAAAGGAAGATAGATTAATCGCGTACCTGTTAGTTCGGCAGCAACATTAAATATAAAGGGAGAAAAACTTTGTTTGATCGGATAGCCAATTAAGCCAATAAGATCAGTGTTTGAATAAAATGAATTTTGCATAAGATAAAATTACTAAATTTTTCTAAACTTATACTTCACCAATTAATCTTTTAAATAGTTTGGATGATTTAATTTCCGGATACTCTTTTTCAAATTCGGTTCTAATTGTCGGATCAAACTGGAATGCCGATTTAAGACATTCGATTGCTTCCTGCGTTCTGCTTAAAACAAAATTAGCTTTTGCTTTGCCATAATAAGATGCTGCATCCTTTGGATTTATTCTTATACATTCGTCAAAAGCTTTTAGTGCATCTAACCATTCACCAATTTCAAAATAAGTTTCAGCAAGATTAAACCAAACTTCTGAATTATTCGGTTCAATCTTTGCGGCTTCAGAATAACTTACTATACTATCTTGAATTTGTCCCAGTGAATATTCAAGATCGGCTTTTGCATACCATGCTTCAGCACTATCTTGAGAAAGTGAAATCGCTTTATTAAAATCTTTTAAAGCTAATTGATATTTACCCATTGAGTCATAACAGAATCCGCGTGAAAGATAAGCATCATAATATTCGTCATTAAGCTTTATAGATTCTGAATAATATTTTATTGCTGCCGGTAAATCATCAAGTTCTTCATAAATATTTGCAATGTTATAAACGGCGGCTTCATCATGTTTATCTATTTCAAAAGATTTCCTAAAACAAGCTATTGCTTCCTTCAAACGACCGAGATCTGCAAGTGCATTGCCTTTATTAAACCATGCACTTGAAAAATTTTCTCGAATTGAAAGTGCTAAATCATAACTGTTAATTCCCTGCTCAAGTTTTTCCATTTTTACTAAAACAATACCACGATTGTACCAGCCATTTGGATTATATGGATCAAGCTCTAAAAATTTGTCGTAAGATTCCAAAGCTTTATCAAGCTGTGCGGAGTTTTCGTAACAGAAACCAAGTTCGTAATAAACTTCAGAATACTCAGGATCTCGTGCAACAACTTTATTAAAATATTCTATTGCTGTTTTAAGATGTGCTCTTCTTTGAAAAAGCAAACCAAGGCTAAACAGTGCATCATCATTTTCGGGATCAAGCTGTAAGACTTTTTCTAATGATTCCTGTGAGTGATCATACAATCCAAGGTTTTCTTCTGTTGCAGATTTATCGATCAGCGTTTCAATATCGTTTGGATTTAAAGATAATGATTGTTCATAAGCTAATAGTGCTTCACCAAATTTGAATAATCCATTAAGTACAATTCCTTTCTTTAGCCAGTACTCGGAATTGTAAGGAAAAATTTCTAAAAATTTATCAAGTAAAAATAACGCATCTTCATATCGATCAATATCCATGCACATTTGAATAAGTTCTTCAATCCTTTCAACCGAATCATAAACATAGCCGCTTTCAAGAATTTTTTTGCATGAAGCTATTTCTTCATCAATATTTTCTTCAGGCAAATCGAATTCATCTTCATTAGAAAATTCGGAATCGAAAAAAGACATTAAGTTCTCCTAACTAAAAATTATTTCAGGAAAAATCTATAACTAATAAAATCGAAAATCAAGAAAAGCGTTATTTGTTAGTTCCTAAAATTTTATATATCAAAAATTAAAAAATATTACTTGTCATCTGGGCTTGTCGAAGGATGACCTAAATTTTTATAATATCACACCTCGATTAGCTTAGTGTAACATAGTATGTAAATTAACTTACACTTAAAACTGCAGTAACCTTTTCAGCAGCTTCCTGCAAACTTTTAGCTACTTCAAAATGCAAATCAGATTGATCCAATAAATCAGCAGCTTCTTCTGCGTTTGTACCTTCCAATCTTACAACTATTGGTATTTTAACTCCAATCTCTTTTGATGCATCAATTACACCTTGTGCAACTCTATCGCATCTTACAATACCGCCAAAAATATTAATCAATATCGCTTTAACATTTGGATCAGATAAAATTATTTTAAATCCATTTGCAACTGTTTCTTTATTTGCACCGCCGCCTACGTCTAAAAAGTTTGCTGGCTCGCCGCCGGCAAGTTTGATGATATCCATCGTTGCCATTGCAAGTCCGGCACCGTTAACCATGCAACCAACATTTCCATCAAGCTTGATATAATTTAGATTGTATTTCGATGCTTCAATTTCAAGCGGATCTTCTTCATCTAAATCTCTGTATTCCAAAATATCAGGATGTCTATAAAGTGCGTTGTCATCAAAATTCATTTTTGCATCAAGTGCTATAACTCTATCATCATTTGTAATTACCAAGGGATTTATTTCCAACATAGACGCATCAGTAGATTCATAGGCTTTATAAAGAGCTTTTATAAAAGGAATAAAGCTCTTAAAGGCATTTCCTTCAAGTCCAAGTGCAAAAGCTAATTTACGCGCTTGATAAGCTTGTAAACCAACACCGGGCTCAATCCATTCTTTGATAATCTTTTCCGGAGTTTCTTCTGCAACTTTTTCAATCTCAACTCCGCCTTCGGTAGAAACCATAATAACATTTTTAGAGACAGCACGATCTAAAAGAATTCCAAGATACAATTCCTTTTTGTAATCCAATCCTTCTGTGATGAAAAGAGTTTTAACTACTTTTCCTTCTGCTCCGGATTGATGAGTAACTAAAACATTACCAAGAATTTTTTCAGCATACTCAGCAGCTTTTTCAGGAGAGGTTGTAAATTTAACTCCGCCTTCAAGAACAACAACATCTCTGTCTCTAATATCGTAAACAATTCCCTTGCCTCTTCCGCCTGCATAGATTTGTGACTTAACCACAAACTGATTTATACCACGCTGCTGAAGTTGAGCCATCGCATCATCAAATTCTAACATACTTTTAATTGCGATTCCATCCTGAACAGGAACACCAAATTTTTTAAGCGTTTCCTTTGCTTGATACTCGTGAATTTTCATTTAACGTCCTTATATTATTTTTTATTAAACCTTTTTGTCACACTGAGCGAAGTCGAATTGTGACCTCGCTTTGCATAAGGAATTGTCATCCTAACTCCCTCGACTTCGCTCGGGATAACACTGACACAGTTCCAAATACAAGTGAAAGTAACTTATTCTTCATTCATAAACGGATAACGCCAATCTTTCGGAGGATCGAAAGTTTCTTTTATTGTTCTCGCAGTCATCCATCTCATTAAATTCATTGCACTGCCGGCTTTATCATTTGTACCGGAAGCTCTTCCTCCGCCAAACGGCTGCTGACCAACAACTGCTCCGGTTGGTTTATCATTTATATAGAAGTTACCTGCAGCATTTCTGAGTCTGTTTGCCATCATTACAATTGCATTTCTATCTTGCGCAAAGATTGCACCGGTTAATGCGTACGGTGAAGTTTCATCGCAAAGTGTTAATGTTTCATCCAGCTTATTATCATCATATACATACATTGTCATTACAGGTCCAAATATCTCTTCTTCCATCGATTTGAATTTCGGACTTGTTGTAACAATAGTAGTTGGCTCAATAAAGTAACCTTTTGAATCATCAAAATTGCCGCCTGTTATTATCTCTGCATCTTTAGAATCTTTTGCATACTTAATATATTCTGTTATTGTTTTAAATGCACCTTTATCAATTACAGCTCCCATAAAATTAGTAAAGTCTTCTACATCGCCCATTTTTATTTTGCCGACTTCTGCAACATATTTTTCTTTAAACTCTTTCCATAAAGATTTAGGAATATACATTCTTGAAGCAGCAGAACATTTTTGTCCCTGATACTCAAATGCACCACGTAATGCCGCAACAACAAGGGCATCAACCTCAGCGGAATTGTGCACAAATATAAAATCCTTACCGCCTGTTTCACCAACAATGCGCGGATAGTATTTCATATTTTTTAGATTATCAGAAATAACCTTCCACATATTCTGGAAAACTTCTGTTGATCCTGTAAAATGAACGCCCGCAAGATTCGGATTAGTAAATGCAGGAGTTCCAACCTGTCCGCCGGATCCAGGAACAAAATTAATAACACCTTTCGGTAAACCGGCTTCTTCAAATAATTTCATCAACCAGTAAGCAGAATAAACAGCGCTTGATGCGGGTTTCCATAAACTTACGTTACCAACAAGTGCCGGCGCTGTTGGAAGATTACCTGCAATAGATGTAAAGTTGAATGGTGTTACAGCAAAAACAAATCCTTCTAACGGTCTGTACTCTAACCGATTCCACATTCCACTTCCAGAGAATGGTTGATCTTGCATAAGTTGAGCCAAATAGTAGCTATTGAATCGGTAAAAGTCAATCAGTTCAGCAGCAGAATCAATTTCTGCCTGGTAAGCTGTTTTGGATTGTCCAAGCATCGTTGCAGCATTTATAGTTGCTCGCCAGGTTCCGGCTAATAAATCTGCTATCTTCAAAAATACAGAGGCTCTATGTTCCCACGGCATTTCTGCCCATTGTTTGCGGGCTTCAAGTGCGGCTTCAACTGCCATGTCAACTTCTTTTTTGCCTGCTTTATGATAAATTCCAAGAACGTGACTATGGTTATGTGGAATTACCATTTTTTCGGTGTTACCTGTTCTTATCTCTTCCCCGCCGATAATAAGTGGAACTTCTATCTGTTTTGATTTTAATTCCGTTAATTTTTTCTTTAATTCTTCTCTCTCAGGAGAACCCGGTTTATAAGATTTTAATGGTTCATTTAAAGGGTGTGGTACTTTGAAAAATGCGTTTGACATGATTTATCCTCAAAATTATAAATTGTTGTTGAAAAATTAAGCTTTTTGAGCGGGATTATCAATTTAGGTTTAATGCAATTAAACGAACAATTTAGAAAAAATATTGTTGTCTTTTGTAATTAATAAATAAACTCAATGAGTTATTTATATATGTATTCGACCACTAATTATATGTTATAATCACTTAACTTTATATTTATAAACTCCGTTACCACCCCAAGCAGCATAACCTGGGGCACCTGAAGCAGCAATAAGTGTTTGATTAATATTTTCTAAAAAAACTATTGGGTAAAAAACTTTTCCATCAGACCAATCATAAGTTCTTAAACCTTCAGCCATATCTGTCCAACCAATTCCTTTTTTCCATTCCATAACCCCAAATATGTCCGTTGATACAAACATTCGATCCCCAAGACAAGAAATCTCAGTTGGTTCAACATAAGGCGATGAAGCATCAAGACGTGTAGTGGGAATTGAATCAGTATAATTTCTCCAAACATTGGATTCATCTAAATATTTTATTATGCCTGGGTAACGAAAACCTGCAAATAAAGTATCGTTTCTAATTTCTAGTGAGTTAGATGGTGGATTTAATAAAACTTGTCGAGTTAGTCCATCGCTAAGTACACTAAATCCTTCTAAAGTAAAAATAAAGAATCCGCCGCTATGATATCTCCCTCTTGCATAGCACCACATATCGTTTACATTTTTTTTTATCATCTTGGCGAATTTTGTGTACATGTAGAATGGTGCTAAATTCTCAACATTCCCGCTGAAATCAATTTTATATACACCACCAGTATCAAAATAATTTTCAAATGCATATAATGTGTTTCCAAAAAATATCATCTCAGAAACAGCTTGCACATCTGTATTCAAAGGATAAGGTTGGCAAACATTTTCCCAAGAATCAGTAGGAATTATATATTTAAAAAGACTATCCCCCAGACAGAACAAACTATCTCCATTTATTGCAAGTGGTCCTACGGCTTTTTCAAATGTTCTGAGCATTATCCAATTCTCGCCATCAGTAGTTTTCCAAATAGAACCTCTATATTCTCTGCCAGTAAATAAACAAGTTAAGTACAGTGTGTTTTCGTGTTTTAAAATGTAGCGTACATCAGCTTCAGCTAATTCTGGGATTATTCTCCAAATGTTTTTGTTTTCAACAGGTGGGAGTGGTGGCTCAGTTGTATCACAAGATATTGAAATTATAAATAGTGAGATGAAGGAAAGAAAACCAGTTAAAACTTTTTTATAGGAATCTATTAATAACATTTTATCCATTGCCTATTTTGTGTTTTTGCATTTGCAAATTATGTAAATGGTAATAAAGTTAAAATGGTTAAGATTGGATGCTAAAACTTTTACAGCAGGATAAATCCTGTTTAGAATTTTAACCTTATCTATACTTTACGGATCGATCAGGAGATCGATACCAACAAACCAAGAATTATAACTCTTTTAAATATTTTTCTATCTCCCTAATTCTTACGTACCACAGCTTGCCCCTTTTTTGCGCCTTAATTTTTCCTTTGTTAATAAGATTACGGATATAATCTTGTGAGTAATTATAAAACTTAGAAACATCTCTTAATGGAATTAATGCATCCTCATTTAACTTTATCATCTCGGTTTTGCTTAAACGTTTTATTCCATCTTCCAATCTGCTAATAATTATTTGTTCAAGCAGTGATGAGTTTGTTTGTTTAGCATAACTATCAAGCATTGCGATTGTTAGTTTTTTTACTTTTTCAATTTCTCTTAACATCAGTTCAAAATGTTCATCACCTTGTTCCATTGCCTTGTAATATTTTTCTCTGTCCGATTTTTGAGTGCCTTTTATTGCAATGTTGATAAACCCAGTTCCTATTAAAACAAACGAAAGTAGAATTCTTCCACTTCTTCCATTTCCATCTCTAAAAGGATGAATTGTCTCAAAAATAAGATGGCTGAGTGCTGCAAGTTTTATTTTATCAAAATCATTGCTATGGATTTTTTTGTTCAACCATTTTATAAATACTTCCATCGTTTCATTGATGAAAGCGTAATCTAAAGGGGTAAATCTTGATTCGTTGACAATCACATTTTCGCTTCTAAAAATACCAAGCTGTCCATTGAATGATCCGACTTGTTTTTCATAACGCATAAGCAACGTATGAATTTGTCTAATATCCGAGATTCTTAATGAAAATTCATTTTCTTTAAATAAGATATTTGCATATTCGTATAATGTACTTGCAGCCTCAAAATACCCTAAGATAGCAGCAGTTTTTTGATCTGTTGTTTTCTTATTTTTTTCAAGTACATCAAGCAGATCATTCCTATTTGAAAAGATTCCTTCAATAGCAATTGAGTTTCTTATTTCATCCCGAAAAAGTGAATACCACTCGTTATTAGAAACAGCAATAAGCTGGATATTCTTTTCTCTGAGATTCTTAAATTGTTTAGATAATTTATCGTCCATAATCCTTATTTCCGAACTTTCCGAATCTTTGTTTATTGCTAACTTATTAAAATAAAATAATATAGACAATATTTATTTAGACGTAGTTCGGAAATATTTATAGTTGAAATATATTTGTGAAAAGATCGATCAGTCACATGTAAATTAAATGTTTGAAGCATTTCCCTTTTTGCTATTAAATTTTTTGATGCTATTTTGCTTATAAATATTCCAAGTTTCACTGAATTAAGTGAAGTAGAGAATTAAAGTTAAAGCATACTTAAACTAAATTGGTTTCCGGGGAAGAAATCCAGCACTTAAAGGAGAGAAGTAAAAATATGGCGCAGTTAAATTACTTAACCACGGTTCCCCGGCTATATCAGCATCTTACCGAAGAATACAGTAAAGAAACCAACAATTTTGTTATTAAGCATAAAGTTGATGGCAAATATATCGGAGTTACTTATGATCAACTTAAAGAAGAAACTGATGCATTTGCATTTGGACTTGCTTCGCTTGGAATAAAAAAAGATGATAAGATTGCAATCATTTCGGAAAACCGTCCGGAATGGGTTTACAGCGATTTTGCAATTCTAAGTTTGGGTGCGATTGATGTGCCGCTCTATCCATCGCTTACTGCGGAATCTGTTGAGTTTATTTTAAATAACTCTGAATCAAAAGCAATTATCGTTTCAACAAAATTCCAGCTTAATAAAGTGATGAAGGTTAGGGATAAATGTAAATATTTAAAATTCATAATCTTACTTAATGAAAAAGATATTGATGAAAATAAAAAAGATATTTATTCTTTTAGTAAGGTTCAGGAATTAGGAAAAGCTTTTAAGAAAGAACATCCAAACTTGTTAAAGGATAATTTATCTTTTATAAAACCAAACGATGTTTGCACAATAATTTATACATCGGGAACGACCGGCGAACCCAAAGGTGTTGTGTTAACGCATCATAATATTTTATCAAACGTTCAGGCTGCATTGGATTGTTTTCCTATTGGAAACACTGATGTTTTCTTATCTTTCTTACCTTTGTGTCACATCTTTGAAAGAATGGCTGGATATTACACTGCCTTTGCAGCAAAGTGTACAGTCTGTTACGCTGAAAGTATTGAAACAGTTGCACAAAATCTTGTTGATGTAAAGCCGACAATTATGACAAGTGTGCCTCGTTTATTTGAGAGAATTCATTCCAAGATTATTAAAAATGTTGACAGCCAACCGATATCGAAACAAAAAATATTCTATTGGGCTATGGATGTTGGTGTAAGATTTAACGAAGCAAAAAAGAATGGAAATATTCCGGTTGCACTTTCCTTAAAACATAAACTTGCAGATAAACTTGTTTACGGCAAGTTAAGAGAAAAAACCGGAGGCAATTTAAGATTTTTTATTTCCGGTGGCGCAGCTCTTCCTTTGTACTTGGGTAAGTTTTTTGAAGCGATAGGAATCATTATTGTCGAGGGTTACGGTTTAACAGAATCTTCACCGGTAATTTGTGCAAACAGAGTTGATGATTTTAAATTTGGCTCTGTGGGTAAACCTTTTCCCGGTGTGGAAATTAAAATTGCATCGGATGGAGAGATACTTGCAAAAGGTCCAAACATTATGCAGGGCTACTTCAAAAATAAAAAAGAAACTGATGCAACGATTAAAGATGGATGGCTTTACACCGGTGATATAGGCGTGTTTGATGCCGATGGATTTTTATTAATAACTGATAGAAAGAAACATTTATTTAAAACATCAGCCGGCAAATACATTGCACCTAATCCAATTGAAAGTATGTTTCTTGCAAGTAAATATATTGATCAGTTTATATTGATTGGTGACAGACGAATGTTTTTAACTGCCCTTATTGTGCCTGATTTTGAAGCTGTAAAAGAATATGCTGATACACATAAAATACCTTATGACAAGGTTGAAGACTTAATAAGAGATGATCAAATTTATAAAATGCTTGATAAGGAAATGGATCAGTTTCAGAAAAAGCTTGCAAACTACGAGCGTGTAAGAAAATATGTTTTATTGGATAGACCTTTTACAATTGAGTCCGGTGAAATTACACCGAGCCTAAAAATTAAACGTAAGTACGTTGAAGAAAGATACCAGGATTTGATCGAGCAGATGTATCAGAGTTTAGACAGGTCTGTACCCATAAATTAGAAAATGTATGTGTTCGCGAACGATTCGCCGCGGCGAACTCGAGTGAGATCATTTCGGCTAATCGTTATCGCAATGACAAAAAGTAAAAGAATTGTATAGAATGAAAATCATTTTAAAAATATTCTTATCGTTAGTTTTAATATCTGCAATTCTGCTTTTTATAGATTTATATTTGCCTTCAATGCTCGCAAAAAATTTACCAAAAGCCGATAAGGTTATCGTAAATAAATCTGAGCGTAAACTTTATTTGATGAATAAAATTTCTGTAATAAAAAGCTACGATATCGGACTTGGTAAAAACCCGATTGGACATAAACAAAAAGAAGGCGATTCTAAAACTCCCGAAGGCAATTACATTTTAGATTACAGAAATCCGGAAAGCAGTTATCATCTTTCTCTGCACATTTCCTATCCAAATAAAAATGATATTGAGAGAGCAGACAGTAATGGATATTCGCCAGGCGGAGATATTATGATTCACGGTAAACCAAACTATTTTGGCTGGCTTCCATTTGTTTACGATAAAAAGGATTGGACTGATGGATGCATTGCAGTTGGTAACATTGATATTGAAGAAATTTG
>JAGOXU010000091.1 GCA_018059515.1 Ignavibacterium sp.
GCTTAACACAGAAATTGCTTTGCGTGATTCTGAAGAGCGCAAAAAACAAACTCTCGATTCTGAATTTTCTGAATTTGAAAAAGCATACAATCAAATACTTACACAGCGTAACGAACTTAGCGTAAACATCGAAAGACTTGTTGGTGAAAAACGCAATACTGAAAATTCAATCAAACGTGCAGAAGAATCCATCGTTGTATTAAATAATTCAATTACGAAAAGAAAAGATGATATTGAAACTGCAGCTAGTGAGATTAATGCTATTGATGAAGAAGTTGTAACGCTTCAGCAAAGTTTTAACGAGCTTGATGAAGCAAAAAATGTTTTAAATAATCAGTTGGAAGAAATTGAAAATCGCCACAAAAATTTAAGAGAAGAAGTAAATCAAAAAGATACTGCATTGCGTGGATTGCGTAAAGAACGCGAAGCTGTTTCTGATATAATCCATAATATGGAAATGACGATTAAAGAGCTTGATATTAAAAGCGCAAACCTTATCGAGCATATAAAAGAAAATTATTCACTTACACTTGAGAAAAAAGATTTTGATGATTTGCAGTCGTTTGATTTTAAACAGAGAACCGATGAAGTGCTTGATTTAAAAGCTAAAGTAAAAAATTTAGGACCAATAAATCTTGTTGCACATTCTGAATACGAAGAAGAAAAAGAGCGATTGGATTTTCTTCACAAACAGCGCGATGATTTGGTTGAATCTGAAAAAGATGTTGTAAAAACAATTGAAGAAATTAATAACACGGCGCAAAAACAATTTTCTGAAACCTTTGAAAAAATAAGAGAGCATTTTATAAAGATATTTAGAACTCTTTTTGATCCAGGTGATGAAGCAGATTTAAAGATTGAAGAAAATGCCGATCCGCTTGAAGCCAAGATTGAAATAATTGCAAAACCAAAAGGCAAACGCCCAACATCAATTGAGCTTTTATCCGGAGGAGAAAAAACACTTACGGCTATTGCGTTGTTGTTTGCAATTTATCTTGTTAAGCCAAGTCCATTTTGTATTCTTGATGAAATTGATGCGCCGCTTGATGATGCAAACATCGATCGCTTTACTCGGATACTTGATGACTTTAGCAAAGACACGCAATTTGTAGTTGTAACGCACAACAAACGCACAATGGAAGCGGCAAATACTTTGTACGGCGTAACTATGCAGGAAGAAGGAATATCCAAATTAGTTAGCGTTAGATTTAATGAAGATTTAGATTTTGTTACTAACTAACTAACTAAATCTTTATGAATAAGATTATTTGTTATATGGCTTGTTGTGTAATTCTGGAATTGTCATTGCGATGGTGATTAGCCGAAGCAATCTCTAATTCAATATACGAGATTGCTTCACTCGAGTTCGCCGCGGCGAATTGTTCGCGATAACTTCTGAAACAGATCCCATACTGTTTGGCAGTGCCGCCGAAGTGTTAGTTATTACTAATTAAAAAAATATTTGAAAAAAATATTATCACATATAAAACTATTACTTTTTATTACAGCAGCAATGCTATGCTTGTTTGATAATGCTTTGGCGCAATGGGTAAATGATCCATCATCAAACACAAAATTAGTAATTGATCCTGTTGATCCAATTAATATTTCTGCTCTGCGGGATTTTAACGGCGGGGCTTATGTTTTTTGGGAAGATAAAAAAGGTAGCTCAAACAGTAATATTTATTTTATCCATTTTGATGAAAACGGTAAAGTAAGTTTTAGAGCTGATGGCAAGGCTGTTTCTACAAGAAGCGGATTGAAAGAAAACCCTCTCGCTTCTGTTGATCCTTTTGGAAATTCAATAATTATGTGGGAAGGATTTGATAAAAGAAAAAATTCTGAATTGTTTATCCAAAAACTTAGCAAGAGTGGATTAAGACTCTGGCAG
The DNA here is from genome assembly GCA_018059515.1 of Ignavibacterium sp. Taxonomy (GTDB): domain Bacteria; phylum Bacteroidota; class Ignavibacteria; order Ignavibacteriales; family Ignavibacteriaceae; genus IGN3. Next base: position 1,892 of record JAGOXU010000091.1, read on the forward strand.
AATGAAGGAATACAGCTTACAGAAAACAAGATTAAAAAAGTTGATTTCTCATTGCGAGTTGATAAACGGGGATACGTTTATTCAAGTTATCTTACAAAAAATTTATTATCCGGTAATAAATTTTCTGTTAGATACAATGTGCTAAATCCAAATGGAAAAATATTAAGCGATTCATTAAAAGGAATTTTATTTAATTCTAATAACACATTAAGCGAAACTGAAATTGTACCTGATAATAAGGGCGGGGCATTTATCTTTTGGTTAGAAAACTTAAATCAAAAAACCGTACTGCGTTTACAATTTGTTGATTCAACTGGTTCTAAAGTTTGGGGACCAAAACCAATAACGATTTCAAAACCAAATAATAATGTGCTCAGCTATTCAGTTGGTAAACTTGGCAGCAAAGTTTATGCTGCAATAACGTATCAGGGTTCTAATAAAATTATTTATCAAAATTTAATTTCGGATAAAGGGCAATTGCTCTGGGGTGAAGAAGGTAAGCTGCTAACGTATCAACCGGGAAGTCAATCAAATCCGCAATTTGCTTTTGTTGATTCAAGTGTTGTTGTAAGCTGGACAAACGAGTATGAAAAACTTAAAGATGTATTTATTCAAAGATTTGATGTTAAGGGAAATCCTATGTGGGAAAACAATGGGAAAAGAGTTATCAATATTAAAGGAAATCAATTTGGGCAGCGCATTGTTTATGATCAAAAAAATGGAGTTGTAATTGCGTGGATTGATAAACGTCAGAATAATTCCGATGCAAATTTGTACATTCAAAAAATTGATCTTAAAGGAAAGTTTGTTTGGGATTCATCCGGCGTAATGATTTCTTCATCGCAGGATATGGAAAAAAGTTATCTTAATCTTGTTTCAGATGGTAGTGGCGGTGCAGTGGCGGTATTTAAAGGAACAACAGACAAAAGAAATAATATTTACGGTCAAAAGATTTTTAGCACCGGAACTTATGCATCTCAAATACTTGGTTTTAAAACAGAAGTTGTAAATGATTCAGTAAAAATATCGTGGTACGCTGCAAATGAAAATGAAGGAACAACATATAGTATTTATAGATCGGCAGATGAATATGCTAAGGATGATGATTGGACTATTGCCGGATCAGTAAAGAAGAATAAAAAAACTGATACAAATTATTATGAGTTTTATGATCTGCCGGATATTAATGGCTCAATTTATTATCGCATCGCCCAAAAAAATGATAAAACGCAGCCGCAATATTCTGTAATAGAAAAAGTTGATTATTTCCGCGATGCAAAAGAAACTATACTTGGACAAAATTATCCAAATCCTTTTTCTGATTCTACTATAATCAGTTTCTATCTGCCGGAAGAAGAAAAAGTTTCTATCGATTTTTTTAACAGTAATATAGAGACGGTAAAAAAGATTGAAGATATTAATTGTCATGCAGGTAAAAACCAGATAGCTTTTAATGCGGAAAATTTGCCGCCGGGAATTTATTTCTATCGCCTAAAGACAGACAAATTTGTTGAGGTTAAGAAAATGATTATTACTGATGATGAATAAAAGAGTATTAAAAGTTTTTGTTGATTTTGACGGCACGATTACGCTTGAAGATGTTGGTGAAGCAATTTTTCAAAAATTTGGTAAGACGGAAAAGGTCAATCAAATAATTGAAAATCTTTTAAGTGATAAAATTTCATCCCGCCAATGCTGGGATGAACTTTGTGATTCTGTAAACATAATCAGCAAAAATGAACTTGATAATTTTGTTGATATGATTGATGTTGATCCAACTTTTATATCGTTTGTAAAATTTTGTTCTGATAATGAAATTGAAATGATTGTGCTAAGCGATGGCTTTGATTATTACATCGATAGACTTTTTGATAAAGCGGGATTAATGGAAATTAAATATTATTCCAATAAACTTTATGTTGGTAAAGGAAAGTTAAGCGCTGAATATCCGTACTTTGATTGTGATTCGCCTACATCAGCAAATTGTAAGCGTAATCATATTATAAATCATAGCAGCGATGATGATTATACAATTTATATTGGCGATGGAAACTCTGATAAAGATGCCGCACAGTATTGTGATTTTATTTTTGCAAAAAAAGATCTTGCAAGATTTTGTTCGATGGAAAAAATAAGTTTTTATCCATTCAACAATTTTGATGATATAACGAGCAAAGTAACTGAGTTAATGAGTAAGAAGAATTTAAGGAAAAGGCATCAGGCACAATTAAAAAGAAAATCAGCCTATTTGGCGGAGTAAAAATGAATAACACTGCAACAAAAATATTTAAATACAGAAGCTATACTCCGATTCCATTTTTAATTCTAATGCTGATTTTTGAAAATGCAACTGTTACAAGTATAGTAGTTGGATTTGCAATCGCATTAATTGGCGAGCTAATAAGATTGTGGGGCGTAAGCTGGGCTGGCAGTGAAACACGTACAACAGGAGGCGTTGGCGGCAGTTTTCTTGTTATCAGCGGACCGTTTGCACACGTTAGAAATCCGCTTTATGTAGGAAATATTTTAATGTATCTCGGTCTTGGAATTATGTCGATGTCGTTGTTTCCCTATTTACAAGTTATTGCGATATTATTTTTTATTATACAATATCTTTTCATCGTAAAAGAAGAAGAAGAATTTCTTAAAATAAAATTCAACAGCGATTACAAAAAATATTTAGATAACGTACCAAGGTTTGGATGGAGATTAACACCTTACAAAGTTGAATCAATTCCGCAGCCTGAGTTTATTTTATCCAAAGGATTAAAATCTGAAACCAGAACCTTGCAGGCGTTTGGAACTGCTGCGCTGTTGATAATTGTTAAATGGTATTTAAGTTCAAATAATATTTTGTGATGAAGAATAAAAATGTATTAATGATTGCTGGAGAAGCTTCGGGTGATTTGCATGGTGCATCATTAATACGTGAGTTAAAAAAGTTAGATAGTTCTTTGAAAATATTTGGAATCGGCGGCGATAAAATGCAAGCCGAAGGAATGGAATTAATTTATCACATAGATAAAATGGCTTTTCTTGGTTTTGTTGAAGTGATAAAACATTTACCTTTTATAAAAAAAGTTCAGCGCGATTTAATTGATGAAGTGAAAAAAAGAAAAATAGGCGAAGCAATCTTGATTGATTATCCGGGCTTTAATCTAAGCATCGCTAAAAAACTAAAATCTCTTAAACATGACTATTCTGCAGCCAAGCCTGAACTTAAACTTGAACATGATCTTGAACTCATCTATTACATCACTCCGCAAGTTTGGGCTTGGGGAAAAGGCAGAGTAAAAAAAATAAAAGAGTTGTTCAGAAAAGTTTTAGTTGTTTTTCCGTTTGAAGAAAAGTTTTTTAAAGAAAAAAATGTTAATGCTGAATTTGTTGGTCATCCTTTGATTCAGGAAATAAGCGGATATGATTTTATCTCAAGAAATCTTTTAGATAATAAATTCAAACTTGATCCTGCAAAAGAGATTTTATTAATACTGCCCGGAAGCCGTAAACAGGAAGTGAAAAGTATTTTTCCTGAAGCGATAAAAGCTTCAGTAAAACTTGCTGATGAACTTGATATGCAAATTGTTGTTGCGTGTTCAAGTAATCTTGATGAAAGAGAGTTTTATCAGCTAACGGATGTGAAAAATTTTAAAGTAATAAAAGATCATACTTATGATTTATTAAAACACGCTAAGTTTGGAATTGTAAAATCAGGTACATCAACACTTGAAGCCGGATTGATGGAACTGCCGATGGTTATCGTATATAAAACAAGTTTGATGAGTTATATAATCGGAAAATCACTAGTAAAGATTAAAAATATTGGTATGGCAAACATAGTTTTGGATGAACAGGTTGTACCTGAATTAATTCAAAATGATGCAAGCGCAGATAATATATATGATGCTGCAAAAAATATTTTATCTGATGATGATTTGTATGATAATGTGAAAAGAAAACTAAGTGGAATTAAAAATGTGCTGGGAGATAAAAACGCTCCGCAAAATGCAGCAAGAATTATTTATTCAATATTAAATGAACACAAAGCAAGTTAAACAGGATACATTAAGATTTTTAGGCAGTTATCTTTTAAAACACAGTCTTGATGCGTTATGTAAAACTTTGCGGGTATCATATAAAAACAAAAAAGTTGTTGATGATTTACGAAAGCAAAAACAAAATTACGTTTTAGCTTTTTGGCACGGCACGATGCTGCTGCCATGGTTCTTACACAGAAATGACGGGTTTGCGGCGCTTACCAGTAAAAGCAAAGACGGTGATTTACTTGCAAAGCAATTAAAGCATTGGAAGTATAAAGTTGTTCGCGGCTCAAGCAGTAAAGGCGGAGATGTTGCACTTGGAATTATGGTTGATCATGCAAAAAATGGTTACTCAATTGCAATTACACCTGATGGACCGCGCGGACCTGAACGTAAATTTAAAGCTGGAGCAGTCATCACAGCAAAAAAAAGCGGTGTGCCTATTGTGTTAATGGGAATTGGAATAAAATCTAAAAAGAAATTAAAAAGCTGGGATAAATTTCAAATCCCAAATCCGTTTACAAATGTTAAAGTTATTTATTCTGATCTTGTTTACGTTGATAGCAAACTAAGTTATGATGATACTTCAAAAATTATTGATGAGTGTGAAGGTAAATTAATTGCGCTTCAAGATGAAGCGGAAAAATTTTAGGTGTTGTTTTGATGAAGTTCTTAAAAATTTTATTAGCACCGCTTGTGCTTATTTATGGATTTATAATTTCTATCAGAAATCTGTTCTTTGATAAGTCTGTTTTTAAATCTAAAAAAGTTAATGCAAAAGTTATTTCTATCGGCAATATAAATGTTGGAGGTTCCGGTAAAACTCCGCTTGTAATTTATGTTACAAATTTACTTAAAAACTCCGGTTACAAAGTTGGAGTTTTAAGTCGTGGTTACGGAAGAAAATCAACCGGTTACAAATTAGTTTCAAAAGGAAGTGAGATTCTAACTTCTGTTGAAGAGTGCGGAGATGAAATTTATCATACAAGTTTGGAATGTAAAGTTGCTGCTGCGGTTTCTGAAAATCGTGTAAAAGGCGCAAAGAGATTAATTGATGAAACCGGAATAAACACAATTGTACTTGATGATGCTTTTCAACACAGATGGATTGCACGCGATGTTGATCTTGTTGTTATTGACCAAAGCTTTGTAAACAGTAAAAGTTATTTTACCAATAATCTTTTGCCGTTGGGTGATTTGCGGGAGGGATTTGATTCTTTAAAAAGAGCTGATGCAATAATTCTTAACAGAAAATTTCTTGCTAAAGAAGAAATTAATTCTGAAATGAAAAATCATTTTGCAGGAAAAAAGATTTTTACATCATACTATAAAGCAATAAAATTTGTTGATGTGATGCGAAAGATTGAATACAGCATTGATGATTTTAAAGGACAGGAAAGTTTAGTTGTGTCGGGCATTGCAAATCCGGCATCGTTTTTAAGTGCGTTAAATCAGGCTCATGTTGATACACAGAACAAATTGATATTTAGAGATCACAAGAATTATACATTAAAAGAAGTGCAGCAAATAAGAAGGCAGTTTTATACAACCAATTCTCATTCGGTTGTAACCACTGAAAAAGATGCAGTAAAACTTTCAAGATTTAAAAGAGAATTTGATGACATTGAAATATTTTATCTTAAAATAAACTTATGTATGGATGATGAAGAATCATTCAAACAGTATTTAATTACTAAACTAAATAACGCTTCGTAATAAAGAGATGAACAAACAGATAATCTTATAACGGAGGAAAGGACACTATGGCTCAAACAAAATATGTTTACTACTTTGGTGGTAAAAAAGCAGAAGGTAAAGCAGAGATGAAATCGCTGCTCGGCGGCAAAGGTGCAAACCTTGCTGAGATGGTTAACATTGGTCTTCCTGTACCTGCAGGATTTACAATAACTACAGAAGTATGTACCGCATACTACAAGAACAAGAAAAAATATCCAAAAGAACTTGAGAAACAAGTTAAGGACGCTCTTGCAAAAGTTGAAAAACAAATGGGCGCTAAGTTTGGTGATCTAGAAAACCCATTGTTACTTTCAATTCGCTCCGGCGCTCGTGCATCAATGCCTGGTATGATGGAAACAATTCTTAATGCCGGATTGAATAATCAAACACGTGAAGCATTAATTAAAAAGACCGGCAACCCAAGATTTGTTTATGATTCACATCGCCGCTTAATACAAATGTACAGTGATGTTGTTATGGAAAAAGCTGCGGGCATCGAACCAGAAGAAGGCAAAGGCGTTAGACAGCAGTTAGAAAAAGAGCTTCACAACATGAAAGAAGCTCGTGGTGCTAAGGCTGATACTGATTTAACTACTGAAGACTTGAAAGAATTAATTGAAATTTACAAAGCAAAAGTTCAGGAAGTTTTGGGAAAACCATTTCCGGAAGATCCTATGGAGCAGTTATGGGGCGCTGTATCAGCAGTATTCCAAAGCTGGATGGGCAAACGTGCCATCTCTTACAGAAAGATTGAAGGAATTCCAGATGATTGGGGAACTGCAGTAAACGTTCAAGCAATGGTTTTTGGAAATATGGGTGATACTTCTGCAACAGGTGTTGCATTTACTCGTAATCCTGCAACCGGAGAAAATTATTTTTACGGCGAGTGGTTAACAAACGCTCAGGGTGAAGATGTTGTTGCGGGAATCAGAACTCCAAATCCAATAAATGAAATTGGTAAGAGTGAACACACAGAACATCTTGAATCACTTGAAACTGCAATGCCAAAAGCTTATAAAGAATTACACGTAATCCAGAGAATGTTGGAAAGACATTATCACGATATGCTTGATGTTGAGTTTACAATTCAGGATGGTACACTTTATATGTTACAGTGCCGTGTAGGAAAACGAAACGGACCTGCTGCTGTAAAAATGGCTCTCGATATGTACAAAGAAAAAATTATTACAAAAGAAGAAGCAGTAATGCGCGTTCAACCTTCACAACTTGATGAACTTCTTCATCCAATTATTGATCCTGCTGTTGAAGTTAAAACTAAAGCTGTTGCAAAAGGTTTACCAGCCGGACCAGGGGGAGCCGCAGGACAAGTTGTATTTTCTGCTAATGATGCTGTTGCTTGGGCTAAGCAAGGTAAAAAAGTAATTCTTGTTCGTGAAGAAACAAATCCGGAAGATATCGAAGGCATGCGTTCTGCACAGGCAATTTTAACTGCTCGCGGTGGTATGACTTCGCACGCTGCTCTTGTTGCACGCGGATGGGGCAAATGTTGTATCGTTGGTGCAGGCACAATTAACATGAATTACAATGAAAAATATTTTACTGTTGGTGATATTACAGTTAAAGAAGGTGACTGGCTTACACTTAATGGATCTAGGGGAGCTGTTTATTTAGGTGAACTTCCAATGGTTAAAGCTGCTGAAGAAAACCCCGACTTCCAGGCTTTTATGAAATTATGTGATGATGTTAGAAAATTAAAAGTTAGAACTAATGCAGATACTCCTGAAGATGCAGCACGTGCAAGAGCTTTTGGCGCAGAAGGTATTGGACTTTTTAGAACAGAGCACATGTTCTATGGACAAAATGCTGAAGAACCATTATTCAAGCTTCGTAAAATGATTCATTCAAAAACTCTTGCTGAAAGAAAAGCAGCGTTGGATGAATTATTTCCACACGTTAAACATGATGTTAAAGGTACGATGGCTGCAATGGATGGATATCCTGTAACGTTTAGAACACTTGATCCGCCATTACATGAATTTGTTCCTACAAGAGTTGATGAAAGAGAAAAACTTGCTTCAAGTCTTGGAATTTCACTCGAGGAATTAAATAAGCGCGCTGATTCACTTCATGAAAACAATCCAATGATGGGTCATCGTGGTGTGCGTTTAGGAATTACTTATCCGGAAATTTCTGAGATGCAGATTCGTGCTATATTTGAAGCAACAGCAGAATTATTAAAAGAAGGTAAGAAACCTTTTCCTGAAATAATGATACCGGTTACCTGCGACGTCAATGAAATCAATCATCAGTATGAAATTGTAAAAAGAGTTCATGCAGAAGTTTGTGAGAAATTTGGATTAAAGAAAATTGCTCACTTAATCGGAACAATGATTGAAATTCCACGTGCATGCTTTACTGCCGATAAGATTGCTGAAACCGCACAGTTCTTCTCATTCGGTACAAACGATCTTACACAAATGGGATTTGGATTTTCTCGTGATGATATCGGCGGGTTTTTACCTGAATATCTTGATATGAAAATCCTTCCCGAAGATCCATTTCAATCAATTGATCAGGAAGCAATTGGTAAGTTGATGGAAATTGCTGTTGAAGGAGGAAGAAAAACCAGACCTGATCTTAAGATCGGTATTTGCGGTGAGCATGGCGGTGAACCAAAATCAGTTGAATTCTGTCATAAGATAGGTTTAAACTATGTAAGCTGTTCACCATACCGTGTTCCGATAGCAAGATTAGCTGCTGCGCAAGCTGTTGTAAAAGAGATGAAGAAAGCAAAACCTGCTAAAGCTTCATCAAAAAAAACGGCTGCTAAAAAAGCTGCAACTGCAAAAAAAGTTGTAGTAAAGAAAAAAGTATCTAAGAAGAAATAGTAAGTAAATGTGATTACTTTAAAATACTATTATCAATGTGTCACACTGAGCTTGTCGAAGTGTGACCTTGATAATATGTCAGTCTTCGGCAATCCGCCGAGGCGGACAAACTGACGGTTTTGTAGTTTGAAGATAATCCGAATTAAAATAATAAGAGAAGGTAGAGATAAATGAAGCTATCAGATTTCAAGTATAACTTGCCAAAAACTTCCATTGCGAAGTACCCGGTTAGTCCGCGTGATAAATCAAAATTATTGGTTGTTCATAAAGAAACTGGTGAGATGGAAGATAAAAAGTTTACCGATGTTATTGACTACATGGAAAAAGGCGATGTACTTGTTGTAAATGAAACAAGAGTGTTTCAGGCAAGATTGTTTGGTAAGAAAGAAAAAACTCAAGCCAAGATTGAAGTTTTTCTTTTAAGAGAATTGAACAAAGAAGATTGCATTTGGGATGTTATTGTTGATCCTGCAAGAAAAGTTAGGATTGGCAATAAAATTTATTTTGATAATAATCTTTGGTGCGAAGTAATTGATAACACAACATCAAGAGGCAGAACAGTACGATTTAATCAACCCGGAAACGTGTTTCAGGCAGTTGAAAAAATCGGTCTAACTCCGCTCCCACCTTACATCAAACGTGATCCTGAGCCTAAGGATAAAGAAAATTATCAAACAGTTTATGCTAAAGTTGATGGCGCTGTTGCTGCACCAACTGCTGGATTGCATTTTACAACTAAACTGCTTGAAAAAATTGCGAAGAAGGGAATTCATATTGTTCCTGTAATTCTTCATATCGGTTTGGGAACATTTAGACCTGTAGAGGTTGAAGATCTTACTAAACACAAAATGGATTCTGAGTATTACGAAATTTCTGCACACACTTCAGATGTTGTGAACAAGGCTATGCACGCTAAACATAATATTATTGTTGTTGGCACAAGCGCCTGCCGTGCTTTGGAAACAAGTACAACTGCAGATGGTTTTTTAAAACCCGGCAGAGGCTGGACTGATAAATTTATTTATCCTCCTCACGTATTTCATATTACTCAAAAGCTTATCACAAACTTTCATTCACCGGAATCGACATTACTGATGCTGACAAGTGCACTGGGTGAAACTGAGTTGATTATGAAAGCTTATAAGAAAGCTTTAAAAGATAAGTATCGCTTTTTAAGTTACGGCGATGCTATGATGATAGTATGACATCGATAGCAATTATTCCTGCCGGCGGAAAAGGGTTTAGGAGTGGTTATTCCACTCCTAAACAATATTTAAAAGTACACGGCAAAGAAATAATTGTTTACACACTTCAAATATTTCAAAAAAACAAATTCATTGATGAAATTATTATTGCGGCAGAACCGGAATACTTTTATCATCTTATCAAACTTATTAATAAATATAAGCTGTCTAAAGTAAAATTAATTGTTGAAGGCGGCAGTACAAGACAGCAATCTGTGTTTAATGCTGTGCTTGCTTCAGAAGCTAATGAAAGTGATTTAATAGTCGTTCACGATGCAGCGCGCGCATTATTACCAAGCAATATTTTATCCGATGCAATACAATTGGCAAAACAAAAAGGAAATGCTCTTGTTTGCATAAAAGCAAAAGACACATTAATTAAGGGTAAAAACACTGTCGATGAATATTTAAATCGTGATGAAGTTTACTACGTGCAAACCCCACAAATATTTAAGTATAAAGATTTACGTAGAGCATTAATCAAAGCTGAAAAAGAAAATTTTGTTGGAACTGATGAATCAATGTTGATACGCAGAACCGGAAAAAAAGTTCACATCGCACAAGGCTCGGTTTTTAATTTTAAGATTACTACTAAGGAGGATGTGGATTTGTTTAAAAAATTGACAATACAGTAAATACTGTTTTCCAACCAATTTATTTTTATCATCCATTCCACAACCCTAACCCGCCGAGGAATAAAATGAAATAAAAACGCACTTTTCATTTTAAAAATACTTTAAACCATCTATTGACTTTGAACAATTCCGAAATTACGTTGTAACCAAGATTAAAAAACATTTTTA
>JAGOXU010000092.1 GCA_018059515.1 Ignavibacterium sp.
CTTTTTTGACCCGGTAACATTTGTGCGTTCACCGATATTCATAAAATTAGAATCAGGACGCAGTACAACCGGTTCAAGTCCGCTTAATCTTAAAAATGGCTCCTGGGTTTTAGGAATTCTTGGTTTGTAATTTTTTACAATTCCAGCAATTTCTTTTATATGATCCGGAGTTGTACCGCAGCATCCGCCAACAATATTTACAAATCCGCTTTTAAGAAAATCTTCTAAAACACCTGCCATTGTTTTTGGAGTTTCATCATAACCGCCCATCTCGTTTGGCAAACCTGCGTTTGGATAAACAGATAAAAATTTATCAGAAACATTTGAGAGGTCTTGAACAAAAGGACGCATTTGCTTTGCACCGAGCGCACAATTTAATCCAACACTAACAAGATTTTTTGCATGTGAGATTGATGTAAAAAAAGCTTCGATAGTTTGTCCGGATAGTGTTCTTCCGCTTTGGTCAACAATAGTTCCCGAAATCATTACAGGAATATCGAGCGATCTTTCTGTTAGTAATTTTTCAACACCAAATATTGCCGCTTTAGCATTAAGTGTATCAAAAATTGTTTCGATAAGAACAATATCCGCACCACCATCTATCAAACCACAAGCTGCACCGTAATACGCATCAGCAACTTCATCAAAAGTAACTGCGCGAAAGCCAGGATCGCTTACATTGGGAGAAAGTGAGAGCGTTTTATTTGTTGGTCCCAAGGCGCCTGCAACAAATCGTTGTTTATTCGGAAACTTTTTATTGAACTCATCTGCAACTTCTCTGGCAATTTTTGCGGATTCAAAATTTAACTCGTAAACAAGCGATTGCATATTGTAATCAGCTTGTGAAATAACGGTTGAGTTAAAAGTATTTGTTTCAATAATATCCGCACCTGCGGCAAAATATTCTCTGTGAATGGACTTTATAACTTCGGGCTGTGTAATCGAAAGTAAATCGTTGTTGCCTTTTAAATCTGTTGGATAATCTTTAAACCGTTCACCGCGAAAATCTCTTTCGGTTAATTTATGACGTTGAATCATAGTGCCCATTGCGCCATCAATTACAAGGATTCTTTCGGTCAATAATTTTTTTAAACTTTCTACTGTTGCTTTCATACTTTCCTTCTTTAAAATGAAAAAACCTCTATCCGTGAAATGAAGAGGTTTATAATTAATCTTCATCTCATCTTTCCTCGATAAAATAATCGAGGCAGGATTTAGCACCCGACGGTTAGATTGATTCTAAACCGGCTGCTACGGCATCTGCGGGCCTGTTCCCTACGCCGTTCTTGATAAGAAATATATTTTTAAAAGAACAAAAAATCTGAGGCAAATATAATAATTATATACACTTTGTCAATGTGGTGCTTATCAAGCGAGGTCTGGATTTATTTTTTCTTTAAAACTCTCTTAAATATGGGTAAATTGCTTCATCTAAAAACAAAGGATTTTTGTTATGATAGTTGTTACCGGCGGAGCAGGATTTATAGGAAGCGCAATTGTTTGGAGATTAAACGAGCTTGGCAAATCCAACATAATTATTGTTGATGAGCTTGGCAAAGATGAAAAGTGGAAAAATCTTGTTGGATTAAAGTATGAAGATTTTGTAAACAAACTTGAGTTTGTCGAACAGATTCTTGATGATGTTGTTCCATACAATGTTGAAGCAATTATTCACATGGGGGCAAATTCATCCACAACAGAAAAAGATGCAGATCACCTAATGGATAACAATTATCATTACACTAAAGAGCTTGCAAAATATTGTGTGGAGAAAAATATTAGATTTATATACGCTTCTTCTGCTGCAACTTACGGTGATGGTGCATTTGGTTTTGATGATAATGAAAATAAAATTGAAACTCTTCGTCCCTTAAATATGTACGGATACTCTAAACAACTATTTGATCTTTGGGCAAAACGCACCGGCGTACTAAACCAGATTGTGGGAATAAAATATTTTAATGTTTACGGACCAAATGAATATCACAAGGCTGATATGCGCTCGGTTGTACACAAAGCATTTGAACAGGTGCGCGATACTGGAAAAGTTAGATTGTTTAAATCGCTCAATTCAAATTATAAAGACGGCGAACAGAGGAGAGACTTTGTTTATGTAAAAGACGCTGTTGATATGACCTTGTATTTTATGGATAACAAAAACAAGAATGGACTTTTTAATGTTGGTGCAGGCAAAGCGCGCACTTGGAACGATCTTGTAACTGCATTATTTAAAGCGGCTGACAAGCCCGTAAATATAGAGTATATTGATTTGCCTCAGCACTTAGCAGAAAAATACCAATACTTTACAGAAGCTAATCTTGATAAAATAAAATCCGCAGGATATAAAAAGACAGCAACATCATTGGAGGATGGGATTAATGATTACGTTAAAAACTATTTGTTAAAAAATACTTATTTGGGATATTAAGAATTGAGTGAGTGAGATAAAAATTTTTATCTCACTCTAAATCTTATTAACTAAAAAGCAGACTCGTCGTCATCATCAAAAAGATCGTCTTCATCTAATTCGTCAATATCAAACTCATCATCCAGATCTTCTTTTTTCTTGGGTTCTCTATCAAAAAGATCATCTTCGTCTTCATCCTCATCTTCGTAATAGTTATCTTCAACCTCGTCATCGTAATCATCATCCTCATCTTTCTTTTTCTTCTTTGCTGCAAAAAGAGATTTTGATAAAAACATTTTTTCTTTCTCAATTGAAAATGAGTTTTCTATTTCTTCAACTGTTTGGGAATTTAATTCGTTTAGTTCCATTTTAAATTTTCTCCGATAAAACTTAAATAATTACATGTGTTAATTTATATGAGTACGATAAATCTGCAAATAGAAAAACAAAAAACTTAAAAAAATTAATATCTGTTATTATTATCGGTTAGAACTTATATTGGTTTAGTTTATTTTGCAATAGCATAAATTTTTACAAGAAATTTTAGGACATTTAATGAAACTTGCCACTCTTTGTTATGTAATTGATAAAAAAAACAATTCAACGTTAATGCTGCATCGAGTAAAAAAAGAAAATGATTATCACAAAGGAAAATGGAACGGACTTGGCGGCAAATTTGAGGCGGGCGAAAGTCCCGAAGAGTGCGCGAAAAGAGAAATTGAAGAAGAATGCGGATTAAAAGTTAAATCACTAAAGATGAAGGGATTTATTACCTTTCCTATGTTTGATGAAAAAGAAGATTGGTATGTTTTTCTTTTTACTGCCGATGAATTTGATGGAAAATTAATTGATTCGCTGGAAGGAAATCTTGCCTGGATAAAAAATGAAAAATTAACCGAGCTAAAACTTTGGGATGGCGATAAGATTTTTATTCCCTGGTTATTTAACGATGGTTTCTTTAGTGCAAAGTTTAATTATGAAAATGGAAAGTATGTTAGCCACGAAGTTTTATTTTATTAAAGTTTACTTTATTCACAACATAATATTATTCAAATAATAATTGGAATTACAGCTTTGAACAACAATAATTTTATTTCGGGAATTTATAACTACTGTGACCGCTGGTGCGAAAAGTGTTCCTTCACAGATAAATGTTTTCTTTATAGGCAAGAAGCCGAGATGGAGATTAAACGTATTCTGAAGGATAAAGATGGCACAGATGCGGAACTATCTGCTAAAGAAATTGAAGATTCGTTTAGAGAGACTTTAAAACTATTAAACGATGATGATGATTCACAATCGGAAACAGAATTTGATGATGATGATTTTGATATTGATTTTGAAGGCGAAGATGATTCTGATGATGACTCTGATTTCTTCTCAAATTTAAATAATACAAATGATGATGAAGATGTTCCCTCTTTTGGATTAAGAGATATCAAACATCCATTAATCGATTTAACAAATAATTTGTTTAATGATTTTTCCAATTACTATAATCTTGTAAAAGTTAAATATCCGGCAGAAGTTGAGCCGAGGGATGCTGAAAGCACGTTCCAGCAAAATTTAGAAGTACTTGGTTGGTTTACTCCGCAAATACATATAAAAAGTAAAATGTGTGTTTGGGGTAAGAAAAATTTAGAAAAGTTAGATGATGATTTGCCGCGAAAAATAGATGAGGATATCCAAAACGTAAATTGCCGAATTGCGTTTGTGGGAATTGAAAAAGTTATTATTGCCCTTGATAATATTTTAAAACTCAAACCCGCTCTTCAATCAGAAACAAAAGAACTTCTTTCGCTAGCAAAAATTGTTAAAGATTTATTTGTTGCGGAGTTTTCAAACAGTGTTACATACAAACGCCCATACTTTGATTAATTTTATTTTTTGATATTTTAGACACTAAAATACTTCTGTAAATTCGTTGTGTTAATAATTTAAATTTGGGATAGCTGAATAACCTCTGATGCCTAACTTTTAAATACTATTAAAACAAAATGAATTAATTATTTGGAATTACAAACTGTTTGTAGAGTCCACTTGATTTATGAAAAACATTTACAAACATATTTTATGGTGGTTTGCTTTTCCGTTTGTTGGAATTTTAAATGGCGTGCTGCGAGAAATGACATATAAAAAAATTGTTGGTGATCTTCCGGCGCATCAAATATCTACAGCAACGGGAATATTTTTCTTTGGAATTATTTTCTATTTCATTTTCAAAAAATGGAAAATTGAATCAACTAAACACGCTGTTATTCTTGGGCTATTCTGGCTTGGTTTAACTATTCTTTTTGAATTTGGTTTTGGACATTACATTATGGGTAATCCATGGCAAAAGCTTTTGCACGATTACAATTTTGCAGAAGGCAGGGTTTGGGGTTTGTTTTTGGTATGGATAACAATTGCTCCTTTTATTTTTTATAAGATATTTACCAGACAGAAAAGATAATGGTCAACAATCAAATCGTTTTCTTCCCAACACAAAAAGATTTGCGTAAATGGTTTGAAAAAAATCATAAAAAAGAAAAAGAGCTTTTTGCTGGATATTACAAAGTTTCTTCTGGTAAACCATCAATTACGTGGTCGCAATCTGTAGATGAAGCAATTTGTTTTGGATGGATTGACGGAATCCGCAGGGGTGTTGACGATGAAAGTTATTGTATTCGTTTTACCCCCAGAAATCCCAAAAGCAATTGGAGTGCAATCAACATAAAAAAGGTTGAAGAACTTACAAAACTTGGCTTGATGAAACCGGAAGGTTTGACTGCGTTTAGTTTCCGCAAAGATGAAAAATCAGAAATTTATAGTTATGAAAATCCTGCAATTGAATTTGATAAATCTTTTCTTAGAAAATTTAAATCCAATAAAAAAGCTTGGGAGTATTTTCAATCATCTGCTCCATCATACAAAAAAATAACAACGCGCTGGGTTATGAGCGCAAAACAGGAGCCCACAAGATTAAAAAGATTAGAAGAACTAATTACAGATAGTGCTGCAGGAAAAAAGATAAAGGCAATGAACTACGGAAAGAAGAAATGAGCAACATACCTTTTCAAATAATTGATTGGAATAATGTTTCTAAAGAAGAACATAAAGGAAAAACAGGAACATCATTCTGGCAAACATTACAATATGATGGTTTGCGTGTTCGTATTGTTGAGTATGATGCCGGATATATCGCCGATCATTGGTGCAAGAAAGGACACATTGTTTATTGCCTTGGGGGCGAAGTTGTAAACGAGCAAAAAAATGGCGAAATACATTTATTAAAAGCAGGAATGACATACATAGTATCTGATAATTTAAGTTCGCATCGTTCCGTTGCAAAGGAAAAGGTTAAACTTTTAATTATTGATGGTGATTTTTTAAGATAATCTTTACTGCATAATTATTTTCTGTGCTGTTTTATAAATGTTTTTGGGGTTAGATTCTGTTTATTCGTGCTGTAAATCATACCTATAAATAACACGTTTTTTCCTAAATTGTTATTAGAAGAATTAAAACTAAACCTCAATAAAACTGAAAAAGAAAAATCCATTGCAAAATAATTTTTACTTTATTTTTAAATACTTTTTGAAATTTACTCCAATTATATTTTTATTCCTTTCCGCCAAAATTTACGCGCAAGAAATTAATTTTAAACATCTATCCGGCAACGATGGTCTTTCACAAAATTTTGTATCCTGTATTCTACAAGATCAAAAAGGCTTTATGTGGTTTGGAACTAAAGACGGATTAAACCGATATGATGGCTATAATTTTGTTGTTTATCAAAACGATCCTTTTGACACCACAACTATCTCTGATAATTTTATAACTTCTTTATTTGAGGACAGCCGCGGAAATATTTGGGCTGGAACCTTAAACGGGGGTTTAAATTGTTTTGAAAGAACCACGGAAGTTTTTCATCATATTAGGTATAGCTCCAATACCCCTGCAGTTTATAATTCTGAAGAGATTAAATCAATTACTGAAGATTCTTCAAAAAATATCTGGATTGCAACCCGGGGCGAGGGTGTGTTCAAACTATCTTTAGGTAAAAGAAATTCTTTTGAATTTAAATACAAACAGTTTTCTTCTCAGCCTAACAATGCAGGCGGTATAAGCAGCAATATTGTTTCAACTTTATTTATTGATTCCAAAGGAGTTCTTTGGCTTGGCACTTTAAATGGTTTAGATAAATTTGATGCCAGCAATGAAAGCTTTGTCCACTATCAGTTCCCGATAAAAAACCCCATGGCGCCCGATAATGATTTCGAAAACACGGTTTATTCAATACACGAAAGTAGTAATGGAAACTTATGGTTGGGTACATTAAGCGGATTGGTAGAGTTTAATCGGCAAGCCGAAAGTTATAAATTTTTTTCACATCATTATGATGTTTATAGATACGGCTGGGGAAATATAATTCAGATTGTTGAAGATGCCTCAGGAAAAATGTGGCTCGCAACCTCGGGTGAACTAATGCGGTTTGATCCAAAGACATTTACTTACGATTACTTTAGAAACGATTATTTAAATCAAAGATCACTCAGTTATAATAGCATCTCCAGTTTATATATTGATAGAACAGGAATTTTATGGGTTGGCACAGCAGGAATGGGGATTGATTTTTATGATCCAAAGGTAAACCGGTTTTCAACCTTTATAAAAAAAAGCAGTTCCTTAACGCGGGTAACCGGGTTTAGTATAAGAAGTATTTTAGAAGAAAGCGAAGATGTTGTTTGGTTAAGTACTGATGTATTGTTTCGCTGGAATCGTAGAACAGGTGAGATTAAAAGCTACGAAACTGATTCATATAGACCGGACGATTTTGGAAACACTGGCGCATGGGCAATCATAAAATCGCACGATGGAAAAATTTGGGCAGCAACTAATGAAGGTGTCTATTGTTATGATTCGCAAAAGAATAAAATAAAGCAGTATAAATTTAATATAGCAGATACGTCTGGTTTGCCTCAAAAAGAGGTTTATGCCGTTTTTGAAGATCATCAAAATAACATATGGGCAGCAACCGAAAGTTTCTTTTGTAAATTGGTGGATGTTGATGATGGGACGTTTCAAAATTATCGTTATCTGGAAACACTGCGTTATAATCAACGTACACGTCCCGTAATTTATCAAGATGATAAAGAAAGGTTTTGGATTGGAACAAGAACTGGTTTGATACTTTTTGACTTGCAAAAAAAATCATTCTATACTTATAAAAATGATCCCGAAATTCCCAATAGTTTAAACAACAATATTATTAACTCAATCTGTCCTGATCCATTAATGAAAGATAGTGTTCTTTGGATAGGTACCTCTGGCGGCGGCTTAAATCGTTTTAATGTTGTAAGTGGTACGTTTGCACACTTTACAGAAAAAGATGGATTACCAAACAATGTTGTTTATGGTATCTTGCCTGATGAAATGGGCAATTTGTGGTTAAGCACAAACAAGGGATTATCAAAATTTAATCCTAACCAAATAACTTTTAGAAATTATAATATTAATGATGGATTACAAAGTAATGAGTTTAATACCGGCGCTTACTACCGCAGTAAAAAAGGCGAGTTGTTTTTTGGAGGAATCAAAGGTTTAAATTATTTCTATCCAAACGAAATAAAAGATAATCCGTTTGTTCCCCAAATTGTACTAACAAATTTAAAGCTTAATGAAAAGTATGTGTCTAATAAATTTAAAAATTCTGTTTTACGAAAAACAATTTCCGAAACTAATAAAATTGTGCTTTCGTATGATGATATAATAACATTTGAATTTGCTGCCTTGGATTATTCTGCACCCGAAAAAAATCAATACGCTTACAAACTTAAAAATTTTAATTCTGATTGGATATACTCTGGAACTAATAGAACAGCCACTTACACAAATCTTCCGTCAGGTGAATATGTTTTTCAAGTTAAGGGCACTAATAATGATGGCGTCTGGAATGAAGTTGGTGTTGAGGTTGCGCTGATTATCAAACCGCCTTGGTGGGATACTTTGTGGGCGTATTTGTTATACTTTACTGTTATCATTGGTGGATTATATTTAATTAGGCGCTATGAGTTAACAAGAATCAAACTTAAGAATCAGTTGAAGGTTGAGAAGGTTGAAACTGTTGCGCTGCGCAAATTAGATCAACTAAAATCTCATTTCTTTGCAAATATCTCTCACGAGTTTCGCACCCCGTTAACATTAATCCTTGGGCAGGTTGAAAGTGTAATGTCATCAAACATCTCAACAAAAGAAAAAGGAAAGCTGCAGGTTGCAAATAGAAATGCACGTAAACTTCTTACTCTAATTAATCAATTGTTGGATCTCTCAAAGCTTGAAGCCGGAAGCATGGAGCTTAATGCCGTACAACATAATTTGATTTCTTTTTTAAAAAGTATTTTCTTTTCGTTTGAATCTTTAGCAGAAGCTCAAAAAATTACGCTTACTTTTGATTCTGAACAGGATAACATTCAGATTAGTTTCGATGCGGATAAAATGGAAAAAATTATTTGTAACCTAATTTCCAATTCTCTAAAGTTCACTCCTGAAAATGGGGAGATAAAAATTACAGTAAATATTTTTTCGCCTATTGTTGAGATTATAATTAAAGACACGGGAATCGGAATACCAGGAGATAGGCTGCCGCACATCTTTGATCGTTTTTACCAGGTTGATAGCACAAACACTCGCGAACAGGAAGGAACCGGCATTGGGTTGGCGTTGGTAAAAGAATTGGTTGAACTTCACAAAGGAAGCATTAATGTTAACAGCAAAGAAGGGGAAGGAACTGAGTTTATTATCCACCTTTCTGTTGGTGATTTAAAAGCGGAAAATAATCAATCAGAAGCAACACGTGATGAGCCTTTTGATTTTGATAGAAACATTGAATATGATGAAGCATCTGATGTTGGCTTGGTAGAAAATGATAAAAGCCAACTATCAAGCGCAATAAATCAACAGATAGTTTTGGTAGTGGAAGATAATGCTGATGTTCGTGCTTACATAAGCGAACAGCTTGAAAATAATTATCGAATTGTTGAAGCAAACAACGGGGCAGAAGGTTTGATCCGTGCGCAGGATGAAATTCCAGACTTAATTATTACTGATGTTATGATGCCAAAGATGGATGGTTATCAGTTTGCAAAAAAAATTCGAAGTGATGAAAAGACAAGCCACATTCCTATAATAATGTTAACCGCCAAGGCTGCGCTTGATGATAAAATTCAGGGGCTTGAAACAGGCGTTGATGATTATCTAACAAAACCATTTAGCTCTAAAGAATTAAGGGTGAGAGTAAATAATTTAATATACCTGCGCGCTCAATTAAGAAAGCGTTTTTCTAAGGCTACAATTATTAAGCCTTCGGAAGTTACTGCAGTTTCTGTTGATCAGGAGTTTTTGCAAAGAGTGTTAAAGACAATTGAGAAGCACTATGAGAACGAACAGTTTAATGTTGAAAAACTTTCGAGCGAAATGAATATGAGTGTATCACAATTAAACCGAAAATTAAATGCTCTTGTGGATCAACCGCCCGGACAATTAATCCGTTCGCTGCGTCTTCAAAGAGCTGCAGATCTATTAAAGCAAAACGCAGGAACAGTTGCTGAAATTTGTTATAAGGTTGGATTTAATGATCAAGCATATTTTTCTCGTGCTTTTAAAAAGCAGTTTAATTGCTCACCTTCCGATTTTAAAAAGAATTCTTCCACTTAAAATCTTCTTTTGATTTTATTGTAAATCCTTGCGCCTCTCTGTGTTATTTTTCAAAAGATTATGCCGCAAAAAGATATTTCTCAATCAAATAGCCTTTAAAAGATTAAAAAATCCTAATAACTGCGCTAATAGTACAAGATATGCGCAAACCAATCTTTTACTTTTGTAGTAGAAACATTTTTAAAGTAACTCATAATCTCAATTAATAAAAAGTGATCTTAGTAAACATAAAAGGCATTTACTGCAATTTGGGAGTTGTTGAGCTTGAGACTAATAAAGTAATCAATTGGGCAAGTTTTAGTGATGATTCGCCGCCGGAAATTCCTTTTGGAAGCAGCGTTGATATTTCAATTTCTTTTCATGAAAACGATTTTCTTACCGGAAAATCCGGCGTTGTTTGGGCTACTTATGATCTAAGACAGGCTGAGGTTATTCAGGGTGCTTTGCTAGCACAACAAATAAATTCCGAGATTAAAAAAACATCGCTTGGTATAAAATCCATTTTTATTTTGATCATAAAAACAGAATCAGACATTGATGATGCAATTGACTTTATCTGGAAAAACAACAATGGGTTAAGGCTTAAGCCGGATTGGAATTATCAAGACGGCGAAATAAATAAAAGTTTTGAGCAATGGCTAAGCGGACAGTAAAAATATATCTAATAAAAATTTTAATGATTGATAATTATTTCAATCAAATTCAATCACACTATCACATACATTCAAGGAGGCTCTATGAATAAACTACTTATTCCCTTTTTACTTTTTGCAGCAATATTGTTTTCTGCAGCTAATATATCCGCACAAACTGCTGATGAAACACACATTGTTTATCTACAAACTTGGAAAATGAAATCGATGCCAACCGGTGAAGATGGCAAAGCGTTTTTAGAGATGCTTAAAAAGCAAACCGATGCTGTTAAAGGCAATTCTAAATTGTTAAGTCAGCGGGTCGTGCGACATAATTGGGGATCTGATAGCAGAGATTTAATATTTATTGCGGAATTCAAAAATATAGAGGATTTATTTGCTTACAGTGGCGAACTAAATTCTATGTACGAAAAAGCTTTTTCTAAAGAAGAAAATGAAAAGTTTAATGATCTGTGGATGAAATATGTTGGGCAGCATTCAGATGAAATTTATCGTGAAGTTGCTGGAACAAGAAAGTAATTTACTTACAACTAATAGGCTCAGATTAACTGAGCCTTTGTTTTTTTTAATAACAATTTTCAATCTTCTAGTAAACAAATAGGAACTTTAGCATGAGATCAATAATCATATTTCTTTTTTTATGTTTTGTTTCCCAACACAACACGCTTCTATTTGCTCAAAGCGAGCAGGGAAAACTTTTGGGAATTATTAATTATGAAAAGTCATTACCTAAAAATAATCGTGACTTGGAATCTGAATATTTTAGTTCACTATATGTTAATAATAAACCTGTAAAGGATAAGAATATAGATATTATAAAAGCACTCTATTCTGATTTTGCAAAGGGGAATATTCCCGCCGTGCTGCAAAAGTTTGATCCAAAAATTGAATGGAACGAAGCAGAAAGTTTTCCTTATGCTGATGGAAATCCATATATAGGTCAAAATAATGTGCTTGATGGCGTATTTAAAAGGCTCAGCTCTGAATGGAATTATTGGAACTTAACCAATCAAACTTATTATGAAGCAAACTCGGGTGAAATAATTGTTACTGGATACTACAGGGCTAAAAATAAAATCACAGGCAAAGAAATAAATGCTCAGTTTGTACATCTGTGGACGCTTGATGATGGACTGGTTACAAAGTTTCAGCAATATGCAGATACTTACCAAACTGTTGATGCAATGAAAATTGATCAGTAATTATAATTGAAAGGCACAGGTGTATGAAGAGTTTCATTAAGAAAAATCTGCAAACAAATTTACTTTTTTTAAGTATCACCATTTTTTCATTAGTGGGCTGCCAGCAGAAGCCCGCTAATTCTGAAGCAGTTCATGATAAAAACAAAACAGCCGAATATTTTATGCTAAGACCAGAAGTTGAAAAAGCTTATGGTTACACACATGCTGTAAAGATTGGTGATGATATAAAAATATCCGGAGCAGTTAGCATGGATGATGCCGGCAATCCAACCGCGGTGGGCGATTTAGCACAACAAATGAAAAACTGTTATTCAGATTTGGAGATGGTGTTAAAACATTACGGCTATACTTTTGATGATGTTGTTGTTGAAAATGTTTTTACAGCCGACATGCCCGAATTTCTAAAACAGGCAGGCTATCGAAATACAATTTACACCAAACAATTCCCAACTGGCTCATGGCTTGGGGTAAAGGACTTAGCTTTACCTGAGTTTATGATCGAGATAGAGTTGGAGTTGGAAGCACATAAAGAAAGATAGTGTATTTAAAAATGCTGTTGTCTTTATCAAA
>JAGOXU010000093.1 GCA_018059515.1 Ignavibacterium sp.
TTGCAAATAGACCGATAAACCAGGGAACCTTAACCTTGCCGCTCGTTTTATCTTTTTGAACTAATGCTATAACTATTGCTAAAGGAATAATCCAAAGTGCGCGAATTAATTTTACGGTGGTAGCCGTTTCAAGAGCTTTAGCACCATAAGTTGCCCCTGCCCCTACAACGGAACTGGTATCGTGAATTGCTATTGCTGCCCAGGTTCCAAATGTTGTTTGATCAAGATTAAAATAATGACCAATAATTGGAAAGATAACTAATGCAACAGCATTTAAAATAAATATAACAACCAGCGAAAAAGAGATTTGATAATTTTTTGCATTTATAACCGGTGCAACTGCGGCAATTGCACTTCCGCCGCATATAGCTGTTCCTGCAGAAATTAAAATACCGGTTTTAGATTCGACCTTAAATAATTTTGCCAGCAACAACCCGGCTATCATTACGAAGAAAACAGATATTGCAGTATCCACGAAGCCGGCTTTTGATGCACTAATAACTTCAGTTAAGTTCATTCCAAAGCCCATCAGAACGATTGAGGCTTGTAATGAAAATGAAGTGTATTTAGTTATACTTTTATTTTTTAGTCCTAGTATTGATAATAATATTCCTAATACCAAGGCTGCTGCTGGTGAAACGAAAGGCATTAAACATAAAAATATTATTGCCCCGTAAATAATATTAACTTTATTTTGAGCTAAAACCATTGTTGTTTCATTTAGTTAAAAAATCAAGTGAAAGTTACTAATGGAATTTTTAATTGTGCAACATTAATATTTGAAGGGTTCTGACTTATGTCAAGGGATTTGTCAGGAGTATTGGATAACTTTGATCTGAATAAATTTTTTTAAAATCATCCAGGGAGTAAAACATGAAATTCTCAAATTCAATAAAATATTTTTTATTAATGATCGGCTTAATCGCTTTAATTTCGACCAACACCTTTGCCCATTGCGATTCTGTGGAAGGTCCGGTTGTTAAGGCATCACAAAAAGCCCTTGAAACCGGTAATATAAATTATGTGCTGGTTTGGGTTCAGGCTAAAGATGAAAAAGAGATAAAAGAAATGTTCGATAAAGTAAATAAAGTAAGAGCATTAAGTCCTGAAGCAAAAGCACTTGCAGATATGTATTTCTATGAAACTGTTGTAAGAATTCATAGAATGGGAGAAGGTGTTGGATACACGGGATTAAAACCAGTTGGATATGAACCTGAAGAAGGAATTGAAGCAGCAGATATAGCGATTGAAAAAAACAATGTGAGCGATATATTGGCTCATCTCGAAGAATCACAGCATTCTAAAGTGAAAGAATATTTCACAGATTTACAATCAAAAAGAAACTACGATGTAAATGACCTGCAAGCAGGTAGAGAATATGTTGAAAGCTATGTTCACTTTATCCACTATGTTGAAGGGCTATTCAATGGAGAAGGCGAACATGATCAGCACAACCAGGAAATTCATAAACACTAATATTTTAATTATCAGGAGAAAAAAATATGTCAGAAGCAGTAAATCAAGAATTACTTATTGATGCAATCAGTTATCAAGATAGTTCCATTGTAAGTAAACAAATACTTAAAAAACCAAACGGAAATATTACTCTGTTTGCTTTTGATAAGGATGAATCATTAACAGAACACACATCACCGTTTGAAGCAGTTGTTTACGTAGTTGATGGTGAAATGGAAATTAAGATTGGCGGCAAACCTTATAATGTTAAAGCCGGAGAGATATTAGTAATGCCGCCTAATATTCCACATGGATTATTAGCAGTAGTAAAATCGAAAATGTTGCTAACTATGATTAAATAATTGGGTTAATACATTTATTATACATTTATCATAGTTGACACTTGATTTAAATCATATACTAAAAATTATAACAGCGAATCACTTGACAAATGATTTTTTTGTATTATTTTTGTTAGTGAATGTTAACTAACTTTTGTAAAGGAACAAATGGCACGATTAAATACTGAACAGAGACAAGATATGATAATTGATGAAGCTATTAAAATAATTCATACTAGCGGCTATCAATCACTCTCTATCAGAGAATTAGCGAAACAGGTAAAAATTAGTGAACCAGCAATATATCGACACTTTCTAAATAAAGAGGATATTATTCTTGGGATCTTAAATAGAATGATGGATTTTGATCATTTACTTGAAAAAGATATCTTAAAACAAAAAACAACCCAAGAAAAAATTAGGCATTTCATTTCATTTCATTTCGATTTTCTTGAAAAAAAGAAAGAAATGACATCTGTACTGTTCGCAGAAGATATGTTTGATCAAAGTGAAATATTGAGACAGCGATTAATGTTTATTATCCAAAAAAGGAAGAATTTGTTAAACACAATCCTTGACACATCAAAGACTAACGGAGAAATGATTGAAATAGATAACAAGGATGTGGTGAGCATAATTTTAGGTTTAATCAGAATGATTGTTCTGGAATGGCGGCTTAGTAATTTCACTTTCTCATTGTCCGAGAGAGGGAAAGGCATAATCAAAACATTGGATAAATTAATTTTTGTACAGTAAATATTTTTTTCAACAATATGTTAGCGAACACTAACAAACATTAAAAATTAAAATGAAACAGATAAAAATCAAAAATCAGAATCACGAAAAATTAAAATTGCAAATTCTCGATCATATTGCAAAAGACATTTTGAACTATGGTTTTAGAAATTTTACTTTAGATGAAGTCGCTTCAAATCTTCATATCAGTAAAAAAATGATTTATCAAGTTTTTCAAACTAAGGAAGAACTGATAAGAGCTGTCATAATAGCTCAATTAGGCTCTCCTTATAATAGCATTCACAAAATATTTAAAGAGGAATCAAGTACTGTTGAAAAATTAATTAATTTATCAATCGTTGTTGAACAGTACTACTCTGCTTTCAACCCAACATCCATCAAAAGATTAGCACACTATTTTCCTGAGTTAGCAGACTACGTTGAACAATTTAGAAATAATCGCATCATCCCTCTTATAAATCAATTGTTAAAAGATGGCAAAAAGAAAAATTTGATTCTTGATATTCCGGATCAAATAATCATAGAAGTATTTACTTCCGCATTAGGAACGATCGCAGAATCGAAGTCGGACAACTCTACGCAATACTCATATCGTCAAAAGTTCAGACAAGCATTCGACATTCTATTAAATGGAATATTAACAAACGAAGGCAAACAATTATTAAACTATAAACTCGAGGTAATCAAATGAAAGCAATACTAATGTTCCTAAGTTTTACAGCTTCTCTTTTCCTAATTAGCTGCGGCAGCAGTGATGAGAAAAGTTTTATAGAAGCTTCTGGAACAATTGAATCAACTAACATAATCGTTAGTTCACGTACGGCGGGAAATATTCAAACGATTAATTTTAGTGAAGGTGCGAAGGTTAACGCAGGCGATACAATATTAATTATTGATCACGAATTACTGGATATTCAATTGCGTCAGGCTATTGCATCTAAAGACGTAACCGAAGCACAACTAAAACTAATGTTAATTGGTGCCAGGAAAGAAGATATAAGCCAGGCAGAACAAAATTTTAATCAAGCGAAAATTAATTACGAAACAGCAGAAAAAGATAAACAGCGAATGCAGAATTTGTATGATTCACATTCGATAACGCAAAAACAGTATGAAGATGCAACTGCCAGATATGAATTGATGAATGCACAATATAAGGCTGCACAAGATAACTATAATAAAGTAAAAAAGATTTTCAGACCGGAAGAAATTGATGGGGCAAAAGCAAACTTAAATAAAACTATTGCAGGGGTTGATCTGTTAAAGAAAAATATCCGCGATAGCTATGTGCTCTCTCCCATAAATGGATTTCTTGTAAAAACATTTATAGAAAATGGCGAAACTGTTACACCAATGTCTTCACTGTTTAAAGTTTCTGATCTGGATGTTGTTGAATTGGTAATATACGTTTCTGAAGTAGAACTCGGTTTAGTTAAACTTGGGCAAAAAGCTGAAGTAACCATTGATACATATAAAGATAAAGTTTACGAGGGAAAAGTAATTTACATCTCTCCCGAGGCAGAGTTTACACCAAAGAATATTCAAACAAAGGATGAACGCACAAAATTGGTTTTTGCTGTAAAGATTAAAATTCCAAACAAGGATTATGATCTAAAAACAGGAATGCCGGCAGATGCAAAGATAATACTTTAGAAATGTTTTTAATGGAGAATCATAAAATGGAATATGCAATTAAAATAGACGGATTGAAAAGAAGCTACGGCGATATTGTTGCGACAAACGGAGTTTCCTACACCGTTGCAAAGGGTGAAATGTTTGGACTTGTTGGACCCGATGGTGCCGGAAAGACAACAACAATCAAAATGTTAACAGGGCTAATAAGACCTGACTCAGGAAATGCGCAGGTTCTCGGTTATGATCTTAAGACCCAACAAAACAAAATTAAAGATGAAATTGGTTATTTATCACAAAAATTTTCTTTGTACGGTGATTTAACAATTGATGAAAATATTGAGTTCTTTGCAGACATACATGGTGTAAAAAATTATAAAGAACGGCGCAACGAACTTTTAGAGTTTACAAGATTAACCCCGTTTAGAGATAGACTTGCAGATAAACTATCCGGTGGTATGAAACAAAAACTCGCATTGGCATGTACGCTCATACACAAACCTAAAATAATATTTTTGGATGAACCAACAACAGGTGTTGATCCGGTTTCACGAAGAGATTTTTGGAAAATATTATCTGATCTTCAAAAAGATGGAATAACAATTTTTATGACAACTCCATATTTAGATGAAGCTGAGCGATGTAACCGGATAGCACTTATGAATAAAGGTGAGATCATTAGTTGGGATACTCCTAAAAATGTTAAGGCATCACTAAAAGCACAAATTGTAGAAATTGTCTGCTCACCGATTCGTGAAGCTTACAGCATAATAAAAGCAAACACAGATTTTGAAGTTCAAATGTACGGTGATAGGCTGAATGTTGCTCTTCAAAATTATGATAATGATTATCACGTTCTGGAAAAGCTTTTGGTTGATAATAAAATACAAATAGTTGACAATCGAATAATTACTCCATCTCTTGAAAACGTTTTTATTCACCTAATTAGTAAAGCATCGTGATTATAAAAAAAAGAATTTATAAGAGGATTGTAAAATGAAAAAAATATTATTTATAACGTTAATGCTGGTATCAATACTATATCCGCAAAGTAAAAAATTAACTCTTAGCGAGAGTATAGAGTTGGGATTGCAGAACAGCAAAGATCTGAAAATTTCTCAATCGAAAATGATAAGCTCCGATGCAAAGGTTTCGGAAATAAGTTCAATGTTTCTGCCGCAATTAAAATTGATGGCAAACTATACACGACTGAGTGATAATGTTCCTCCATTTGAAGTTGTTACTCCATTTTCTCCAACACCGATTAAAATATCAGAGCCGGTGCTTGATAATTATAATTTAAGACTTTCATTGCAGCAGCCTTTATTTACAGGATTCAAATTACTCTCATCCAAAAAAGCTGCAAGCTATAATTATAGTGCATCGGAACTGGAATACTCAAAAGATAAAAATGAAGCAGCTTTCAGTATTCACACTGCATTCTGGAATTACTACAAAGTAGAACAAGTAAGAGACTTACTCGTAAAAAGTCTTAAACAAATTGAAAAACATCTCAACGATACTAAAAACTTTATGGACAACGGACTTGCAACACAAAACGATTACTTAAAACTGCAAGTACAGCATTCAAATACAAAATTACTATTGATTGAAGCTGAAAATAATTTAGATGTTGCAAAAGCTGTTTTTAATAAAGCATTAGGATTGCCTTTAGAATCCGCCACAGAAATTTCTGCCGAGGATATTAAAGCCGAATTATTTACATCCAACCTTGAAGAATTAATTAGCGAAGCCAAATCGAATAGAAATGAATTAAAATCATTAGAGTATAAACTTAATGCCGCTAATGAAAATATTTCGGCAGCACAATCAGGATGGTTTCCAAGCATTTATTTAACAGGCAATTACAATTACAGTAATCCAAACACAAGATTTCAGCCTTTAGTTGGACAATGGAATGATACCTGGGATGTTGGCGTTACACTTAGCTGGGATGTTTGGAACTGGGGTCTAACTTCATCTCAAACAACACAAGCTGAAGAACTCGCAGTACAAACCCAAACATCATTAGAAAAATTAGACGACAATATTGAGGTTGAAGTTTATCAAAATTATCTGAGCGTAATAAAATCACAAGAAAAAGTAGATGTAAGTAAGTTAAGCTTAGAACAGTCATCTGAGAATTATCGAATCACTTCAGAAAAATACAATGCTCAATTAGCAACAAGTACTGATCTGATTGATGCAGAAGTTTCTGAGTTACAGGCTGAAACAAATCTTAAAACATCACTTGTGGATTATAAAATAGCAAAAACAAGATTAGAAAAATCATTAGGGAGAATTATTTACTGATGAATGCAATTGAAGTAAAAAATCTATCAAAAGTATTCGGAAACTTTACAGCCGTTAACGATGTATCGTTCAATGTAAAGCAGGGTGAGATTTTTGGTTTCCTGGGTGCAAACGGTGCAGGCAAATCCACAACAATCAGAATGCTAATCGGAATTCTTGAACCCACTTCCGGCGATGCAACGGTTGGCGGTTACAGCATTATGAATCAAGCCGATAAAGTAAAAACCCAGATTGGCTATATGTCTCAAAAGTTTTCGTTATACAACGATCTTACCGTTGAAGAAAATATCCGTTTCTTTGCAGGTGTTTATGGGTTAACAGGTAAAAAATATTTGGAACGTAAAAAATGGGTTTTGAAAGTCGCTGATCTTGAAGGGAAAGAGAAACTGCTAACTGGTTCTTTACCGGGTGGAATTAAACAACGGTTAGCATTGGGAACAGCAGTAATACACGAACCAAAAATAGTTTTTTTAGATGAACCTACAAGCGGAGTTGATCCAGTATCCAGAAGAAATTTTTGGGATTTGATAAATGATCTTTCCGCAGCGGGAACAACCATACTCGTTACAACTCACTATTTAGATGAAGCTGAATTTTGTAATGATATTATTTTGATTAATGCAGGAAGACTGATTGCACAAGGAAGTGCAAAAGAATTAAAAACAAACTACATAAAGAATACAATTTTAGAAATTGAATCCGATAGAGTTGTTGACAGTATGGAAATATTAGAGAAGGAAGATTGGGTTGGAGAGACTTCAATATTTGGAAACTATATCCATATAATTTTAAATGATAACTCAAAAGGCGAGCAGGATATTAAAGATGTTTTAACAAACAAACATTCAATTGATGTTTACCGGGTTGAGAAAATTGTTCCAACATTGGAAGACGTATTTATCCATCTTTTAGAAAAGGATAGTGTAAATGTTTCATAGAATTTATGCAATAGCAAAGAAAGAATATCGCCAGTTGAAACGCGATACAAGAATGCTTTTTATTGTATTCTTTTTCCCGGTTGTGCTTCTGGCAATTTTTGGTTATGCAATCAACTTTGATGTTAAGCATATTAAAATTGCCGTTTACGATCAGGATAAATCCGATTATACAAGGGATTATATTGAGGGTTTAATAAGTTCAGAATATTTCGATCTGGTAAAATATATAAGCGATGACAATGAAATTAAAACCCTCCTTGATGAAAAAATAGTTCAGGCAGTGGTGGTTTTTCCAAATGATCTATCCCGAAAGCTAAACAATAACGAGGAGGTTAAAGTCCAGTATTTAGTGGATGGGGTTGACGGTAACACTGCAACTGTAATTGTTAATTATGCAAATGCAGCAACCTTCAATTACTCATTAAAGTTAACTAAAGAATATTTAGCTGTTACCGGAAAGAAAATGTATGTGCCTATTAATCTTGAACCACGATTCTGGTTCAATCCGGAATTAGTGTCGGTCTTTTTCTTAATTCCTGGTTTGATGGGAATGATATTAATAATTACAGCGGTAATATCTGTTTCACTTTCAATAGTTCGAGAAAAAGAAAGAGGGACTATTGAGCAATTAAATGTATCGCCGCTTACTTCTATTGAGTTGATACTTGGAAAGATACTTCCCTACATAGTTATCTCTTTAATTAATGCAACTATAGTTTTAATTGCAGGTTATGTTCTATTTGGTATTGCAATTAAGGGCAGTATTTTACTTCTTCTTTTGGGAACGTTAATATTTTTATTTGCTGCAATTGGCTTAGGTATTTTTATTTCTACAGTTGCCGATTCTCAGCAAGTAGCTTTTCAGGCTGCAAACATTTCCTCTTTACTGCCATCGCTGATACTTTCCGGATTTATTTTCCCGATAGAAAGTATGCCTACTGTTATTCAGTGGATTACAAACATCACCCCAGCAAAGTTTTATATAGTAATACTAAGAGCAATTTTATTAAGGGGCGCAGGTCTGTCAGCTTTTTGGGACCAATTAATTTATCTGTTGATATTTGGAATAATATTTATCGCTTTAGCAACTATAATAGACAGGAAAGCTAAAGCTGCGTAGTGAAGTCATTAATAAGAATAAAGAAATGAGATTGTACAAATGAAAACAATAATTCAATTCATAATAAAAGAACTTCTTCAGTTCAAACGAGATAAGAAAATGCTCGCTGTAGTTTTTATGGCGCCCATTCTTCAACTAATTCTTCTTGGCTACGGAGCTAATATGGATGTAAATGTTGTTCATACTACAATTTTTGATCAGGATAAAACTGTTACAAGCAGAGAGTACATCAGAAACTTGGAGGAGTCCGGTTACTTTGCCATAGATTATTATACATCCAACTATAAAGAGGTAACAGAATTAATAAACGATGGAAAAACTCTTGTGGGAATTGTAATTCCAAACGACTTTGAGAAAAAATTAAACAGACGCGAAACCGTTTCACTTCAAACTTTGTTCGAAGGTTCTGATGGAAATACGGCTTCAATCTCACTCGGCTATATTCAGGGAATTACAAATCGTTTTTCACAAAAAGTTGTAATAGAAACAAAAGATAAGTATGGAATAAAAATTCCGGTTGCCGGATCGCTGGTTCCTGAAGTTAGGGTTTGGTACAATCCTGAAATGAAAACCAGGAATTATATGGTGCCGGGAATTATGGGATTAATTCTTATGATCACAACTCTTTCCCTAATGTCAATGGCAATAGTACGCGAAAGGGAGATCGGCACACTTGAACAATTAATAGTAACTCCAATAAAAAAATATCAATTACTGATAGGTAAATTAATTCCGTTTACACTTATTGGATTTGTAGTGCTGATTATTGTGATGGTTATAATGACTCAATGGTTTGGAATTGAAGTAAAGGGAAGTAGGCTTTTCTTATTATTTGCTGCATTGTTGTTTGTGCTCTCAAATCTCGGACTTGGTTTGTTTGTCTCAACTGTTTCAAAAACTCAGAACCAGGCAATGATGGCATCGGTATTTGCTCTAATGATGCCGATGATCTATCTCTCTGGTTTCGCTTTCCCGATTGAAAATATGCCCCAGGTTGTTCAATACATCACTTATCTGATTCCGTTAAGATATTTTATAACAATTCTTCGCGGGATTGTTCTTAAAGGCATCGGGTTTTCATCACTATGGGTAGAAACTTTAGTTCTTTTCGGAATGGGTGCAGCGCTTTTAATTATGAGTTCATTCAGGTTTAGCAAAAAAATAGAATAGTAAATATCAACTGAATAAAAAAAAGATATCACCATGAAAACAATTCAAAATATAACAGTAAAAGTATTTTCACTTACAGCAGTGCTCTTGTTGGTTAGCCCTGTTCTAATAATTAATCAATCTGCAGCTCAAACAAACACTGATTTTAAAGTTCTCGATATTCAAACTGAAATTAGTGAAGGTAAAGACAAGGAAGCAAAAGTTTTGTTTGATGGTGAGCGGAGAAAAATTGCACAACTGACTTTAAGAAATGAAATGAGTTTAAAACCTCACAGTGTCGAAGAACCTATAACCGTGCAATGTGTTGCAGGTAGCGGAGACTTAATAATTGGTGAAGGTGAAAATTCCGAATTGATAAAATTACAGCCCGGTGTATTTGTAACAATTGATGCAAATGTTTTGCATGATATTATAGGAAAGCCATCAGTATCAATTGTCTTGATTCGTTTTTTAGAGGAGTATAATAAATAATTAATTATTAGAGACTAATTATGAAACTTAAATTATTTGCCGTTGCATTTATTCTGGTATCAACAACTTTAAACTTGTTCGCACAGCCAAAAGATTATTATTCATTGCCCTCCGGGCTATCACATAATCAGGATTCTATATCAGTGGACACTCTTATATACGAATTGAAAGTTGAAAAAAATTATTGGCTTCCTGTGATTGAGGTTGTTGGATTAAATTTTGGTGTTTGGGGCTATCACCGATATTTAAGCGGTGAAAATTGGTCCAACATTAATTGGGAAACTATAAAAAACAATTTGAAATATGGATTCGAATGGGACGCAGACGGCTATCTGATAAATCAATTCTGGCATCCGTATCACGGATCTAATTATTATAATTCTGCAAGATCAAACGGTCTTTCATTTTGGGAATCAGCTACTTATGCCTTTGGTGGAAGTTTGACCTGGGAATATTTTATGGAAAACGAACGTCCATCTTATAATGATATTGTGAATACACCGGTTACCGGAATTATTTTAGGTGAAATTTCATTTCGGGTTTCTAACTTGATTATTGATGAAAGCACAACCGGCTTTGAAAGAGTTGCGCGTGAATTTACATCAACTTTAATTGCTCCAATGCAAGGTTTTAATCGATTACTTAGAGGTGATATGTGGAAAGATGGAGCTCCAAACCTCGGATCTAAATTTAATATAATTGTATCCAGCGGTGTTCATAATGTTTTTATCGATAACAAAATGAACAATAGTAAATCTTATATCACGCTTAGAGCGGACTTAGACTATGGAAATGAATTTTCGGTTGCCGATCACAAAAAACCTTTCGACTATTTTACACTGCGTACCGAATTTAACATAGCCAAGGATGATAATATTGTTGGAATTTTTGCCAGCGGTGTACTCTGGGATAATAAATTAAAACTTTTTGAAAACTCAAAAAATATTATAGGTATTTATAAAGAGGTCGATATTCATATTAATACTGTTTACAAACTTTCAGCAACAAGTGTTACCGGACAAATTATTAATACAATTCCTATTTCCTCAAATACATCAATGCAAAACTACCTTGGTTTGTCTGCAATACTTATGGGTGGTACTAATTCTCAATATTCAATTGAATACGGAAAAGATTATAATATCGGTCCCGGTGCAAGCGCAAAAATTGGTGCTGCATTTAAGTTTAAAAATTTTGGAGAACTATACACTAATTATAAAAGATACTGGATCCATACTTTGAGTGGTGCAGATAGCGAACAGTTTGTTGGTTTATTAAATATTGGTGTTAGCCATTATCTGTTTGATAATACATCATTGGGATTAGATTATCTATTGTATGAACGATTTGGTGAATATAAATATTTTCCAGACACACAAGATGCGAACTCAGCATTAAGAATTTATCTTAAATATAATATTTAATCTATGAATCGTTTTACTAATAAAATCAACATTAGAAATAATTATTGTTTAGGAATTAGAAATGAAAAAAAATATCTATAGAAAAATTGCTGCGGTTGTTGCTGTTGTCTTTAGCCTTCTCATTATTGTAGAAGGATCGCTGGTGCTGCTCGGGATAACTCAACATGAGTATATAGTATTCACCCCATTACTCATCTATAATATTTTAATGGGTCTTGTAGGATTAATTGCCGGAATTATGCTTTGGTTGAACCGTAAAAAAGCTTTTATGCTTACCAAATTGATAGTAGCTGCCCATTTAATTGTTCTGCTAATAGTAGGAGTGATGTATTTTTCAAGTAATGCTGTTGCGCTGCACAGCTTACAAGCAATGGGCATCCGCGTGGTAATTTGGTTAATAATAACGTTGGTTGCCTGGAAAACAATTTACTCTAATGAAAAGAATTAAAAGAAAATATAAATCATTTAATAAAGGACATCTAATGAAAATTAAGTTTTTAATCATCGTACTTAGTTTAATTGTTGTAGGAATAATTTCTGCACAAGACCAAATATCACTATTGGAAAAAGAAAAAGTAAAAGATTATCTAACTCTTAGTGAAGTTCAAATTAAATCTATCAATCCAATGATTGATCAAATAAAAAGTATTCTCGATGAAGACAAAAAAATAATAGCGAAAATAAAGCAGCGTGTTGAGAATGATGATGAACCGGGATTCTTTGAAAAAATCGGTGTTAAGCGAGGACGAGACAGCAGAGCTGGTGATATTGAAGATTTAATAGAAGAGATTGAAGATCAACTAAACGATCAGCAAAAAAATAAGTTTAAGAATATTGATAAACCAGAATTAAAATCATTAGAGAAAAAAGAAATTTTTGGAGAGTAATTTGTC
>JAGOXU010000277.1 GCA_018059515.1 Ignavibacterium sp.
CATAGGCGAACGAATTGAGGTTTTAGAAATTTGATCCATTATTTCTCTTAATGAAGCCTGGCTTTGTGAAACATTTGCTTCAGCAGCTTGATATGAAGCTTTTGTTGATAAGTAATTCGACTTAGCGGATTCCAATTCAGAATCACTTGATAACCCTTTACTATGCAGTTCTTGTATTCGATTGTAATCCAGCTCAACCTTAGTAAGCTCTGCTTCGCGCATTTTTAAACTTGCTTTTGCAGACAATAAATTAGCTTCCAATCGTTCCTTTTGAGCAACATATTGATCACCTTTAATTCTTATAAGTAAATCACCTTTTTTAACACGATCACCTTCTTTTACGGGAAGTTGAATTATCTCACCGGTTACTTCCGGATTTATTGCAACTTTAAACTCAGGATTTATTTTTCCTGTTGCTGCAACTGTTTGTGTAATAGTTCTCTTTTCAACTTTTTCTGTTTGAACAGACACTATATCCTTTTTACTGCTTCCGACAAAAGCAACAATCAGAAGCACAAGAAGCAAAAGTCCTATTCCACCGAAGATGAATAATTTCTTTTTCGATTTTTTCTTATTTCCATTAGCCATTTGGGATATTCTCCTATAATTAAAATTTATTCGTACTGAGAGTAATCTAAAACACCAAGATTATATCTTAACTGTTCACTCAATCTTATATAATAGAACTGAGCATTTATGTAATTTGTTTTTGCATTTTGATATGAAGTATTGGCAATTAAAACATCTAATAATTTACCCGCACCAAGATTATATTTTTCTTGTTCGATCTTTAAATTTTCTTCAGCAGCTTTTACATTTTTTTCGGTAACACTTAAACTTTTTTTAGCTGCTTCAAGGTCAAGAAAAGTCTTTTGCAGATTTTGTTTGATAAGTCTTTCAGTATCATTTACCTGAAGTTCATAATTCATCGCATCTACTTCCGCACTTTGAATAGCATTGTGTGTGGCAAAACCTGAAAAGATTGGAATACTAAGTGTTAAACCAGCGGAGTAATTATGCGAATCAAACAAATTGCCTATTGAATTTGAATAAGAACCATAACCAAGATTACCGGACAATCTTGGTAAATGTCCTGATCTTGCAATCGTTACATTATCATAATAGGAATCTAAATTTAATTTTTGTGCAAGATAATCTCTCCGGTTTAGTAATGCTTTATTTACAAGATCATTAAGTTCATTAAAATCCGTGCTAATATCTGTATCCAATATCTTTAACTCTTTATTAGTAAGTGTGTTTGAAAATGAAAAGTTTTCTAAAACATCCAATCCTAAATAAAACAACAAATTACTTTTTGAGTTTTCAAGAATATTTTTCTGCTGGATAACCTGAAGTTCAGCATTACC
Source organism: Ignavibacterium sp. (assembly GCA_018059515.1). GTDB lineage: Bacteria > Bacteroidota > Ignavibacteria > Ignavibacteriales > Ignavibacteriaceae > IGN3. The sequence goes on from JAGOXU010000277.1 coordinate 1,368, forward strand.
GGTTTGTACTTGCTGTTGATAAACATCGGCTTTAGTTAACGAACCAAGCCTGTTTCTCTCTTCAATAGTTTCAAGATTTTTTTGCTGCTGCTTTACATCTTCTTCTCTTACTTTTAATAACTGATCGGCTTCTACAACTGAGTAGTAAAGATTTATGGTTTGAAAAACTACTTCCTGTTTTTTCCCTTCAATTGATAATTTAAGAGCTTCAAGATTGTTTTTACTTCTTGATAGATTTGCATAGTTAGAAAGTCCATCAAATAAAACTATATTAGAATTTGCACCTACTCCATAAGTACGTGATTCACTTGTACTTTTAGGAGCAGGTATATTTACACCATTAATATTTGTAATTCTACCAGCTTCTTCAGATCTATTCCAATCAAAGCTAGCAGAAGCGTTTAGATTAGGTAAAAAGTTACCATAAGCTGCATCCACACTTGTTTCGCCTCTGGCAATTTCATTTTCTTGAGTAATTAATCCTGTATTTTTTTGCAGCGCAATTTTAATTGCCTGATCTAATGTTAACTCCTTCTGAGCTAATAAATAGTTTGTTGATATTAAGAATAAAATGGATACTAAGAAAAATTTCATTTGTTACTCCGACTGTGGATTAATAATTCAAGCTTTTAACAAAAATACAACAATAATTTTAATCTATTTTTGATTTTAACCACTCAAAAATAGTTTAATTACACGCCTAATACTTACTTTAAGTACAAATGGCAAAATAATTACATCTGCGGTATATAATTACACTAAACACTTTAACAGAGAATTAGGTTCAGATTTAGGAATTCTAATATTATAGGTTGATTATGTAAGCAAAATGATTAATATTCCAGCAGAAATTTTTACAATAGAGGTAGTGATGAAAAACCAATTCTTAAAAACCCTTTCCATCAATTTAATTTTGGGATTAACTATTACTTTTTGTTTTAGTGATAACCTTTATAGCCAACAGCTCAACAAATTATTTGAGGTTCCTGGTGGTGGAAGTTCAGGCAGTACAAATACTGGAGTAGAATCAAGCGATAATACTTTATTATATGTGGTTGGCGGAGCGGTTATTGTTGGAATAGTAGTTTACGCATTAATGCGTGATAAAAAAGAGAAATCAACTAAAGATACAACTGCTGTAATTTTGGACGAAGATTTTTTACAAAAGCAATTAACATTAAAAGATGAAGTTTTAAAGTATCAATCTCAAATTCCTCTTAACATTTCTTTTGGTATGCAAATCAATAAGATAATTAAAGATGAAAAAAGATATTTTGTTGGGATGAGTTATAATTTTTGAAATGTTGTATTAGTTCTCTAAAAACTGATCCTTAATTTCCATTAAATATTTATAAGCTTCTTCATAATTGTTACCAATCTTGCCATCAAGAATTGCTTCTTCAATTGCTGTTTTAATTTCTCCCACTTTTCTTGATGGTTTGAGATTACAGATTTGCATTATCTCTTCACCTCTAACGGGTGATTGAAATTCCCGCAGCTTATCTCGCTCTTTTACATCACGAACCTTTTGCATTACTCGTTCATAATTGCCAAGATATTTTTCAACTTTAATGGGATTTTTACTTGTGATATCAGCACGGCAAAGTATAATTAAATCTTCCAAATCTTCGCCAGCCTGTACAACAAATCTGCGTATAGCTGAATCAGTTACTTCTTCATTAGCGAGTGCAATTGGTCTTAAATGTAATCGAATTAGTTTTTGAACATACTCAAGTTGATGCAGAGGCAATTTCATACGATGAAATATTTTTTTCATCATTCTTGCACCGAGATCTTCGTGCCCATGAAAAGTCCAACCAATTCCTTCAACAAATTTTTTAGTGGGCGGTTTTGCAATATCGTGAACAAGTGCAGCAAATCTTAGCCAAACATTTTCGGTTTCTTTAGAAATATTATCAACGACTTGCAGCGTATGTAAAAAAACATCTTTATGATGATATTCTTTTCGTTGATCCACTCCAGCCATTATAAATATTTCCGGAAAAACAATTTCAAGAACAGCAGAATCAAAAAGTAATTGCAATCCAACAGAAGGTTTTGGTGAAGCAAGAATTTTTAGGAACTCATCTGTAATTCTTTCTTGCGAAACGATAGAAAGTCTTTCCCGCATTTGATTAGCAGCAGTCATAATGCCTTCGTCAATATTAAAACTTAGTTGAGATGCAAAACGAAATGCACGCATTAACCTAAGCGGATCATCATCAAATGTTTTAAATGGATCAAGAGGAGTTTTGATTAATTTATTTACAATATCATCCAGTCCGGAATAAGTATCAATCAATTTTCCATAATTATTTTTAGAAAGAGAAATTGCAAGAGTATTAATTGTGAAATCTCTTCTTGAAATATCATCTGTAAAACTTCCATTTTCCACAATTGGTTTGCGTGTATTTCTATCATAAGATTCTTTACGCGCTCCAACAAATTCGATGTTCATTCCTT
>JAGOXU010000094.1 GCA_018059515.1 Ignavibacterium sp.
GCTTTACTGCTAACAATAGCTGTTGGATGAATTGAGTTCATAACTACTCTTCCGCTTTTTTTGGTCTATCAACAATTCCTGCCATAAATTCTGCTTCAGCAACAAGAACATTTTCAACATAAACTTTACCAGCCATTGTAAAAGTTGAAGATTTTTTTGAAAGTAATTCTACTTCAAGAAAAAGCTGATCACCGGGAACAACAGTTTTTCTAAATTTTGCTTTATCAATCTTCATAAAGAACACAAGCTTCTCTTCAAAATTTGGCAGCGAGTTAAGAAGAAGTATTCCACCTGTTTGTGCCATTGCTTCGATCAACAAAACGCCGGGCATAACAGGCTGACCGGGAAAATGTCCTGTAAAAAATGGTTCGTTAATAGTAACACACTTAACGCCGATAACTTTCTTTTCAACTTCAAGATGAATAATCTTATCAACAAGTAAAAACGGATAACGGTGCGGAAGAATTCTTTCAATTGCATTTATATCAAATACAACACCTTCTTTTTTAACAAACTGAAATTTCTTAACAAGCTTCTTTTGCTGATAAAGTTTCCTTACTTGTTTTGCAAATTCAACATTAGCTTTATGCCCGGGTCTTGCTGCAAGTATTTGTGCTTTAATCGGTGCGCCAATTAATGCAAGATCACCAATTAAATCAAGCAGTTTATGTCTTACAGGTTCATTTTTAAATCTAAGTTTTTTGTTGTTCAAAATTCCATCATCACCAAGAACAAATCTTTCTTTTAAGCCGATCTTTTTTCCTAACTCATCTAATTGATCCTGATTCAAATTATTATCAACAATTACAACGGCATTATCCATATCTCCGCCCTTGATCAATCCCTGATTTGCAAGTTCTTCAACTTCACTTAAAAAACAAAAAGTTCTTGCTGATGCAAATTCATTTACAAACTCTTTATCAAGATCAAACAAACCTGTGTGCTGGCTGCCGAGTGCCGGGTTTTGATAATCAACCATTACGGTTAATCTGTATTGATCTAACGGAAGTGCAACAATATCAACCTGACGCGATTCATCAGAATAAGTTACTGTTTCATCAATTATTAAATAATCTTTTGGAGCGTCTTGTTTTTCAATTCCTGCATCCAGCAATGCATTTACATACGAGATAGCACTTCCATCACCAATAGGCGGTTCAATTCCGTCAAGTTCGATAGAAATATTATCAATTTGCAAACCGGCTATTGCGGCAAGAACATGTTCAACTGTGTAAACTTTTGCATCACCAATTCCGATTGTTGTACCACGAGAAACATCTACAACATTATCTGCAATTGCGGGTATTTCGGGATTGCCGCCAAGATCAATTCGTATAAATTTTATTCCTGAATTTATCGGCGCAGGTTTAAATGTCATTGTACATTCCGTACCTGTGTGCAAACCAATACCGCTTAATGTTGCGGGTTTAGATATAGTTCTTTGAAGTTCTATCATTCGCGTTCCATTTTTTTATAAGATTGAGGAAAAAAATACCAAGATGGGCAACTAAATACAATTTTATAAATCAACGATTTATTTTTTGAAGTGGATAATATTATTTTTTTATTATCTGTTCGGTAAGAAGTTTGACTTGCTTTTCAAGTTCTTTAATTCGATCTGCATATTCAGAAATATATCTAACCTGTGCCTGCATTTTTTGATACGATCTCATTTCCATTGCCGGCGAACCGGAATAATAACCGGGTTTAGGAATTGATTTTGAAACACCAGCCTGCGCAGTAATGATTACATTATCGCCAAGTTCGATATGTCCAACTAATCCAGCTTGCCCGGCAAGTATGCAATGCTTTCCGATTTTTGTGCTGCCCGAAACTCCTGTTTGTGCCGATACAACGGTATCTTCGCCAAGCACTACATTATGAGCAATCTGAACAAGATTATCAATTTTGCATCCGCGTTTTATTATTGTTGATCCCAAAGCTGCACGATCTATTGAAACATTTGAACCAAGTTCAACATCATCTTCAATAATTACATTTCCAATCTGTGGAATTTTTTCGTACTCACCTTTTTCATTGGAGTTATATCCAAATCCATCGCTTCCGATTACAGTTCCCGGATGAATAATAACTCTATTTCCAACTACACAATCTTCTCTAATACTTACATTTGAATGAATCAAACAATCATTACCGATTGATACATTATTTGAAAGCACTGTGTTATGAAATATTTTTGTACTGTTTCCAATTTTACATCCAGAAGAAATTACAACATTTTTTCCGATAGCGACGTTATCTCCAAGTTTTGCTGATGGATGAACAAATGCAGTTGAATCAATTCCGGTAAGAGAAAACTCGGGCGTAAAATATTTTTTTAGAATTGTAAAAAAAGCTTTTTCAGGTGAACTTACTTCGATGTAAGTAATATCATTTCTAGATTTATCAAAACCGGTTTTTACAATTATTGCTGAAGCTTTAGTTGCAGCAAAATATTTTTCAAAAGAAGGTAAATACAGAAAGGTAAGATCGCCGGATTTTGCTTCTTCAATTTTTGCTACATTGTTAATCTGAGTATTAATATCACCGGAAACAGTTCCATTTATTAAAGAAGCTATTTCCGTGATACTAATTTTCATTTGAAATTTTATTTAAGTTTAAGTTTTTCCAATACCTGAGAAGTAAGATCATATTTTTCTTTTGCAAAAAGAATCATAATATCACCGCTTCTATCAAAGACAAAATCGTAATCATCTTTTTCAGCGATTTCTTTTAGTGCGCCAAAAATTTTATTCTGAACAGGTTTCATTAACTCATCTTGTTTTTGAAACAACTCACCGTTAGTTCCAAATTTCTTTTCGCGATATTGTGCAATTTGAGTTTCCAACTGAACAAGTGCAGCTTCAGTTTCTGCTCTTGTTTGATCAGTCATAATCAATTTACGTTTTTCATAATCATCATACTTAGTTTTCCAATCAGCTTCAAGCTTGTTTAATTCAGTTTGCCATTCCTGAATTAGCGCATCAAGCTTTTGTCTGGAATCCAGCACATCCGGCAAATTATCCATAATTGCATCAGAATCTATATAACCAATTTTAAGCTGTGCAAAAGATATTGTTGATGTGATTAGTAGAAATGAAATTATAATTATTTTTTTCATCGCAAAACCTGTTGTTAATTTTTACTTAGCAAAACATTATAAATAAAAGAATAAAATTCTCCCCAAAAATACATGGGGAGAATTTAGAAACTTGTTAAATATTAGTTTCCTCTTTTTAAACGATCCAAAACTTTAAATGTAATATCGAAAGATGAATCTGCATAAAGAAGAATTATATCACCACTTTTATCAAACACAAATTGCATATTTTCTTCTTTAGAAACTTTTTCAATAGCATCATAAATTTTTGCTTTTATCGGAGCAAACAAAGCTTCTTGTTTTTTATAGATTTCGCCGGTGCCTTGCGTAAACTTAGCTTTTCTAAAATCCATAATATCCTGTTCCATCTTAACAATTTTTTGCTGGAATTCAGTCTTTTTTGCCTCATTCATTGTTTCAGCTTGCTTCTGATAATCTGCGATAGACTGCTGATAAGCTAAGGTCATAGAATCTAACTGAGCAGACCATTTATTTGTAACAGCATCAAGATCGCCCTGTGCTTTTATGGATTCTGAAAATTGAGTTAGGATAACTTCAGAATCTACATAACCAATTTTTAATGGTGATTGTGCAAATGAAGTAAAACCAAAAACCAAAAATGCCAACACTAAAATGTAACTTTTCACTATTTTCCTCGTTCTTTATTGATTGTACAATTTGTTTAAAAACCTTTACCAAACTGAAAATGGAATAACCAACTTGGATCTTCTCCATCAGTAATTTTTCTATCAAAACCATAACCAAGATCAAACCCAATTAATCCAATTGGATTGATTAATATTCTTGCACCAAAACCAACTGAACGGCGCAGATCAAAAATATCTGTTTTCTGAAAATTTTCAAAAACATTTCCAGCTTCTGCAAACGCTAATAACCACAACGGAATTGGTTCCTGTGTAACAGAAAGTCTTATTTCTGCACCAAATTTTGCCATAACTCTGCCGCCAACAACTTGTCCGGTAGCCGGATTTTTTGGACCAACTGTTCTATCATCATAACCTCTAAGTGAAGTTGTGGCAATAATCAAACCGTTACCGCCCATGTAGAAAAACTCAAACGGTTGAATGTTTGTGCCCTGAACTATTTCATCTAAATAACCAAGGTTAGCAGATGTGTAGAGTGTTAATCTATTTGTATTAAATAATCTTCTGTACCATTCCGCAGTAAAACCAATTTTTAAATAATCCACATTGCCCGGTAAAACTGGTCCACCGGAAAGTTCAACATCCAACATTAACGATGAACCGATTGATGGGAAAATTGGATTATCAATATTTTTTCTTGAGATAAGTGCGCCAACAGATAATTGATTGCTTTTTCCTTCCCGGTAATAACCTTGTCCTTCAATTACATTGTTGTATTGATATTTTAATCTACCCTGCACATAAAAGAAATCATCGGGCCATTTTAATCTGCGCCCAACTCTTATTGTAGCGCCGGATTGACGAAGATCGTAAACGTACTGTTGTCTTGTATCAAAAAGTTCTGCGCCTACGGAAGTAGGAGTATCAAACATCCACGGTTCAGTAAAACCCAGAGTAAAAGTTCTGTATAAACTTCCAACACCAAACTGCCAGTTAAAACTTAAAATCTGTCCGCCGCCAAGTCTAAATGGTTCCGCCATAGAAAAGTTTGTTAACGTAACACCAATTGCGCCGCTAAATCCAAAACTACCGCTGTAACCTACAGAAGCATTTAAATAATCACTCGATTTTTCTTCAACTTTAAAACCAACATCTACTGTACTATCGCTTGATAATTTTGTAGTTATTCCCTCTGGTCCGTAAAGCTGCTCAACATTAAAGTACTGCAAGTTTGCAAGATTTTGTACACTACGGAAAAGCAGAGCACGGTTAAAATAATCGCCGGGGATAGAATACAATTCTCTGCGAATTACTTTTTCTTTAGTCTTATCGTTTCCAAAAATATCAACACGTCCGATTTTAAATTGATTTCTTTCTTCAACTCTAATTGTTATATCAATAGAATCTTCAGCTACTTTAGTTTCTTTAGTTTGCAGATTAAAGGTTAGATATCCGTTATCAAGATATAAGGCAGAAACATCGGATTGTTTTTCATTACCGCGTAAATTTTGTTCAAACTTTTCAAGATTGTAAACATCACCAGAAGTAAATTCTAATCTTTCATTTAGTGCATAATCCGGATAAACAGTATTTCCCTCCCAATTTATATTTCTGATTTTATACTGCGGACCTTCATAAACATTCATAACAATTTTAAGATCTTTTTTATTGTTAGAGTAGATTAAAGAATCCGAAATTATTTCAGCATCTCTGTATCCATTTTTTTTGTAAAAACTTACAATCAGTTCTTTATCTTTTTTATATTTTTTAGGATCAAACTTTCCGCCGCCCCAAAACTTCCACCATTTTGTTTCTGAAATATCATCCATTTCACCCTTAAGATCGTCTTCATCAAAAGCCTTATTATTTTCAAAAGCTATTTTTCTAACCTTAACTTCATCACCTTCTTTAATATTAATCTTTAAAAGCAATCGTTCTTTTATTTTTGTTATTAGGTCTGAAGATTTACCTTCGGAAGCATTGTACTCAACTTCATATTCATCGGATAGATCAGTAGTGTTTTGCCATCTTACAAAAATTTTATCTCCAATAGTATCCGCACTAAAATATTTGTAATAGATTGCTTTTATTTCTGTGTTAAAATATCCTTCTTCTTCATAAAGTCCGTTTATACGTTGGATAAGTTTTGCAACATCCTGCGGTTTTAGAATTGAGCCGCGTAAGAATGTAATTTTCTTTTCGATATCGTCTGAATCAATTTCATCATTGCCGGATAAAACAACTTTTTCAAGCCGGGGATATTCCTGAACTTTAATGATTAGAAAAACCCCATCGTTTAATTGTTTATCAATTACAATCTGAACATCAGAAAAAATATTTAATGCCCAAAGGTTTTTTATTGCATTGATTGTTTTATCGCCAGGGACTTGAATCTCATCGCCGACTTTTAATCCGGATGAAACAATAATTGTATTCACATCAGATGATTTATTGCCATCAACAGCAACACCAAGTATTTTGTAAGTTGTTCTTTGCTGGGCAAACAACGCCGCAGAAAAAATCAAAATAAAAAACACTAAAAAATATTTAGGCAATTTAAATGGGGAGGAAATGAACATTCTCCGGACCTTTTTCCTTTAATTCTTTACTATTTGTTCACTTACTTTACCGAATCTTCTTTCTCTTTTTTGAAATGTTTTAATAGCGTCATACAAATCAAGTTTAGAAAAATCCGGCCAAAGCGTTTCTGTAATTATAAATTCAGAATAAGCAATTTGCCACAGCAAAAAATTACTCACCCTAAATTCTCCACTAGTTCTTATTACCAAATCAGGATCAGGAATACTTTTAGTTGTTAGAAATGAGGACACAAGCTCTTCAGTAATATCATTGTTTTTTATTTTACCGTCAACGGCACTATTTGCAATTTGTTTAATTGCTTCAAGTAATTCCCATCTTCCGCTGTAACTTAAAGCAAGATTAAGAACCATTTTTTTGTTGTTCTTAGTTCGTTCAATATCTGATTTTAATTGTTTCTGAACTGCAGTTGGCAAAGATTCAATATTTCCGATAGTGGTAAGACGCACATCATTCTCATTAAGTTCATCTACCCTATCGCGCAAACTCTTTAAAAGAAGCTGCATAAGGGTAGAAACTTCATCTTTTGGGCGCTTCCAATTTTCTGTGGAAAAAGTATAAAGGGTTAGATACTTAACTCCAATTTCGCTGCAAGCTTCTACAATTTCCTTAACAGTATCAACGCCGCGTTTATGACCGGCAACTCTTGGCAAACCTCTTTTTTTTGCCCAGCGTCCGTTTCCATCCATAATAATAGCGATGTGTTTAGGAATTTCACCCGATTTTATTAATGATATTTTTATCTGCTCACCGGATGCGGAGCTTTCTTTACTCAAAATCCATTCCTGTTATTGATTTAGCGCGTAAAGTTAATTTTAGGATGCACGAATGTCAAGGTAACTAAATATTGCTAATTTGGTTTAATTGTTGTAATGATCGGCAAAAATCTACTGGTCAACTTACATTTAACCTATCAGATATTGGTTTATGATAATATACTTGGACATAATTTAACAATTGATTTGGAATATTATTAAAATCTCGTCAGTAAAATTTAACTATTTCACAAGTGCTATTCATAATAATCAATCTTACAGCCGCAGCCATCCCATTTGCGCTCGTAAAAATCTAATCGTTCTTGAATAAACTTATCTGCGGCTTCAATCGAACTTACTTTTCTAACAATATTTTCTTTATTAAATGTAGTTTCTTGAATAATAGATTTCCATTATACTTTATTAATCTGATAAAATCTGAAAGATGTGTGTCTTCAATTCTTATTATCTCAGCATTATCCAAAACAGTTTTCAATTCTGATTCTTCAATAATCAAATATTTAGAATTTAAAACCCTATCAAAAATATCTTTTGCATCCATAAAAACTCTTAAAAATTTTTAATTGTTAGATCGTGATAGAGCTGGAAAGGTTCAGGTTGAATATATTAAAAAGAGTTTACGACCAAAACCGGGCAACTGCAATTAGCAAGAATTTTTTCTACACGAGGACCAAGATATAATTTTTCAGAACCCGGTCTAACATCCGAGCCGATAATCACCAAATTAAAATTTTCTTCTTTAGCAACTTTAATAATTACAGTTTCTGGATTTACACCAAGTACAACCTTAGTAAATGTATTTACGTTTAAAGATTCCCCAATTGATTTTAAGCTGTTAACAATTTCATTAGCATAATTAAATTGTCTATCAATCAAGTGATCTTTAGTTTCAAAATCATCAAGTGTAGTCTTTTCTTCAATTACACGCAAAAGATGTACTTCGTCTGTAGGCTTTGTTGTTAACGCAAAAGCTACTTCTGCTGCGCGCTTAGATGCTTTTGAACCATCTGTTGGAACAAGTATCTTTTTATTTTTATGACTTTCAAATCCGGCATGTCCTTGAACAATTAACGAAGGACATGGTGAAAATCTTATTAGGTTATCTATAAAATCATTAAAAACCATTCCCGCATGTTTTTGTTTTTCAGTCGCTCCAATTACCAACAGATCATAATCTTTTTTAGATTCTTCAAGAATTTTTTCAAGTGCGTTATCAGAAACAACAATTTTCTTATTCACTTCAGATTTTTGAAATGATTTTGCGATGTTATCTAAAAAAGTTTGAGCATTATTTTTTTCTTTATCACTTGTAATTGTAAACAAGGTAACGGTGATATCTTTTTTTGATGCGATAGCTTCTAAAATATTTGATTCGATTGATTTAACAGATTCAGGAGTTAAATCAGTTCTAACTCTAACGGGCAAAAGCACTCTGTTAATTTTTGATAGAATACTGCCCTCATAAATTTCTTCCTGTTTAATCCTTTTAATCTCTTCAATATTTGGTTCCACTTTTTTAATTAATATTTTTAAAAAAATTGGAGAAATGATGGATGAAATAATTGAAATTAAAATGATGATTGAAAAAATATCTTTAGATATTAATCCAATTGTTAATCCAATGGTTGCAACAATTATTTGAACTGTACCGCGAGTATTAGTGCCGACAGCAAATAACATTGAGGTCCAATGATCACTTTTTGCAAAAAATCTTGCGCCAACATATCCGCCAACAGCTTTAGATGAAAATGCGATCAATATCAAAACAACACTTAAGCTAAGAATTGAAGGGTCAGTAAATTCAAGTATGTTTACCCGCAAACCGGCAGATGCAAAAAATATCGGAGCAAAAATAGCAAAGGTTATGCTTTCAAGTCTATCTATCGTTTCATCAGAAAGATATGGAATTTGTCCAATAGTAATACCTGCAACAAAAGCTCCAAGCACAGCCTCCAATCCAAGTGCCGTTGCAATAGCGCCATAAACAAACATTATAATTACAATCATTGTTAAAAATTTATAGCGCAGCGTAATTTTATTCTGAATAAAAGTGATGATGTACTTTAATAAAAATTTTCCGATAACAAAACCAAGTACAATAAATAAAATTACCTTTGCAAATGAGAGAAATACTCCGCCAATGCTTGCGGTAAATCCACCAACAAATCCAATAAATATTGAAACTAAAATCCACACCACGGCTTCATCAATCATTCCGATTGCAACAAAGAGCTGCCCAAAGTCTCTTCTAATAAGATTTAGATCAATCAATACTTTTGCGATAACAGTAATTGCAGAAACCGAAATTGTAATTGCTAAAAATGCTGCAAACACATATCTATCATTTGGATTAACAAGAAGATTATCGGGAATTGTGAGGCTGTACAAAAACAAACTTACAAACGAGATTATAAGTGCCGTAGCTGCAATTTTTATTGCTTTTTTTGAATGATGTTTAATCAGCTTTATATCAGTTTCCATTCCAGCTATAAACATCAGAAACATTGCACCAAGCATACTAATAATTATTAGATAGTTTTTACCATCTTCGGTGGGAATCATATATTCTGCAACCAAAGGTATATTACCTGCTAAAGTTGGGCCGAGCAGAATTCCTGCAAAGATTTCTCCCACTACTGAGGGCTGCCCAAGCCGCTGTGCAATTTCACCCATAAGTCTTGCAAGCAAAAGTAATCCGGCTATTTGGATTAATAATATTAGTGTATCGTAATGCAAAAGTAGTTTTAAAGTTTATTAAAATTTTAATGGCAAGATAGTTTGTTTTGATAACAAAAATAACTGCCTAATTGTAATAGTTTTTTTATAAGGCTAAATTGATTACAATAAAAAAATATTTTTCAATGGAAAACTTAATAAACGATATACTGGAATGGATTAGGCAATATCCTTTTATTTATACTAACCTTAAGTTTCTTTGGGTTATAGTTCTTGCCTACCTGTCTTTTTTAGCTGCTAAGTTTATAGCTTTTAAAATTATCAGCAGGATTGTTAAAAAAACCAAGAATATTTATGATGATATCTTACTGAATAAAAGGGTACTAAGAAGGGTTGCATACATTGGTCCTGTGATTGTGTTTTACCAATATGCATATCTAATACCTACTTTAGAAAATTTATTCGAAAAGACTGCAGAAATTCTGATTGTAATTATTTTTATGTCTGTGGCAGGGGCGGCTATAATTGCAATTAATGAAATCCACGAGAACAAAGCCGGCAAACAAGACAAACCAATTAAGGGTTATCTGCAATTAATAAAAATGATTGTGTATGTTATTGGAGGTGTCACAATTATTGGAATATTAGCACAACAAAATCCTTGGTCACTTATTACAGGATTAGCAGCAGCCTCTGCGCTGATACTTCTTATTTTCAGGGATACAATTCTTTCGTTCGTTACCAGCATTCAAATAAATTCGTATGATCTTATAAGAACCGGAGATTGGATCGAAATACCAAAATATGGTATAGATGGGGATGTAATTGACATTTCACTTAATGTTATTAAAGTGCAGAATTGGGATAAAACCATTTCCGTTCTCCCCACATACAAGTTAATTGAAGACTCGTTTAAAAACTGGAGGGGAATGCAGCAAACCGGCGGCAGAAGAATTAAGAGATCAGTATTTATTGATATTGCAAGCGTAAAATTCTGTAATGATGAAATGATTGATAGGTTTAAAAAATTTCAATTAATTACTGAGTATTTAAATGATAGACAACAAGAAATTAAAACTTACAATCAACAAAATAATATTGATGAATCTGAACTTATAAATGGAAGAAGATTAACTAACTTAGGAACGTTCAGAGAGTATGTAAGGGCTTATCTTAGACAAAGAGAGGATGTAGTAAATAACTTAACGTTCCTTGTACGTCATCTCGATCCTGGTCCTACAGGAATTCCAATCGAAATCTACGTTTTTGCAAACACAACCGAATGGGCAAAATATGAGGAAATTCAGGCGAGCATTTTTGATCACGTTTTATCAGTAGTGCCTATGTTTGATTTACGAATTTTTCAAAATCCTTCAGGCAGTGATTTTAGAGAATTGGCAAATTAGCTTCATTTAACCACGGCTTGTAATCTTCTTTCTTTTTCTTATCCTAATAGTTAAGTTTGACAACTAATTTTTTTATTTTTTTTACGAATAATCTTATGAATAAGGAGCTAAAATGACAACAATAGTTGATATATGGGGACGTGAAATTTTAGATTCAAGAGGTAACCCGACTTTAGAAGTTGAAGTTTATCTTGAAGGCGGAGTTATGGGAAGAGCTGCCGTACCAAGCGGCGCTTCTACAGGTGAGCACGAAGCTTGTGAATTACGCGATGGCGACAAAAGTCGTTACAACGGTAAAGGTGTACTTAAGGCAGTTGAAAATGTTAATGAAAAAATTGCAGATGAATTAATAGATTTTGATGCAACAGAGCAAGTTGAAATTGATAATATACTAATTGAGTTAGATGGAACTGATAATAAAAGTAATCTTGGTGCTAATGCAATGCTTGGTGTTTCACTTGCTTGTGCAAAAGCTTCTGCAGAATTTTTTGGATTACCACTCTATCGTTACATTGGCGGAGTAAATGCCCGCACATTGCCTGTTCCGATGATGAACATTCTTAACGGTGGAAAGCATGCTGATAATAATGTTGATTTTCAGGAATTTATGGTAATGCCATTCGGTGCTCCAAATTTTAAAGAAGCTTTAAGAATGGGAGCAGAAACTTTTCATGCTTTAAAATCTGTACTTGCTAAAAAAGGTTATAACACATCAGTTGGTGATGAAGGTGGATTTGCACCGAACTTAAAATCAAATGAAGAAGCAATTGAAGTAATTTTAGAAGCGATTGAGAAAGCAGGATACAAAGTTGGAACAGATATCGCTATTGCTCTTGATCCTGCCGCAAGTGAATTCTTTATCAAAGAAAAAAATGCTTATCATCTTTTTAAATCTGCACCAAACCAATTAATTCCTATAGAAAAAATGGTTGATTACTGGGCTGGCTGGGCAAAAAATTATCCGATAGTTTCAATTGAAGATGGATTGGCTGAGGATGATTGGGATGGCTGGAAATTGATGACGGAAAAACTCGGTGGTAAAATTCAACTTGTTGGTGATGATTTATTTGTAACAAATACAAATCGTTTAGCAAAAGGAATTGAACTTGGAGTTGCAAATTCAATTCTTATAAAAGTAAATCAAATCGGAACACTAACAGAAACACTTGATGCAATTGAACTTGCAAAAATAAATGGTTACACAAGTGTAATAAGTCATCGCAGCGGTGAAACTGAAGATACGACCATTGCAGATATCGCGGTTGCAACTAATGCCGGTCAAATTAAAACCGGTTCAGCTTCAAGGACAGATCG
>JAGOXU010000278.1 GCA_018059515.1 Ignavibacterium sp.
GAATGCGTTGTACATTTCATTCATAGCCTGTGCTGGATTTGTAGAAGGTGCAAATCTTATAAACTCACATTTTTGTGCATTAGTCTTCATCTTATCAACAAAATCAGCAGAGATATTTCTTCTTGTTAACTCATCCGCAGCTTTATCAAGTGTAAACTCAGATTTTGGGATATGAAATTTATCTTCAAGATATCCAAACAATGCTTGAGATATTTCTGAATAAAATAATTCAACATTATTCTGATCAAGAAGTCTTTTTGCAGTCTTAAATCGTTTACGTGCAACTTTTTCAGCTTTAGAATATCGCAGCAATTGCTGATTGCCTGAAAGTTTATCCTGTTTGCGCTTCCAACCAATTAAAACAAGCGCCGCAAGCAAAGGAGTAATCGATGCAATCCAAAATCCTGGTTTCAACAACAACACACCATCTTGCTTTTCAACATCATCATAATTTGTTTTGATGTAACGAATATCTCTTTCAAGCTGATTAATATTTTGTTGATTCGCTATATCATTTCCTGTGCTCTGCCCCTGTTCGATAGTTACATTAAATGATTTTGATTTTATTGTATAATAAGATTTATTTTCAGGATCAAAATATGAAAACTCAATTGCTGGAATTTCACGGCTTCCGGCAATTCTTGGAATTAAAAGATACTCCGCTTTTTTTGTTCCGTTTATTTTTCCGCTTTTATTAATTTGCTCTTCAATTTTAGGATCATACTTTTCAAATCCATTCGGCAATTCAAACGGCGGTAATTCTAAAAGTTTAATATTACCTGAACCGGAAATATTAAATTTTAAAGTTATCGGTTCATTAGTTTTAGTTTTTTGCTTATCAATGGAAACATCAAAATCAAACCTGCCCACAGCGCCTCTAAACGATGAAGGCTTATTATTTTCCGGAAGTGGAATCACATCCAATTTAAGTGTATTGGATTTTGCCTGATACTCCACAACCTCAGACCGTCCGAACGGATCACCAAAAAAATCATCCCAAACATTATTTTGACTTTTCTTCTTTTGAACTTGAATTGGAATTGTTAATTCAAACGGAGTTACTTCCAACTTACCAGTTTGATTTGGAAACAGAGCAGCGCGTTTTAGCAAGCCTACACTGTATTGCTGCCCATCAATTACTTCCCTGTTAAACGTAATGTTGCGTGCAGTTTCCAATTCTTCCGCCCAAAATCCCTGGTACTGCGGAAGCTTATCAACAGACATTTGTGCGGCAATGTTTAGTCGTGTATATAGCTTATAAGTAATTGTAACCTGCTCACCCAAATAAACTTTGTTTTTATCTATGGTGGCACGTATGAATAAATTTTTTGCAATCTCTTCGTTTGATACTTGGCTGTTAGATTGATCTTTAGGTTTTTGCGAACCTTTTACAACATTAATTTTTATAGGATCGGTTGTAAATGTTTTATCTTCAGATTGGATTGATGCGCTGCCAATTGTGTAAGTACCTGTTGTATTAGGTAATAAAATGTAGGATAAAGTTAATGATGAAGATGAAACACCATTAATAATTTGCATGCTTGTAGATTGATTTGGACCGGAAAGAACTTTAAACTCTTTTAAAGATGGCGGATTAAAATTTTTTAAATTGTTAAGATTTTTTCCCTCAAAAGTAAAACGTAATTCAAAGCGATCGTTTTCCGCAACTTTATTGTTATCAACAGTTGCAACAAATGATTGTGCATTTCCAACTGATACAAATAAAAATAACATCCCAAATAAAATTGATTTAACCATTACCAATCTTTATCCGTTTTCTTAACCTTGCCGGATTTCTTTCTCAAAATTTTCTGTAAATCTTTTTCATTATTCTTTAACGCATCAAGAATACGCTGAGCTTCATCTTTTGAAATTTTAATTTCTTTAGGCTGCTGCGGCTGTTTAGTGTTATCTTGTTTTGCTTCCTGATCTTTAGGCTGTTGATTTTGCTGCTGATCCTGTTTATTCTGATCTTTATTCTGTTGATCCTGATTTTGATTCTGCTGATTTTTTTGATCATCTTTTTTCTGATCATTTTTATCATTCTTATTCTTATCGTTTTTATCCTTGTCTTTATCTTTATTCTTCAGCATCTCAAGCGCATAAGATAAATTATATTTTGTATCCTGATCATTTGGATTAAACTTTAATGCGTTTTTATAAGCCTCAACACTTTGTTCAAGTTTGTTAGATTTTAAAAGTGCATTGCCAATGTTATGAAAAACTTTTGCACGACTTTCATTGTCCTTTGCACTTTCAAATGCACTTTGAAATGATTTTATAGCATCATCATACTTTTCTTGTTTGTAATAAGAAGTTCCCAAATTAAAATTTGCCTCAAAGTTTTTTGGTGCACTTTCCACAACTTTTCTAAAATCGACTTCAGCATCGGAATATTTTTTTTCTTCATATTTATCAACGCCATCATTTAAAGTACTTCTGTTCGATTGTGCAAATCCACTAAATACAGATACAAAAACAATCAGCAATGAAAATGTAAATATGTTGAAGAATCCTTTAGTGAAACTTTGTGGCTTTGTGTCTTTGTGGCAATTTTTAAAAGACAACTTTTTGCCACTAAGTCTCAAAGGCTCTAAGAATTCACAAAGTTTATTTTTAAAAATACTTTTAATCATTTTTCTTCCGCTTCAATTCCTAATTTTTTATTTAATCTTGTAAAAAACGGTGAACGTTTATCACTGATAAAAATTTCAATCAGCAAAAGCAAAATTGCCGGTATTAAAAAGTAATAAAAACGATCTTCGTAATCAGTGACTTTTTTTACACCAAACTCCGATTGTTCAAGTTTTGATAAATCATTATAAATTTTGTCAAGATAATCTTCATAATTATTACCTTGATAATATTTTCCGTTACCATCATTAGCAATCTTTTTTAAGATAGTTTCATCAAGCTTTGTTAAAACTGTTTGCCCTGTGTTATCCTGTTTAAATCCAACTTCATTTCCGCGATTATCGTAAACAGGAATTGGAACTCCATTTGGGGAGCCTAAACCAATGGTATAAATCTTAATATCTTTATCAGTTGCATCTTCAACAGCTTTATCAATATCGCCTTCGTGATCTTCACCATCGGTAATAATGATTATTGCTTTATCCGTTGTTGCAGAATCGAATGATTGCACAGCCATGTTTATTGCGGATGCAATTGCTGTTCCCGGCTGCGGAACTGAATTAAAATCTACAGCAGATAAAAATAAATTTGCAGCGGAATAATCTGTCGTTAATGGAAATTGAATATATGCATCGCCGGAAAAAATTATCAATCCAATTCGATCACCGCGTAATTTTTGTATAAGATTTGAAATCTGATACTTTGCTTTTTCAAGTCTGTTTGGTTTGATATCTTCAGCCTGCATGCTTCTTGAAACATCAAGTAAAATATAAACATCAATACCTGTTTGTTTAACTTCCTGCATCTTTGTTCCAACCTGCGGATTTGCAAACGCAAGAATCAATAATGTTAAAGCGGTAAGTATCAATCCAAACTTTATTTTAGATTTTATTCCACTGAAAGAATAAATGATTGATTTGTACAATTCTCTTTCTATAAACTTGTCAAGCAATCTTTTTCTATTTCGATTGAACAATATAAATAGAACTATCAATGCAGGAATCAACCATAGAGCTATTAAATATTCCGGATTAGCAAACTTGAACATTACGGCAGTTTCCTTAATATTGTTTTAGATGCTAACAGCTCCAACAAATGCAAAACAAAACCTATTCCGAGCCAGCCTGCAAAATGTTCTTTTGCATTTCGGTATGATGTTATTTCTATTTTAGTTTTCTCCTCTGTATCA
>JAGOXU010000279.1 GCA_018059515.1 Ignavibacterium sp.
CAAATTGTACTGAAGGTCTAAAAATAAATATTCTTGAAATTGAGCAATAGATTTGACTACCGAACAAGTAAAAAATATTTACAGCAAAATAGTTTTATCTCTCGTTATAAATCTGCAATTATTTTATTTGCGAAAATTGCAATAGCCGCCGGGTTACTTATTTACATTATATATTCTGTAAATCTTCAGGAAATAGTAACGGCAATAAAACAAGCAAATGTTTATTTAATTGCCGCTGCATTTCTATTAAGCTTCGTTAATATTTATTTGCAATTTTATAAATGGAAAATTACTGCAAATATAGTGCTGCAAGAAAATCATAATTCAAAAATTTGGTTATCAATGTTCTATGGATTTTCTGCAGGAGTTTTTACCCCCGCACGAATAGGCGAATATTTTGGACGCGCTTTAGTTTTTAAGAATCATTCACTGCTTCGTGTTACGATTGCAACTTTGTTGGATAAATTTTTTCCTTTATTAATAGTTGTATTTCTGGGTTCGATATCCAGCATACTATTTATTCATTACTACTATCACATTGCATATTATTTAACAATTGGATTGTTCATAACTCTTTTCATTCTATTTTATTTTTTCTTTCTTTTAATTTTTAACGATAGATTTTGGGACAACATACTTTTTGCAAAGCTTAGAAATTCAGTAAAACTCAATTGGTTATTTGAAAAACTAAAAGTTTTTCGCAATCTTGATAAAAAATATGCAACTAAAATGTTTGTTGTTTCATTACTTTTTTATTTGTGTTTTCTTTTGCAGTATTCTTTACTAGTCTCGGCATTTTCAAATCATAATAATTTTGTGGATTACTTTTGGGCTGGCAATCTTATGATGTTTGCTAAAACAATTATTCCGCCTGTTTCATTGGGCGAATTGGGAATTCGGGAAGGTGCATCTGTATTTTTTATCAAGCAGTTTGGTGAGGCAGCTTCAACAGGATTTAATGCTTCTATATTTTTATTCTTTATTAATGTATTGATTCCTGCTTTAATAGGAATGATACTACTTCTCAAAAAAAATGATGATTGAAAATATTTTAATTGCAATCATTCTGATTCTTACGATTCATTACATAGTATTTTTGCTAAAAATATATTTGGGATTGAATATACTCTACGGCAACCCGCAACAATACATTCCACAAGAATTTGTTTCAGTAATTATTCCATTTAGAAATGAAGAAAAAAATATTTTAAAGACCTATGAAAATCTTACAAAACAAAATTATCCAAAAGAAAAATTTGAAATTATTTTTATCAATGATAATTCTGATGATAATTCTTTAACACTATTAGAAAGTTTATCAAAACAAGAAAATGTTTTTATCTATTCTGTTCCTAATGATTATTCCGTTAGCGCACACAAAAAAAGAGCAATTAGATTTGGAATTGAAAAATCAAAAGGTGAGATAATTGTTACAACTGATGCAGATTGTATCCACAAAAATGATTGGTTAAAAAATCTTTTAAAATTTATGGATGAAAAAACCGGATTTATTTCCGGTCCAGTTGAATTTATTTCTGATTCAAATCTGTTTAGTAGGATGCAACGATTAGAGTTTGCTGGATTAGTAATAACAGGTGCAGGATTAATCGGAGCTAAAAACCCAATAATTTGTAACGCCGCTAACATTGCATATCGCAAAAAAGTTTTTGAAGAAGTTGGTGGATTTAGTTATCAAATGAGTCTTTCTTCGGGTGATGATGAATTGTTGATGCAGAAGATCCATCGCGATACAAATTATAAAATCAAATTTGCTCTTGATAAAAATGCAATTGTATCAACAGAAGCAAATCCAACAATAAAAGATTTTTATCATCAGCGAAAAAGATGGGCAAGTAAAGGTTTATTTTATGGTGATAATTTACTTCTGATTAAACTCGTTTTAATTTTTCTTTTTTATCTATCATTAATTATCCAACCAATTCTCGGAATATTTCTATCAACAAAATTTTTCTTAACATTTTTAATTTCATTTATTATAAAAATATCTGCTGAGTATCTTGTACTAAAAAAGGGTGTAGAATTATTATTCGAACAAAAAATCTTAAAACCATTTTTAATTACAGAAGTTTTACAAGTTCCTTACATTTTAATATCCGGATTTATGGGAATGTTTGGAAATCTAATTTGGAAAGACCGCAAAATAAAACGTTAGGCTTTGCACAATTCGGCAAATACATAACTGTTCACTTTATTATACGATTCAACTCTTAATACTTCCTTTATCGATAAAAATAAAAGCTTTTTTGGTGGCACAAACGTTGGACAATTACAGCAAGACACAAAGGAGAACGTCATGAAAAAGTTAATAATCGCAGCAGCATTAATAGTTTTTAGTTTATCAGCAACCGCTGATGCAAACACAGACTATGCAAAAAGAGTCGGAGGATATTTTTACACTTCACTCTCACCATACGGAACCTGGATTGAAATTGGTTTCGGTACACCCGTTTGGCGTCCTACAATGATCAGGAAAAGTTGGGCTCCATACAGAATGGGACAATGGATTTACACAGACTATGGTTGGTACTGGGATTCTTATGAAGATTTTGGTGAAATAGTATATCATTATGGAAGATGGTACTATGATGACTTTTACGGATGGATTTGGATTCCTGATTATGAATGGGCACCTGCTTGGGTTGATTGGAGATATGATGATAATTATATCGGCTGGGCTCCATTATCTCCTTATGCATTGTTCTCAATAAATATCGGAATACATTATACCTATGATTATTACGTTCCTTACAATCATTGGAACTATGTAAAGTATAATCACTTCTGTGATCGTAATGTTTACAACTACTATGTTGCACCTAAATACAAATACAGAGTTCACAATAAAACAAAGATGAGAACTAACTACTCGTATTACGATGGCAGAGTTAGAAATGATGGAGTTGATTTTGATAGAATCCGTGACAGAAGCGGAAGAAATATTGAAAAGAGAAATATTGTAACCTATAGTAATCCTATGCAGAGAACTAAAGTCAGGGATAATGATAAAAATAACCGTGAAATAAGAACTTACATTGCAAACAGAGATGATATTTCTCGCGACGGGTTAAAGGATGTTAAGATTGAACGAAACGAAAGAAAATCAACGCTTGAGATTTCTAAAGTTGAGTTAGGCAGAGATAGAACCATTGACAAAACTAACGACACAAGAAAAGTTGAAACCCGTGGGGTGAATAAAACATCACGAGAGGATAAAAAAGTTGAAACCCGTGTAAGAACAGAAGACACAAGAAAAGAAACAAACAATAATAATACTCGTAACAAAGTTGATGAACAGAGAAAAGTTCAGGAAAGAAAAGAAGTAGAGCAAAGAAACTCTGAAATTCAAAAACGAAATAATGAACAGATTAAAAGAAACGAAGAAGTAAGACGTAATGAAGAAATCCGAAAGAACGAAGAAGTAAAACGTAACGAACAAATTAAGCGGAATGAACAAATTGAAATTCAGAGAAAAGCTAATGAGCAGTTGAAAAATACTAAAGAAGTAAAGGTTCCAACTCGGGTTCAAAAAAATTACACTCAAGAACGTGTAAATGATAATAATGAAAGTAAGATTGAACAAAGACAGGAAACACAGCGAATTGAGCAGAGACAACAGAAACAAGAAACACAAAAAGTTGAGCAGAGAAATCAGAACAATAATACAAACGTTAACAGAAATACTGAAGTAAAAAGAAACGAAACAAATACAAGAACTGAAACTAAAAGGGAAACAAAAACTTCAGAACAAAATAATAGAAATCGTACAAGATAACCTGATTCAGCTCTCTCCAAAA
>JAGOXU010000095.1 GCA_018059515.1 Ignavibacterium sp.
TTCAAAACCTGTACTTTTGCCAAGCTCGTATTGTGCATAAGTTGAAGTTTGATAAATCGGAGTTATTACAGCTCCGGTTGTTGGATCAGGAATTTGTCCTGCGTGAATTGCATCTGTTGAAAAGCCCATTGTTTTTCCTTTTGAATTGTCATTGCGAGGAGCAAAACGACGAAGCAATCTATTCTACAGATTGCTTCTCCCGACGAGTCGGGATCGCAATGACTTATTTTTGTAAATTAATTAAATCATATCTTGTAATAATATCAGTAATCAAACCAAAATCACTAACAAGAATAGCAGAATTATTTTTTAAATATTTTTTTACTTCACCAATTTCTGTTTTTGCTTCAAGAATTGGTAATGATTCTTCCATTACTTCTTTTATTGCTGAATTATAAAGCAATGGATTTTCAACTAACTTGGTCAATAAAACATTTTCACGAATGCAGCCGATTGATTGTCGCCCTTCCATAACCGGAATTTGCGAGTATCCTGTTTTGCTAATCAAACCAAGCACATCCTTAACTTTATCCATTTCTTTAATCGAGACAATTTCTTCAAATCCTTTTTGCTTTTTAATGTCGGATAAATCACGTAAAGTTCTGACTTCAGGCTCAAGCATCCTGTTTTGTTTAAGCCATTCTACATTATGAACTTTAGATAAATATCTTTCGCCTGTATCACAAACAATAAAAACAATCACATCATTTTCACTACATTCTTTTGCAACTTCCAGAGCAACGTGAACAATCGTCCCTGTACTTCCACCGCAAAATATACCTTCTTCTTTTGTTAACCTGCGTGCGGCAGCAAAAGATTCTTTATCGCTTATGTTTATAATTTTATCGATGTACTGGAAATGAACATTTTTCGGTAAACAATCCTGCCCAATTCCTTCAACAAGATAAGGAGTTCCTTTGATCAACTCACCTTTTTCTTTGTAATGTTTAAAGATTGAACCAAGCGGATCAGCAGCAATAACTTTTATGTCTGGATTTTTTTCTTTTAAATATCTTCCAGTACCGCTAATTGTTCCGCCTGTTCCGATGCTCGAAATAAAATGAGTTATTTTTCCATCCGTCTGATCCCAAATTTCGGGACCAGTTGTTTTATAATGTATTTCAGGATTTGATGGATTGGAATATTGATAAGCAAAAAAAGAATTTACAATTTCTTTATTTAAACGCTTTGCAACATTTACATAGTATTCCGGATGATCCGGATCTACTGAGTTAGAAACTACGATAACTTCTGAACCAAGAGCCTTTAAATAATTTATTTTTTCATCACTTACTTTATCAGTTACAACAAAAATTGTTTTATAACCCTTAACAGCAGCAGAGAGCGCAAGCCCAATTCCTGTGTTGCCGCTAGTTGCTTCTATAATTGTTCCACCTGGTTTTAGTTCGCCATTTTTTTCAGCATCTGCAATCATAGCATAACCAATACGGTCTTTAATACTTCCGCCGGGATTTGCAGATTCTAATTTTGCAAATATCTGAGGTCTTAATCCTTTATTAATTCTGTTAAGTTTAATTAACGGAGTATTACCAATCTGTTCAATAATGTTGTTTTTGTATTTCAAATCTTATGCGCATTGTTTAGAATTAGTTGTAACAATTTTAAAGAAATGATTTGATTGATGAAAGAGAGATAGGTCTGATAGTGATTGTGAGTACAACTGTTGATGAGGAAAAAAAATTCAACTTGAAGGCAAAACTTATTGAATAATAGTATTTACACCATATCGCGAAAAAATTATGTGATAAGAAATTCTATAACAACATCGCAACTTCAGACGGAGTATGTTAATAACAGGCGATCCGATACATCTTCACTTTCTAAAGTTTTACCTTCAAGTTGAAATCTTCTCAACATTGACCTACCACAATTGATATAAATTTCATTTTCAAACAGATCAGCAGGAATTGGCAAATCGCAAAGCAGGTTTCCTGACTTCTTATGACCATCAATACTTAATGCGACCTTGATACCCTTTGACTTTGCTTTTTCTATGTTTGACAATAATTCTGATAAACGAAAATCTTGCGCACCGTATAGTATTGACTGACTGTGTGAATAAGGAGGATCACAATAAATAAAATCACCAAACTTCGCTTGTCCAAACGCTTCTTTGTAGTCACAATTTTGAAAGTCAACATTTTTCAAACGGTTTTTCCATTCGTTGACACGCCTTGAAAAACTCTCAATGGGAATAGGATTATGAACGCCACAAGGTGTTGACATATAACCATCAGATTTTCTGAACCGAACGATTCCACCATAACAAGAACGACTGAGAAAAACAAAATCAGCACCGTTTGGTTTTTTATTGTAAGCAGCTTTTATACTTTCATAAACTTCTCCTTTTGTTTCTTTACCTATTCGCTTTCTTCTTTCAGCATACCATTCTACAAGTGTCTTAGGATCTTTTTTCAACATCATCCAAATTTCCATTAGAGGTTTAAATGTATCTGACCCAGAACCATTGTGAGGAGCAACAGTAGCTAGAATTGCACCACTGCCAAGAAACGGTTCAAAATATCTTCCATAGTCCAGTGGGAAGTATCTAGTTATTTCAGTAGCGAATCTTTGCTTGTTACCAACCCATTTTAAAAGCTGTTGCTTCGGCGGATAGTAGGTTCGGTATTTATTTTCAAGGGTTAGTTGCATATCTATTTAATCTTTGTAAATAAAATTAAGTAATGCTGTGTTGTTATCCTAATTTGGGTTATGCACATTTAGGATATTATTTTTCCAATGTGAAAAAGACATTCAACATTAAAGAACATAAAATTTTGCATGAGCAACTCTACCAACTTCGTGTTTCACTGGGTTTGACGCAACAAGACCTTGCTGCAAAATTAAATGTTCCTCAATCCTTCATCAGTAAGATCGAAAGTGGAGAAAGACGGCTCGACATCATTGAGTTGAGAGAAATTTGTAAATGCCTTGACACTGATCTAATGGAATTTATCACTGAACTTGAAAAGAAATTTAATGAAAGCCAATCGTAAATTTTTAAATCAACCACTTGATTTTTGGGCAAATGTGAAGTTAATCAGTCAGAAGGTTGGTTACACACAACGAAATACATCACGAATTAAAGTTCCGACTATTGAAGAGATAGAAAATGTTTTTACAGAGTTAAAATTAGACAGCAACAAAATA
This sequence comes from Ignavibacterium sp., assembly GCA_018059515.1. Taxonomy (GTDB): domain Bacteria; phylum Bacteroidota; class Ignavibacteria; order Ignavibacteriales; family Ignavibacteriaceae; genus IGN3. The sequence continues at coordinate 3,172 of JAGOXU010000095.1, forward strand.
ATTACGGACAAAAAGCTAACCACCTTCGGTCGTTTACTAATTCAATATTTTCAACATCGTGCAAATTTTCTGAACAAGTCTGTTGAACCAATCTTAATGGACAAGAACAAAGCAAAAAAACTTTTTCTCAAACTAAAAAAGGAATTGAAACCCACTTGCCCGCTTCCAATGAATAAACAAAAAGGAACGAAAAAAGCACCTGCATATTTTACTTGTATAATCAACATGCTCATTGAAGCAAATGCAAAAGGTTATGAATGTAACTACGACCCAAAGGAATTATCTGCTTTTACACAAAATGGTTTCCCTGTTCGCAGTTTATCTCGCAGAGTTGACGGAAGTTTTCCGAATGTTATAAATCCAATTGCAATTTGGGAAATCAAAGAGTATTACTATACAACAACTTTCGGAAGCAGAGTAGCAGATGGAGTATATGAAACTTTGCTTGATGGATATGAACTTAATGAAGTGAGAAATTTTCTTAAAAGAAAGATTAATCACTATCTAATGGTTGATGATTATTTCACCTGGTGGACACTAGGCAGATCATATCTATGTCGCATTTGTGATATGCTGCATATGGGTGTTTTTACTGAAGCATTATTCGGGCAAGAAGTAGTCGACCGTATTCCGAAAATTGTGAAAGAATGGACAGCCGAATTTAACAGACGGAAGAAAAAATGAGGATCCAATTTAATGGAGAAGGTAGGTACTCACATAACATCAGATTAAAAGAAATTTTTGAAATTGGGCATTTTTCTCATAACATAAATAAGATTACTCTGATGATAGTTATGTGTTATCAAAGTAGGTCCATCTATTCTTACTTTTCAAAACTTCATTATATCCCCACTGCGTCAACCTCAAATCATAAACCTCTATTAAACTCCTATACACTCTTTCGTCATTTCCTTCGAACAAAATTTACAGTTTGAGATTGTATCTTAATTTTCTAAGTTACAGCAAGTAAAATAGAAAAAACAAACAGTTCTTGTAAAACATTTATAACATTATATATTACTAATTCCCACCGTCAAATAACTGCACGTTAAAATAAAAAATACTATATTTGAAAGAGCAAAATCATCTAAACGGATAAACAATGATATCAAAAACTGAAATCATCAATAAGCTAAACGAATTAAAACCTATGCTGCAAAAAGAGTATGCAGTTAAACGCATTGGTCTATTTGGTTCATTTTCGGATGATACGTTTAATGAGGAAAGTGACATAGATATACTTGTTGAATTAGAAAAGCCGATTGGATGGAAAATAATTTCGCTTGAGATTTTTCTTGAAGAAATATTTAATAGGAAAATTGATTTAGTAACTAAGAACGCTTTAAAAGAGCAATTAAAAAATAATATTCTTAATCAAATCCAATATGTTTAAAATTTAGTAAAACGAAACGTTCACATTTATTTTATCTTGAAGATATTCTTATAGCGATGAACAGAATCGCAGAATATCTTGAAGGGTTAGATTTGAACTTATTCTGTAATGATACTAAAACTGTAGATGCTGTGATTCGCAACTTTGAAATAATTGGAGAAGCTGCAAAGAACTTACCAGATGAAATAAAAATTAAATATCCCGAAGTACCCCGGAAAGAAATGTATTATCTACGTAACAAAGTATCGCACGAGTATTTTGGAATCGATTATGAAGTTATCTGGGATATTTCAAAGAATCATTTACCTCTCAATAAAATTCAAATTGAGCAGATTTTAACAACTGAAAAATAAATTCAATTATTTAGTGTCGAGTGAAAACTCAATGCTCTCCAAAATTTTCCGCACTCATTCCCTTCAAATAAAATTTTACAGTCTGAGATTGTATCTTAGTTTTCTGGGTTACATTAAAATTGATAGATAAATTAAAAACTTTTCAATACTGGTTTATCTCGTTCCTTATTGCCGGATTTCGAATGGTTTTAGCTTAGCTCCTGTAACTTATAAGTTACAATAGGCTGTATATTTGGACTTATTGTAACTTTAAAGTAACAATAAGATTGTTATAAGATTCACATTTACAAAGATCTAAACCCTCTTAAAAACTCCTCAACATCCATTCGCCTCTTCCCTTCTTGCTGGAGTTCCAGAATTCGCAAAGCATCTTTTCCACAGCCAATAATCAATTCAGTTTTTGTTTGATGAAATTCAAATGGTTTTAGATTTATACTTTCTACAATTTCTGTTTTGTAAATTTTAATTACTTTATTGTTATAAATAAAAAATGCTGCCGGATGAGGTGATAATCCCCTAACCAGATTATGAATTTCTTTTGCAGATTTATTAAAATCAATCGAGCAAATTTCTTTTGTAATTTTTGGAGCCGGAGAAGCGAGCGAATCATCTTGCTGAAGTAATTCATAATCTCCATGTTCAATTAAGCTAACGGTTTTTAAAACAAGTTCAGCACCGAGTAAACTCATTCTATCGTGTAGTGTTTCAAAATTATCGGCAGTATTTATTTCAACTTTTTCCTGCAAATAAATATTTCCCGTATCAACTTTTTCTGCAAGTTTAAATGTTGTTAAACCTGTTTCTTTGTCTCCATTTATTAAAGCCCATTGAATAGGCGCCGCGCCGCGATATTTTGGTAAATATGATCCGTGCAAATTAAATGAACCATATTTTGGAATTTCAAAAACTTCTTTGGGTAAAATTCTGAATGCAACAATAATAAATAAATCCGGATTAAGATTTTTTAATTCGTTAATAAAACTTTCATCCTTCAACTTTATCGGCTGCAGAACAGGAATATTATTATCTATCGCAAATTGTTTAACTGCTGTAAAAGTAATTTTTTGTCCGCGTCCGCGTTCTTTATCCGGTGTAGTTACAACAGCAAGAATTTCGTGATTATTTTTAAGTAAAATTTTTAAGGAAGGAATTGAAAAATCAGGAGTGCCCATAAAAATAATTTTCATTAAAAACCTTTACAATTTACATTAAGCGGTATTCTTCAGATTGGCTAATTGGGTAATCAACTTCAATTTTTCTTTTTTTAATTTTGTTTAGTGGTTTCTTTAATCTTTTTTTTGTTTCTTCATCCACAAGATCTGTAAAAAGAATTCCAAGTAAATGATCATATTCATGCTGCATAACGCGAGCAAGCAAATCATCAGCTTCAATTGTGTGAGTTTTTAAATTTTTATCCTGAAACTCAATTGTAATTTCTTTCGGGCGTAATACATCTTCCCGCTGATCCGGAATACTTAAACAACCTTCTTCAAAAATTACTTTTTCTTCAGACTTAGCAATTATTTTTGGATTGATTAAAGCAAGCGGTTTGGTGTCCTCATAATCCTCAACTTTAGAAATATCAACAACAAAAATTTGTTTGTTAGCCCCAACTTGATTTGCAGCAAGACCAATTCCGTTTGCATTATGCATGGTTTCAAACATATCATCAATCAGTTTGATAATTTTATCATCAACTTTTAAAACTTTTGCTGCTTTTTTTCTTAATATTTTATCACCACAAACCGTGATAGGCAATATCGACATTACTTTCCTTTTTAATTCTAAATTCTTTGCTGTGTAAAAATATAAAATGGGGAGCTAATTAGAAATACTAAAAAACCATTACATTGATGAAAATTCAGATATGATTTTTGCCATTCCCACTGCGATAAGCATCTCTTAGGGAGAAAGTGGGAATCCCTTTTGATTTTTGGTAGGTAGATTTATGCCTGTGCAGGAATGACAGTAAAAGTCAAACAAGTAATTTTCCATCTCTCATTATCATTTTGCCATCCATCCAGACTGTAGGTTTCTTAACAACACCATCAAGATGAATTGGAACATTAACGCTGCCGCCCATAGAAACATTATTGCCAAGCGCTATATGAATTGTACCCATAACTTTTTCATCCTCAAGTAAAACTCCGCTTAGCTTTGCAGAATCATTTGTACCGATTCCAAACTCTGCAATGTTGCGTGCATCTTTTCCGACTTTGTCCAACATTACTTTTAATTTATTAGCAAGAGTTCCGCCGGATATTTTTGTTGCGTAACCATTTTCAACTTCAATTGTGATGCTGGCATTTTTTATCAAACCTAAACCCGCCATCGAACCATCAACAACAAAAACACCGTTTGAAGTACCTTCAACAGGCGCTAAAAATGCTTCACCAGTTGGTAGATTTCCACTTTCACCACGTGCGTGGAATAATCCTTTGCTTGCGTAAGCTTTTCTTCCCGCAATTTTAAAAGTAATATCTGTTCCTGCTGGTGCTGTAACTCGAATTTCTTTTCCTGTCTCCAATAAATTTGCAAGTTTAATTGTTCTTTTTGAAATGGTTTTATAATCTGCATTCATTCCACGAATCATAACATCTTTTGTAATGCCGGGAAAAGTTGCGATGCGAACACCTTTTGCTGATGCGTTTCTTCTTGCATCTGTATGGGTTAATGATTTTGCTGTTGGACAAAATACTACATCAAACTTTTGCATTAAATCTGCAACTGCCGGCGATGGTTCTTCTCCATTTATTTTTCCTGATTTCATTTCGACAAGTAAAGATTCGTATCCTAATCTTATTGCATTTTCATGAAGTGATAAACCGATTTCTCTTTTCAACTCATCTGTGATAACAAGAATTTTTTCATTCTTCTTTGTACCCATACAATCTTTAATTGCAATTGCGGATGCCGAATCAAGTTTGGTAAGTTTTTTTATAGACATAGTATTTCTTTTATATTAATAAATTTTTTCTGCCACTAATTCCCGAAAACACAAAACAACACTAAAATATTTTTATTGAATCATATTTTAATTTCATATCTATAATGGAAATCCTAAGTTTAACTGAAGAACAGCATTAAAGCCGCCGGCATTTATAAATTTTTCGGAACTTAAAATTTTATTCGGGTTGTAAACTAAAATACTGCCGTCTTCATTAATCATTTTATCAATCGTAATTTGGGAATAGCTTGCAACGCCTTCAATACTGACATAATTTTTAACTATCTCAAAAATAAATCCTGTACCAACGGAGTAACCGATTTCAGTTTTTTCGTTATTGTATTTATTTACGTTTGTTCCCTGTGTAGAGTTTATGGTTTCAGTAAACTTAGCACTGTTTAACAATACACTGCCATCAACAATTTTCCAGCTGAGAAAAGAATTAATTGGAATTCCAATATCTAAACCAATTCCCCATGATTTTAATTTTAAATCATAATTATAATCAATACCAATTGCTGTTTGATAAACTAATGCATCGTGTTGTTCGCTTAGCTGCTGATAGTAACCTTTTGCGGTTATAAATATTCCGGTAAACTTTGCACGAAAAACATTTACGCCAACTCTGTAACCTCCGGCTTTACCAAAATCGCTCATTTTATTTTCAATATATTCTGAGTTAATTGAATTAAAGTTAGCGGCATAAGTGTTAAGTCCATCAGGCTTGTACTGCTGGTGACTGTAGCCGCCAAATCCTCCAACAAATCCCAGACATCCGAATCCGAATGATTGCGGTAGAATTGGAAATGAAAAAATCAGAATAAGAAAAAATATTTTTTGAAATAGTTTGAGCATAAATCAAGTTATTAGAAAAAGGGTATTGCAATATTTAATTGAGCAAACGCAAATAATCCTCCGCCATCGATAAAATTTTCCATTTTTTCATTGCTGTCTTCATTTTTAGCAAGGAACTGTCCGGATGATTCAAATTGCATTTCGTTAATTGAAAAGTAAGAATATCCGACACTTGCTTCAAGGGAAATATAAGGTGGCAATGGAAAGTAAACCAAACCGGTGCTTATCTGTCCACCAATACTTGCTTCAGGATCTTTTAATACTTGTTCAGTTGATGGATTTGTACCTTCTGTATATCTATTTATAAAGTTTGCCTTATTCCAATTCACTCTTACATCAGCAATTTTGAAATCAAAACTTTTATTAATTACATAAGAAAATGAAACCCCTATTCCGTAAGAAATTAATGTTAAATCATATTCTCTTTTTGCAAGAATACTATTTGGCAACGTTGCTGCCGCCTCATGCTTTTCTTTAATTTGCTGGTAAAAAACACTCAGCCCGTAAAACATACGATCATCTTGTAACTGAATTAAATTTACACCGGCTCTCCAGCCATGTGCAAAACCAAAATCGTCCATCTTTTTTGTAAGTGCAGGGCGTTTATTGTTGTAAACCTTTATGTAATCATTTAAACCTGCCGCAGAAAACTGCTGTGCACCATAGCCAAAACTAACACCCGATTGCAATAGAACTCCCGCCAAATAATCCAAACCACAACACGCACTTTGGGCAAATAAAGAAGATGAAGAGTTAACAAACATAAATAACACAAAAAGTACAGTAGAAAGTTTTTTCATATTCTCTCCGATTAGATGAATTGATTTTGATCCCCTGCCGATGTTAATTAAAAAATTATTTTGTCATTCCTTTTTCAAGTCCGTGAGCGTTTGGTCCAGTTTCAGATTTTCTTAACAAGAATGCAAAAATCAATCCTAAAAATCCGAGTGTGGAAAATATCCACATTCCTGGTGTATATCCCCCCGGATTTGAAGCACTTGCACCTGAATAATCATTTGCAAAACCGATTAATAAATTAAATCCAAATAAACCGATATTCTGAATCATAGTCATCAATCCGTATGCTGTACCAAGTTTAGAGTTATCAACAATTAAAGCAACTGAGGGCCACATAACTGCCGGCACAAGTGAAAAAGCAATTCCCATCATAGCCATTGGTAAAATTAAATATATTGGGATCGCTGCGTTGATATCAAAAAATTTAAAACTTAAATAAATAAAATCACTTTCACCCATAACTGCAGGTTTGCCAAATTGATAAGCCATCATTAAGTAAACCGGAATTATAAGTAACGAACCAAACATCATTAACAAAGAACGCTTCCCGATTTTATCCGCAAGTAATCCAAACAGCGGAGTAAAAACCATAGCCGCAAGTGTTAAGATGCTGGAAAGATTTCCACCAACTTCGCGCGTTGTGCCGTGTGCTTCTTGAAAATATTTAATGGCAAAAGTTTGGAACGGGAACATTGCAGAATAAAATGTTACACATAATGCCGTTATATACCAGAACGATGTTGAAAATGATTTTGCTTTTAAGAAAAGAAACAACATCGCAACAATTAAGGCAATTAAATAGATTGACCAGTTATCAGGCATTGCAATTGTTAGAATTATTACAACAACTGCAATCGCTGCAAAGATGTACCATCTTGCAGATTCTTTAATTCTTAGAATATCAGAAAGTAAAACTGCATCCTGTTCACCTTCTTTTGGAAGATCATAATTTTTAGTTGCGTAAATATCAAGCAAGAAATATAATCCAACACAAATCAGTGCAAACACTCCGCCTGCAACTGTAATCCAAAGCGGTGATTGCCAATATTCATATAAACTTTTACCCCAGCTTGGAGAGTTAAGAGCAAGAAAAGAACCGAGCCTTGCAACAGTAAGATTTAATCCAAATGCAAATGATAACTCCTTACCTTTAAACCATCTTGCAACAATTGTAGTGATTGCAACTATCATGGATTCTGCACCAAGTCCAAAGATTAATCTTCCCGAAGACATAATCCAGATGTTGCCGGTAATTGCCGTAACTATTGAACCAATTGCGATGAGTGTAGTAAAAATCAGCACGGATGTTTTTGTGCCAATTCTATCTATAATCAATCCACCAATAAGAACCATAATAATATTTGGAAAGGAATAGATGGCATTTAACAAGCCGATGTTTGAATCTGAAAATCCAAGTTGTGTTTTTAATAAATCAGCAAGCGGGCTTATGCTATCGTAAATGTAATAGTTGCCCATCATTGCTAAACTAATTAACAATAGAGCACTCCACCTTAAAAATGCAGATGGCTGTGGTTTTAAAGAAATTTCTGTTGTATTCATAATATACTTTTTTTGTCAGTCTGAGCCTGTCGAAGACTGATTTATATTTCTATATGTCACGTTTCGACAAGCTCAACGTGACAACTTGATTAATTTTAATTTGCTAGCAAAACAAAAAAGCAGATACTGTTTAAATGTATCTGCTCTAAATGTAAATACGTCAAATAACTTATTTTGCAGGAATATTTTTTAAAACAGTTTTTAGTTGATTATAAAATTCCGGTACAGTTGATATTTGCAATTTTTCATCCGGTGAGTGCACATCCTGCATTGTAGGACCGAATGAAATCATATCCATTTCAGGATATTTTTCTTTTATGATTCCGCATTCAAGTCCCGCATGAATAGCAGTTACTTCAGGTTCTTTACCGTACATCTGATTAAATGTTGATTTAAATACTTTCAAAATATCAGAATTAATATCAGGTGCCCAGCCCGGATAACCATCACCGTAACTAATATCTGCACCTGCAAGATTTAGAACTGATGTAACCATACTTGTGATATCAACATTTTGTGATGCAACAGGGCTGCGCTGGCTTGTAACAATATTAATGTTCTTACCAACTGTTTCCACAACTGCAAGATTTGTTGATGTTTCAACTAAGCCTGGAATATCATTGCTCATTTTAATTACACCATGTGGAATTGCATATAAAGCATTTACCAAACGTTTTTGTGTTTTTTCATCCATAACTTTTTCCGGTACAGCATGTTTTTCCGTTGAAACAACTAATCCTGGATCAACAGTTACAAATTCTGCTTTTACCGTTTCATTATACTTTGAAACAAATTTTTTGAAATTTTTCTCATCATTCTTTGGAACAAGTACAATAGCAAATGCTTCACGCGGAATAGCGTTGTGTTTGTTACCGCCATTTATCTCAGCCAGACGAATATCATTTTCTTGAGAATAACTCCAGATTGCTCTGTTAAGAATTTTTGTTGCATTTCCTCTTCCAACATGTATTTCAAGACCGGAATGTCCGCCTTTTAATCCAGCAACTTTTAATTCGAAAGCTGAATAATTTTTAGGTGTTTTTTCCGGTTTAGATTTAATTGTTGCAATTGAATTTTTTCCGCCTGAACATCCAATAAATATAGTACCAATATCTTCGGAATCCATATTTATAAGAATATCCGCTTTTAGCCAGCCTTTCTTTAAGCTTGATGCACCAGTTAAGCCGGTTTCTTCATCAAGAGTAAATAAACATTCTATAGGACCATGTTCAATATCTTTATCTTCAAGAACAGCAAGAGCACAGGCAACACCAATTCCATTATCCGCACCAAGTGTTGTGCCTTTAGCTT
>JAGOXU010000280.1 GCA_018059515.1 Ignavibacterium sp.
CTTGATAGCTGCTATGAAAAATTTAAGACAAAAGGATTTGCTGAAGTTGAAGACACATCAATAGTCCAGTTTAACGATTATCAAAAAAGAGTGCGCGAAAAATTATTTTTATTGAATGAAAATGACCTACCAAAACAAAGCGAAATTGAAACGATTAAGATTAATGCTCAATCGCCTGAAGAAGAAATAAGATTAATTGCTAAAGAAATTAAAACACTTATTACAAAAAATAATGTTGATGTTGATTCGATTACAGTTGCATTTAATTTGATATCTGATCACTCGGCTATTATACGTGATGTTTTTAATGAATACGGGATCCCATTTAATTTAACTGATAGATATGCACTTAATGAATCTCAGCCTGTAATAGCGTTAATAAATTTTTTAGAAATACTTGAAAACAATTTTTATTATAAAAATATTTTTCGCGCGTTAACAGGCAGATGGATAAAAATCAATTCGATTGATCTCTCAAATCTGCTTCGTGTTTCATCAAATCTTAAAATAGTTTCCGGTTACGGAAACTGGATAGACTCTATAAGCAGAACTATTGAAGAAATAAAGTTTAATAATGATGATGAAGACAATCGCTTTCTACCAATTGAGTTTTATGAAAAAGCAAAGGATGATATTGAATCAATATTTGAAATATTAAAATCGTTTAAAGAGAAAAAATCTATTTATGATTTTAAAACTGAGCTACGAAAAATTATTTACACTTTGGATTTACCGAAACGAATTATAAATGATCACGAACAGTATATTGAAAAAAATGTAAAAGCAATCACGGTTTTTCTTGAAACACTCGATGAGCTTTTTGATTTACTTGTTGATGAAAATGGTGCTGATAAAAAACTTCCGTTAAGTTTTTTCTTATCGCAAATAAAAACTGCACTTCAATTTACGCGCTACAATATTAAAGAAAGACACGCAAGCGGAGTACTTGTAACATCAGTAAATGAAATTCGCGGCTTAAACTTTGATTATGTATTTATCGGTGGCTTAGTCGATGGTGAATTTCCAACACGCTACCAGCCTGAAATATTTGTTTCAGGTTCATATCGAAAAGATGAATACAGGCACATACTTGAAGATCGTTATCATTTTTATCAAACATTGTGCTGCGTAAAAAAAACGCTTTATCTTTCTTACTCTTTTGCTGATGAGAGAAAAGAATTTACTCCTTCCACCTTTGTTAAAGATTTGCAGCGGCTTTTTATCATTAAGGAAAAATCAAATAAAGATTATGCAAATCTTGTTTACAGCGAAGTTGAGTTAATGAAATACGCTGCGGCTTTGGATGTTGATATTGATAAAGATGAATTTATAAAATTTGGAATTGATATTGATAAATTTAAAAAAGATTTAAGTGTAGATAAATTAAGATTAGAAAATCCATTTGGTGAATCTGAATATACAGGAGATATTTCGATCAACATTTCTGATGAAGCAAAAACTAAACTTGCTGAACAAAGAGAAAAACAATATTCAGCATCACAGCTTGAGGAATATGCTAAATGTCCATTCCAATATTTTTTAAAACGGATTTTGCAGCTTGAAACAATTGAAGAGCCGAATGAAGAGTTGGAGTCGTTTGAGCTTGGAAGCATTATTCACTCAATTCTTTATGAGTTTTATAAAACGATAAATGAAAAACAATTTATAATATCAGGCTGCAGTGATGAGATTTTTAAAGAAATTGAAAAAATGATTTTTTATATCGCTGAACAGAAACTTGATAAGCTAAGACTTAATTCATCACTGATATTTTTTGAACGAGAAAAAATACTTGGTATTGGGGGTAATCGAAAAAAATCAATCTTATATAAATTTTTGGAAGAAGAACGAAATAATACAGAAGGATATAAACCGGAATATTTTGAAATGAGTTTTGGAAAATTTAAAAATCAAAAAGATGATGAAGTTGATGAAATGCTTATCGGCGATGTTAAAGTTCGCGGAAAAATAGATAGAGTTGATGTTAAATCCGATGAAAACACTTACAAAGTTATTGATTACAAGTTGAGTGGAAGGCGACCTGCAAAAAAAGAACTTGAAATGGGATTATCACTTCAACTGCCGCTTTATCTTTATGCATCAAAAAAAATGATTGAAGCAGAATTGAAAAAAGAGTTTAATCCTCTTGCGGCAATTATCTATTCATTAAAACTTAGTAATAAAGATTTTGGCGAACATAAAATTCACATAAGCAGTTCAAGAAATCCAACAGAAGAGGAGTTAATAAAATCTAACGAAGAGCTGATAAAAATTTGCAATGAATTTATTCCAGCCTATGTGGATAAAATTGTGCACGGAAAATTTAATCTTTCAATACTTGAAGACAGAGAAAACAAAGTTTGCCGCTTTTGCGATTTCAAGTCAATCTGCAGAATTCAGGAAGTTAATTAACATAAATTTTTATCCTTGCATTCATTAAACTTATATTTATTTTAAGCAGCAACACATTAAACATTAAGGAAAGAAATGAAAAAAATAATTTTTCTACTTTTATTTATTACAGGATTTGGTTTTGCACAGAGCGGTGCGGAACAATGTATTATCGGAAAGAAAGCACAATATAATCGCTTGCAAAAATTTACTGATTTTGATTATCCCGGCGATCAGAAATACGATGTTAAATATTATAAACTTGATATAACCGTAAATCATACATCCCAAACGATTTCGGGTAACGTAACTTGTAAAGCGCAAATTGTAGAAGCAGGTGTAACAGAAATCTATTACGATCTTACTAATCCGCTTATTGTTGATTCTGTTTTTGTAGATGGCATACCGGCTTCGTTTTCGAGAGGTTCAAATACTTTAAATATATCTTTAGGCACTACGCTTAATCAGGGTGATGTATTTTCAACCATAGTATATTATCACGGATCACCTGGCTCAAGTGGATTTGGTAGTTTTGAATTTAGTTCTCAAGGTGGTAATCCTGCTATATGGACTTTGAGCGAACCTTACGGTGCAAAGGATTGGTGGGTTGTTAAAGATACTCCTGCAGATAAAGCTGATTCTGCAGATATTTGGATTACAGTCAGTACAAGTTTAATTCCTGTTTCCAATGGTAAGTTGATGGGAATAGTTACAAATGGAAATGGGACACATACTTATAAATGGAAAAGCAGTTACCCGATTGCACCATATCTGATATCGATGGCGATAACTAATTATGCTGAATACACTAATTACTATCATTACAGTCCAACGGATTCTATGCCGATTAATCATTTTCTTTATCCGGGAAGTTTAAATTCAAATATTTCTCAGCTAAATAAAACTCCAAATATGATTGAAATTTATTCGCAGCAATTTGGTCAGTATCCCTTTATAAATGAAAAATATGGACACGCACAATTTGGATGGGGCGGCGGAATGGAACATCAAACAATTTCTTCAATGGGCGGATTTAGCGATGGTTTGATTGCACACGAACTTGCGCATATGTGGTATGGTGATAATATCACTTGTAAAGATTGGCATCACATCTGGCTAAACGAAGGATTTGCTACTTATGGTGAAGGTGTAATTTATGAAAACTGGTACGGTAAAACATCTTATGATAATTACATTGCAAGTGAAATGAGCAGCGCAAGAAATGCAGTCGGTACTATTTGGGTACAGGATATTAGTAATGTTAACCAAATTTTTAATGGCAATAGAACTTACTCAAAAGGCTGTGTTGTATTGCATATGCTTAGAGGCGTTGTTGGCGATTCAACCTTCTTTAATATTTTAAAATCTTATACTGCTAATCCATCTGTTCGATACGGTGTTGCTACCACAG
>JAGOXU010000281.1 GCA_018059515.1 Ignavibacterium sp.
ATTATTTTGGATTATTCATCTCACGAAAAAAAGCTGTTGAGATTCTTGAATTTATTAACAAAGCTTTTGCAATAAGAGAATGTGATGATAAAGAATTTAAAAAGGGTAAAACCTGTTTCCTGTTTGATATTCATAGGTGTACCGGACCTTGTGTGGATATTGAGAAAAATAAAATTGATTACTCTGATGAATTAGAAAAAGTCTATGATTTTCTTTACGGAAAAAATCAATTTGCTGTAGATAGACTATTGAATAAAATGAAAAAGTTTTCTGAGAAGCAAAAGTATGAGCAGGCTGCTGAGATTAAACAATTGGTGGATTTTATTTTAGATCAGACACATAAGTCATCAATACTTGCGGAACCTGTAAATCGTGCAAATGTTTTGTTTGAAATAATTTCACGATTTGAAAATGATTATGTGCTGATGCTGGAAGGAAAATTTTATATCAAAAAATATCTGCACAATAAAAAAGATACTTTTGAACAGGCACTTGATGATTATTACAGCGAAACAATTAAATCAGATTCAAATCCAACTGATGAGGATCTGGAGAAAATGAAAATCACCTTGAATTGGTTAGTTAAACATCGCAATCAGGTGCGAGTTTTTTATCTAAAGGATTATTTATCTAAAGAACAATTGTATGAACAAATTTCAAATACATCAGACAAAATTATAAATGAAGATGAAAAAGTAATTCAGATAAAGGATGATCCAACTTATGATTATGATTTTTAAATGTGAATTATCTTTTTACTTTTATGATTGAATCGAAAGGTTAAAAGGATTGCTGATACAGTTAATCCGATTAGCAGTCCAATCCAAACTCCATCAACTCCAAGATTAAAATAAAAGGCTAATACATAAGCAATTGGTAAACTTATTATCCAATAGGCAATAAAAGTTATAATTGTTGGACCTTTTACATCTGTTAAGCCGCGAAGCACACCGATTCCGACCGCTTGAGTTCCATCCGAAAGTTGAAACAGCGCTGCTATAATTATTAATCTTGAAGCAATTGAAATCACCGCTTCATCATCAATGTATAGAGTTGGTAAATAATTATGTAATAGAATAAAAGTTATTCCTGCGAGAGACATAATTCCGCCGCCAAGCGCAATTGCTGTAAATCCGGCTTTACGAACATTTGGTATATTCTGTTCACCCATTGCGTTGCCAACACGAATACTTGCCGCTTGTGATATTCCAAGTACAGCCATAAAAGTAATAGATGCAAGGTTAATTGCAATTTGATGAGCAGCAAGTTCATTTGCGCCAATCCAGCCAATCATAATAACGGCAAATGTAAAAGCTCCGACTTCAAAGAAATACTGAAATCCGCTTGGCAAACCTAAGCTGAGAAGTTTTTTAATTACGGGAATATTGATTCCGCGAAAATGAAAAGTTACATCGTACTGTTTATATTTTTGATTTCGCATAACATAAATCATTATAACAACAGCCATAAAAACACGTGATAAAAAAGTTGCCCACGCTGCACCAGCTAATCCAAGCTTTGGAAATCCGAGTTCGCCAAATATTAATATCCAATTAACAAAAGCATTAATTATATTTGCAAGAATTGCAATTATCATTGCAGGTTTCATTATCGATAAACCTTCAATGAATTGTTTATAAGTCTGAAAGAGCATTAATGGGATTGCAGAAAGTCCAACAATTGTCATGTAAATAATCGCAAGTTCGATTACTTCCTTTGGTTGATTTAAATATTGGATATAGTTTATTCCTATTAATATAATCCCAGCCATTATTATGGATAGAACGATGTTTACCAAAAGTGATTGTCTGAAATAAACTCCACATTCAGAAAATCGTTTACCGCCCACAAGAATTGCAACAATTGGGCTAACAACAACCGAGCTTCCAATTCCAATTATCAAAATTAAAAATATTAAACTATTGCCAAGCGAGGCTGCAGCAAGAGGCACTGATCCAAGTTTGCCAACCATTATGCTGTCAACAACTCCCATCATAATTACACCAAGCTGCCCTATGATGACGGGATACGCTAACTTGAAAGTTTTTGATATTTCTAATTTTATATTTTTTATGTTTTCAGAATTCATTACAATAATTTATTTTGAGGATAAAAATAGGTTCTGGAGTGTTATTTAGAAAATCGTAAAAAATAAAACCCGATCTTTCGACCGGGTCTTCAACCAACCAGGAGCACTATTGAGAGGAAGATATAAAATATTCCAAAACTATTTACAAGAAATAATTCTAAGAAATATTTTTACCTCTGAGGCAATTATAATTGGGAAACCGGTTTATGAAAATCAAAAATTGATAAAAGGCAGATTGAGCGGATGAGAATAAAATTACACAGTCAAACAAAGCACTAATTTTTTACCTTAGTGCATTTACATAAGTAAATCGATAATTACTCGTCGCAGTAACTGATTCAATTTCTTTAATGGAAAGTCTATTATCCTTTTTTTCTGAAACTTGGGCTGTAACATATTTATCATTTGCGGCTGATGATTCAAACATAATATTTGCGGTTCCAATCAAACTTGCAAATAAAAACAATGTTAACACAAAGGATAAAATAACACGAAACATAGCATTTCTCATATTATTGTTTTAGTTGTATTGAAATTGCTGAATTATAACTATAAAATCAATAGAAGTTTGAAATAAATATTTTTTATTTTTGCTAAAACAAACAAACTCCAAATTGAAGATGATACAATCTCCAAATATTAATGCATTTCTAAAAACGCTTAAACGTGAAAAAGTTAAATATATTCCACTTGCTGAACTTGGAGTTCATCCCAAAATCAAAGAGCAATTTATTGGTCATAGTTTAATTGATCTTGAAGATGAAGTTGAATTTTGGCTGCGTGCCGGATACGATTATGTTAAACTTCAACCAAAAGCTGATTTCAATCCCTTAAAAATTGGTTTAGATAACCATGTTTCATACAATGATGATGGAACGATCTTTAGAAAATGGGCTTCTGAAAGCAATGGTGTAATTAATAATTTTGATGACTTTGAAAAATATAAATTTCCAGCATCAAGTGATTTTGATTACACAAACTTTGAAAAAGTAAAAGCGCTTTTGCCGGATGGCTTAGGAGTTGTTGGGCAGTATGGTGATATTTTTACTATGACATGGGAGATGATGGGATTTGAATCATTCTCATTAGCCTTGTTTGAAAATGAAGAACTTGTTAAAACTTTAAATGATCGTTTGGGAAATCTTGTTTTAAGCATGTTTGAATATTTTGCTCAACATGATGTTATTGATGCAATTTGGTACAGCGATGATATTGCATATACAAACAGCTTGCTCGTTTCGCCAAATGTTTTGGATAATTATTTTTTCCCGTGGTTAAAAAAAATTGGCGATTTAGCAAAACAGCATAACAAACCGTTAATTTATCACACTGATGGAATTTTATTTGATGTTATGGATAAAATAATCGATTGCGGAGTTAGCGCCATTCATCCAATTGAACCCAAAGCAATGAACATTGCGGATGTAAAACAGAGATATGGAAATAAGCTATGTCTTATAGGCAATATTGATGTTGATCTACTTGCGCGTGGTTCGGTTGATGAAATTAGAAATAGTGTTAAAAAAAATATTGAACAAGTCGGATTAAATGGCGGTTATTGTGTCGGATCAGGAAATTCAATACCGGAATATGTTAAGTTAGAAAACTACATTGCAATGATCGAGACAGTTAAAGATTTTAATCTGAGTTTTTGATTAACTACTTTTTTAAAGAATTATATTCTTTAATAATTTCTGAAATAACTTTAATG
>JAGOXU010000282.1 GCA_018059515.1 Ignavibacterium sp.
GCTTTGTGGGAGATCAAACGTTGGAAAATCCTCTTTTATCAACTCGATCTTTAATAGAAAAAATCTGGCTAAAACAAGTTCAACTCCCGGTAAAACAAGATCCATCAATTATTATAACATTGATTCAAAATTCTATATCGTAGATTTACCCGGCTATGGTTATGCAAAAATCAGTCAATCTGAAAGAAAAAAATGGGGCAGTTTGATAAATGATTTTTTTTCAAATTCCGGTCATATACAATTAACAATCCATCTAATCGATAGCCGCCACAAACCAACAGAGTTAGATGTAAAACTTAATGATATGCTTAGATCATTAAACATTCCATACATAGTTTTATTAAATAAGTCTGATAAGTTGAAGCAATCAGAATTTTCAAAAGCTAAGAAAATGGCTATAGAATTTTTTCCGGAACTACTTTTAAATGAAAATCTATTTTACTTCTCATCCATAAAAGGCACAGGAAATAAAGAAATTAAAAAACTGCTTACCGCATTATTTTATTAAATAGTTTATATCTTTGCTACAGAGTTTGTAATTTTTTTAACATAGATATATATTAACTAAGTATTAATCATCTGTAAGAATTATTTCCAATGGATAAAAGACAAAAAAAAAGAATACTTATATTTTTATTAGTGCCCGTTCTTGCCATTCTTCTTTTTGTTACAGATGATTTGCTTATACGTGTTATTACTATTGCAGTAATGATAATCTACGTTGCCTTTATTATCTTTTTAAGAGATTCCGTTAGATTTGATGGAAGATATTCGATCAATGAAAAAGATGATATTGATGATGATTATAATCTCCCGCCGATAAGCGATCATGATGAATCATTTAAAATCGTATCTAAAAATTCTAAAGTTGAAGTAATCACTTCAGATAATTACAATCCTGAATTTAAAGCTCCTAAGACAACCCTAATTCCACCTGATTTAAGAGAACGTTTTGAAGAAATTGCAAACGAATCTTTACCCCCTGAAATTGGACACGATGGACAGTTTACTTTTGCATTAGAAAAAATGCTAACTGTAATTAAAGATGCTTACTCAGCACACACAGCGGTGTTTTTTTGGTACAATAAGAAAAAAGAAAAATTAACAATTGAAAAATTTGTTTCTGCTGCGCCGAATGAAATTGCAAAAAGAAAATTTGATATTGAAGATGATATTTTAAGTAAAATAGTTCAAAAGGGAGAACCAGAATTATTGAGCGATATTTCTCCTGCCGCTGAATCGGATGTTATCAGATATTATGATAAAGCCCAGGGTATCAGAAGTTTTGTGGGAGTGCCTTTGTTTTATGAAGGCTCATTGATTGCAATTATTGCTGTTGATTCAAAAGTTGGTGATCAGTTTGGAATCGAAACAATTTACTCGCTTGGAAGATTTGTTAGAGTTATTACAATGATCATTCAAATCTTTGAAGAGAAACATTCTGATTCTGTTTCTCAACAGCGATTAAAAGGACTTTTAAATCTAATTGGACCTGAAACCAATTTTGATACTGAAGAAGGCGTTCTTTCATCAATGCAAAATGCGCTAAGTGACTTAATTGAATGGGATGCATTTGTTTTTGTTTACTTTAAACCTGTTGAACAAAAGTTTGAAGCTTTAAGAGTTACTAATAAAACTTCATTAAAATATGTTGGACAAGGATTACAGATTGATCTTTCAGGAACCTTAGTTGGTAAAGCTATACTGTCCGGTATTCCGGTTAAGATTGATGATACTGCTTCAGATAGTTATAAAAGATATTCAAAATCTGAAGACTTAACTTTTGATGGATCATTCATGGCAATTCCTCTTATGTACGGAAGCCAAAATTTTGGTGTGTTATGTTTTGAAAGTTTGAAGAAAAATATTTATACAAATTCAGATGTTAAGTTTCTTAATAATTCTGTTAACATAATTTCCTACATTATTTATTCGCACTCATCACAAACACTTATTAAAAGTTTAATTGCACTTGATCTTGAAACACGTGCACTTAATTTGGAAACATTTAAAGAACGATTAAGTTCCGATCTTTATAAAGCAAATTCTTTAAATGTTCCGGGTGCTTTGGCTTTGATAAAGATAGACGAGTTTCTTGAACAAGAATCACTTTTTGATGGTGATCCTTTACCAAAAGTATTAAAAGTGGTTGCGGAATCAATTGCTAAAGAAATGACGCCGCTAAATATTTTTGGCAGAGTTGATGGAAAAATATTTGCAGTTTACTTTTTTAATACTGATTCAAAAAATGTTTTTATCTGGGCGGAAAAACTTCGCGTAAAAATTGCCCGCAAACCAATCGCAATTGTTTCCAAACAAAACACATACACTATCTCAATCGGCGTTGCCTCAACTCACGGTAAACTTGATACTGATGAAGTTTTTAATAATGCGGAATTAGCCCTGCAAAAAGCGGTTGAAAAGGGTGGTAATGCTGTTAGAAATATTAACTAATCTTTTCCCTCTGTTTTTGATGTCCAATCATTATGAATAATTTTTTTATTATCGTTTTAGATGGAGTTGGTGTCGGAGAATTGCCAGATGCTGACTTGTACGGTGATAAGGGAAGTAATACACTTGGTAATATTTCAAATACGGTTAATGGATTAAATCTTCCAAATCTTCAAAAGCTTGGTTTAGGAAATGTTATTTCGATTAAAGGAGTATCCAAATCAGATAATCCATTGGCTTCATTTGGTAAGATGAGTGAACAATCAAAAGGTAAAGACAGTACCACCGGACATTGGGAGTTAAGCGGTTTGTTTGTTGATACTGATTTTGATTATTTCCCGAATGGATTTCCAAAAATCATTACCGATAAGTTTTTAAAAATTACAGGCTATAATGGATTTCTTGGTAACAAAGCTGCTTCAGGTACAGAGATTATTAAAGAACTTGGTGATGAACATGTGAAAACCGGTTTCCCGATAATCTACACTTCTGCTGATTCGGTTTTTCAGATTGCAGCACATCAGGATGTCATCCCACTCGATAAACTTTATGAGATTTGTGATAAAACCAGAAACCAAGTTCTGATTGATCCACTAAAAGTTGGGCGTGTAATTGCAAGACCGTTTATCGGAAAGAGCGGCAGTTATGAAAGAACAGTTTATAGAAAAGATTACTCTTTAGATCCGCCGTCAGAAACAATTCTTGATCTTTTACAGAAAAATAATATCAATACAGTTGCTATCGGAAAAATAAATGATCTTTTTAACTATCGCGGAATTTCTATCCAGGTAAAATCAAAATCCAATAAAGAAGGTTTTGAACAGCTAATTAAGGCTTCAAACGAACATCAAAATAGTTTAATCTTTATTAACCTTGTAGATTTTGATGTCTATTTTGGGCATCGTAATGATGTAAAAGGATTTGCACAAGCTTTAAAAGAATTTGATGATTTTCTTCCTGAGTTGCTGGATAATCTGCATTCGACGGACAGAGTTATATTTACTGCGGATCACGGAAACGATCCAACTACTCCAAGTACAGATCACAGCAGGGAATATGTGCCTGTTTTGTATTTTGGAAAAAATAAAATTGCTAAGGATTTGGGTGTTAGAAAAACTTTTGCGGATGTAGGTAAAACAGCGGCAGATTTTTTTAATATAAAAAATGATTTGAAAGGTATAAGCTTTTTAAATGAGTAGAGTTGGAAAAGAAAAAGATATTGTTGCTGAAGACTTAAAAGTAAATTCTGAATTGATAAAACAAATAAAAGAAATTCAGGATTTACCGGATGAAATTATTTTAAAATTTATTAAAGCCGCAGGTTCACTTTCATCAACAGATTTTGAAA
>JAGOXU010000096.1 GCA_018059515.1 Ignavibacterium sp.
CTATTATATGAGCACATACTTACTGATAAATATTTTAATCATTTTTTTCCCTTTGGTTTTAACGTTTGATAAAAATCTTACGTATTACAAAAAAGTTCCTCGCCTTTTAAAATCAATCGCATTTGTAAGCACTGCTTATATAATTTGGGATGCAATTGCAACTAAGCGCGGCGATTGGGCTTTTAATCCTGAACATTTACTTGGCGTTTATATTTTAGGTTTACCGCTCGAAGAGATTTTGTTTTTTATAACTGTTCCTTACTCCTGTATTTTTATTTACGAAACCGTTTCTTTCTATCTTAAAGAGAAACAACTAAATATAAATCCTAAGTACTTTATCATTCCATCATTTTTTTTTATTGCAATGGGAATATTTTTTTATGATCAGCATTATACTTTTACCGTTTCAATTTTTTCAGCAGCTTTTTTTATTGGATCAATTTTATTTAAAGAGAAATTATTATTATCTAAAAACTTCTGGATAACAATGCTCATCTCTTTTCTCCCTTTTTTAATTGTTAATTATTTTCTTACCTCAATTCCAATTGTAAATTATAATGATGCTGCTTTCAGCGGTAAAAGATTTATAACTATTCCTTATGAAGATTTTCTTTATTCATTCTCTATGATCGCTTTATGGATTTTATTTTATGAATTAGCAAAGAAAAAGAAAGAGTAAAGATGTCTTTACGAATTTCCATTGTGGGTGCAGGTCTTGGCGGTTTATCAGCAGCTATTAGCTTAGCAAACAAAGGATTTGAAGTTGATCTGTACGAACAAAACAGCAAAGTTGGTGGCAAAGCTGGCGAGATTAATGAAAGTGGTTTTAGATTTGATTCCGGTCCATCTTTATTAACAATGCCTTTTGTTATCAAAGAATTATTTGATGAATGCGATGAAGATATAAATGATTATATAAAGCTTACAAAGCTCGATATTATTTGTAAATATTTTTATACTGATAAAACTATAATCAATGCTTACTCAGATGTTAAAAAATTTGGTGAAGAGCTTGAACAAAAAACAATTGATAACTCTGATTCATTAAATAAGTATTTAGAATATTGTAAAACCATCTATGAACTAACCGGTGATTTGTTTCTAACTAAAGATCCATCAAGCATTTCAACTTATTTAAACTCCAAAGCACTCAAAACTTTTTTCAATATTCATAAGATTGATCCTTTCAGAACAATTAACGAAGCAAACTCAAGTTTCTTTAAAGATAAGCGGCTTGTACAATTGTTTAATCGTTATGCAACTTATAATGGATCAAATCCTTACTTAGCTCCGGCAACTTTAAATATTATTCCTCATGTTGAATATAACCAGGGCAGCTTTATTCCTAATGGTGGAATTTATTCAATTTCAAAAGCACTAAGAAAACTTGCTGAGAAAAAGGGAGTAAACATTTTTCTCAATCAAAAGGTTGAAGAAATAGTTCTCAATGACAATGAAGCAAAAGGAATTAAAGTAAATAATGTTATTCGGTATTATGATAAAATAATTTCAAATGCTGATGTTAATTATACTTTTAAAATTCTCATCAAAAATTTTAACAGCAAAGAAGCATCAAGATTTACTAAAAAAGATCCTTCGTTTTCCGGCTTGGTTTTTTATTGGGGAATCAATAAAGAATTCCGTGAACTTGAAACACATAATATTTTATTTGCAAAAAATTATAAACGGGAATTTGATGATCTATTTATTAACAAGACAATTCATTCTGATCCAACTATTTATATTTACATTTCATCAAAATTAAATAATGAAGATGCACCCAAGGGAAAAGAGAACTGGTTCGTGATGGTAAATGCACCGCATATCCAAAATCAAAATTGGGAGGATGAGATAAAAAATGCACGTACAAATATCATAAATAAAATCAATAGCTTTCTTAACACTAATATTGAAAAGTTTATTGAATTTGAAAAAGTTATGTCTCCTGTGGATATTCAAAACAAAACAGGTAGTTACCGCGGAAGCATTTATGGAATTTCATCAAATGATAAATTTGCAGCATTTATGAGGCAATCAAATAAATCTAAAACAGTTAAGAATCTTTATTTCTGTGGAGGTTCTGCACATCCGGGCGGCGGAATACCACTTGTAATTTTATCCGGCAAAATTGTTTCTGATATAATAAAAAAGGAATATCATAAATGATAAAATCTGATCACAATAAATGGGCTGAAGTTATTTTTTATATTTATCTAAAAAGATTATTGAAAAAATCTTTTAGCGATTTTAGAGTTATAAATACTCTGCCTGTTATTGATAAATCAAAAAGTTTAGTAATCACTCCAAATCATTTTTCATGGTGGGATGGTTTTTTTATTTATTGGTTAAATAAAAAACTGCTTAATAAAAAACTGCATATTATGATGCTCGAAGAACAGTTGAAAAGATATTGGTTCTTTAAAAAGCTTGGCTGCTATTCGATTGATTTGAATGATAACCGTAAAATAATTACATCACTTAAATACACACTTGATTTATTATCTAATCCCGAGAATCTTATTATAATTTATCCGCAAGGTGAAATTAATCCTTATGAAAAAAGACCTGTAGAAATAAAAGAAGGGGTAGATTACATATCATCAAAAAGTAATATTGATTTCCAAGTTCTACCCGCTGCCTTTAAAATACATTACATTAATGAAAGATATCCAATTATTTATGCACGATTTGGCAATTTGCTTTCATCAAAAATAATATCCGCAAGCAAAATAATATTTAAAGATGAGTTTGGGTCAAATCTGGATTCATTGGATTCTGAATTTTCAAAATCAAATTATAAAAGTATTTTGTAAGCAATGTTGATTATTATACTTTTAATATCGTTGAGTGTATTTAGTTTTATCTCTATATATAATTTATTTACTGCGCCTGTGCTGAATTCTAAAAATAAAAACTATGAGCCACGTGGAATAGTTTCAGTTTTAATTCCAGCAAGAAACGAGGGAAAGAATATTGTAAAATGTATAGAGGGAATTATTAATCAGGATTATCAAAACGCAGAAATTATAATTCTTGATGACAACTCAACTGACAACACATATAATCTTGCTGCTTCATTCAGTTCTCCTAAAATAAAAACATTAAAAGGAAAAGCGCTTCCGCAAAACTGGCTTGGTAAGAACTGGGCTTGCCATCAATTAGCCCAGCATGCTAAAGGCGATTATCTTTTATTTATTGATGCTGACGTTGAAATAAAAGAAAATGTAATTTCCTTAGCAATGGATGAAATTGAAAAATCTAATGCAACATTGCTTTCTATCTTTCCAACACAAAGTGTAAAAACATTTGGCGAGTATTTAATTGTTCCCCTTATGAATTGGCTTCTGTTAACTTTTCTTCCGCTTAATTTTGTTTATAAGTTTTCAAACAAAGCGATCGTTGCGGCTAATGGTCAGTTTATGCTTTGGCGTAAAGATGATTATTTAAGTTTAGGCGGGCATCAGATTGTTAAAGATAAAATTGTGGAGGATATGGAACTTGCAAGAATTGTTAAATCTAATAATCTAAAGGTAAAAACACTTCTGGGCGGTAATCAAGTTTTTTGTAGAATGTATAATTCTTTTGATGATGCCTATTTCGGTTTTCAAAAAAATTTTTATTCAGGATTTTCAATTAGTGTAATATTTTTTTTAATCATAATTAGTTTTTTGTTCTGTGTTTTTACAATTCCATTTTTGGTTGTGGATAATAGATTGATTTCGTGGCTTCCTCTTTTATTGTTAATACTTACACGAATAAGTGTTTCAATCAGCAGTAAACAAAGTTGGATTATTAACTTATTACTGCATCCATTGCAGATGATTTTTATGTTGTTGATAGGTTTTATTTCTGTTATTAAATTCAAAAACAAATCGTTGGTATGGAAAGCAAGAAATATTTAAATAAGTTTAAACCCGAATATTTTCTTTACCTGATTTTTACGGTTGGAATTATCGGACATATTTTTCAACCGCTATTGAAAATTATGCTGTGGCTTACGCCATTTACACTATTGTTAACCGGCTCCTTTGTGCTGTTTTACTCTTACAAATCTTCAGGCAATAAGTTTTTGATATGGGTATTAATAACTTACGCGATCACTTTTACATTAGAATTAGTTGGGGTAAAAACATCGTTAATATTTGGTGAATATTATTATGGAAATATTTTAGGATTGAAAGTTTTTGAAGTGCCTTTAATTATTGGATTCAACTGGGTGTTTGTAATTCTTGGTTCGATATCAGTTTCACAATTTATCTCAAAAAATAATATTATCATTGCCATCACTTCGGCAAGCATAGCAGTTCTGTTTGATTACGTTTTAGAACCTGTGGCAATAAAACTAAATTACTGGCACTGGGTAGATCACATCATTCCGCTTCAAAATTATATAGCATGGTTTTCTATCGCATTCATTTCGGTTTTAATTTTCAGTTATTTGAAGGTTAATGTCAAATCAAAAATTGGCTTGCATTATTTAGTTATTCAATTCGTGTTCTTTTTATTAATACAAATATTTGGATAAAGATATTATGGGAATTTTAATCGCAACATTAATTATAATTATTTGGACTGCTAATTTACTTTATTCTTTGAGCTTTGTTAGTGTTGATTTTAGTAATCCACTATTTTATTTACATATTTTACTTCAAGGGTATCTATACACAGGATTGTTTATCACCGGTCACGATGCAATGCACAGAACAATATCAAAAAATAAAAATATTAATTTAATTTTTGGTTGGATATCAACTTTGCTTTTTGCGGGATTGTCTTACAATAAATTAGTTAAGAATCATTTTAAGCATCATAAAAATCCGGGTGAAGAAACTGATCCTGACTTCTACACTAAATCCCAAAATTATTTTTTATGGTGGGGAGTTTTTCTTTTACGTTATACAACTATTTTGCAGCTAATAATAATGGCTGCTGTATTTAACATTTTAAAAATCTGGTTTGATCAATCTGCAATAATATTTTTCTGGGTTATCCCAGCTTTTCTTGGAACATTCCAATTGTTTTTCTTCGGAACATACCTGCCGCATAAATATCCGCACACAGAAAATATGCAACCGCATAATGCGCGCACACAAAAAAGAAATCATTTATGGGCAATGATATCTTGTTATTTTTTCGGTTATCATCATGAGCATCACGAATCTCCATCAACTCCATGGTGGAAGTTATATAAAATGAAAAGTAGATAATTGGGAATTATAAAACGCTGGTTTCAGCGATAATTTTTGTAAGCTCTAATTTTCCGAATGGTTTAACCATAAACTTTGTAGCACCAGCTTGATAAAATTCTCTAATCTTATCTTCTATGTACTCGCTCGAAATTATGATGATTGGTCTTTTAAATGGGTCGTGTCTTTTAATATCTCTGCAAATAAAAATTCCCTGCTGCCAGTAATTCTTATCAACATCAAAAATAAAATGACTAAATGAACTATCCTGTACAAACTCAAGTTTAAATTCTCTTACACTGTAGTTAAATAGAGTAAAAGAATTTTTTAAGAAAGCTTTAACAAGCTCAAATGTTTCACCGGAATTGTCTATCATAAGTATTTTGTTTGTGCCTTTTACTGCATCTAAATCACTTACTGAAGCAAAAGTTTTAGATTGATTTAAAGGAAGAGTAAATGTAAATGTTGATCCAACACCTTTAATACTATCTACAAGTAATGAGCCTCCTAATTTTTCAATGTATCTTTTTGCTAAAGCCAGCCCAAGTCCGATTCCTTCATAGTTTCTTCCAACATTTAAATCTTCCTGGCTAAAAGGTTGATAAAGATGATCCAAATATTTTGTTGAAATTCCTATTCCTGTGTCTCTAACTTTACAAATTGCCAAACCTTTTTCCTGCAAAATGCTAACTTCAATTTCAACATAACCTTGATGTGTAAACTTAACTCCGTTGCTAATTAAATTATTTAGCGCATTCTCAACACACTGAACATCAACATCTACATAAATCTTTTTGTGAGAGAAATTTGTTCTAAGTTCAAGATTCTTTTCCTTTGCATGCTTTTGATGATCCGGCAGACAATCTTGAATTATACTTATCAGATCTGTTGTTTCTGTATTTAAACTATAATTTCCCGCTTCTATTTGTGCAAACTCTAACATTTGCGTAATGCTTTTAAATAATCTCTCACTTCCGCTGTGCAGATTATCTAAATAAATTTTATCCTCTGCTCCTATCTTATCGATTAAATTTTCTCGAATTAAAGAGGAGTAACCCAAAATGATATTTAGCGGAGTACGCAGTTCGTGGGATAAAACATTTAAAAATGTATTTTTTAATCTTTCTGATTCATAGCTTGCATCACGTGCTTTTTTAACTTCTTCTTCAGTTAATAGTATTTCGGTTTGATCTTCATGATACATTACTATATATGGCTCTTCTTCATCCTTAATCAGAAAGATATTTGTTCTTAAGATTGGAATTGCATATTCGCGTGAGCGGAGTAATGAATCTTCATAATAATCGATAGCGGTATATGTTTTGCCGTTCAGCACTTCCATAATTTTTTCAACGGATTTATTTTCTTTTAAAACAATATCGTTGAATAATGAGTACTCGGCTAATTCATCTAAATGGTAACCCCACAAAATTGTAAACGCCTCATTGGTGTAAACAATTTTTCCGCTCTGTTCAACAACTTGAACAGGAAAACGGACTTTGTCATACATCAAACTTACATATTTTAAGAAATCAGTGATTACCATTTTTAAACAATAGGTATAGAAATTTCTATTTTAGTTCCAGAATCTGATTTTATGTGTTTTATTTCACCGTTATGTTTATCTATTATACTTTTGCATAAAAATAATCCATAACTATTTTTCTTTGGTGTATAAGTTACAAACAAATCTTTACTTACTTCTTCTGGAATTCCCGGACCATTATCTTCAACAATTACATTAACAAATTTATCATCTGAAGAAGAATGAATATTAATTGTAACATCTTTTTTAGCATTTACGGAGTTAGTAAATAAGTGAACAAGTAAATGCTGTATTTGTTCTGAATCATAAATGCAAAGTGGAATATTATTTAGCTGTGTTTTAAAGGTTGCAAATTGATATTTCTTCATTGGAGAAATATATTTTATAACCGATTGTATTGTTCTATTTAAATCGCCGCTGTCTTTGTTAAGATTCATTATTGCGGTTTCCATTAGAACCTGCGCATATTTTTGGATTCCTCTTATACTATCGATTGCAACTTTAGATTTTAATTTTAAACGATCATATAAAAGTGATTCTTTACCAATTCCGGAATCTTCCGTTTCCTTTTTCAATCGATCCAGCATTCTAAGCAAACTTTCATTTTCCAGCAAAGCTAAGTGTACAAGCCCTTGTAACGATTGACCAATTTCCGAATCTATACCCGCTTTTAGTGCTTTGCGTTCTGCTTGTATTAGCTGCGAATTTGCCTCTTGAAGTGCTGTGTTTGCAGATAGCTGATTTTGATATAGTTGTGCATTACGAATTGCGGCAGCAGCTTGTCCTGCTAAAATTTCAAAAGTGCTTGTTGTTTCTTTTTCTTTAATCTTATGCAGATGTTTGCTATCAACATAAATAACACCAATCTTGTTTCCATCTGTAATTAAAGGTGAGCAAAGTATGGTTTGTAAATCTAAACGAAGAATACTTTTACTTGATTCTAATGTTACATCACTTTGGGCGCCTTCAATAAATCTTGATTGTCCATTATAAAAAACATCTTCTACAACTGAGTTGCTAATTTGAAATAAACTTTCCGGAAGTTCTTTTCCGTTTGAATCCAATCCGAGTTTAAATTCAAGTTTACCTGTTTGATTTTTTAAAACAATAAATCCACGCTCGGAGTTTGTTAATCTGATGGCATTTTTAAGTACAAGTTCAAGAACATCTTCAAGTATAAGCGAGCGATTTATGCTGTTGAGAATATTTAATATTACTTCAAGATTTTTTGTTTTCTCAGAGGAAAGATCAGAGTCTAAGCTTGTTTTAATTCCGCTGTCGAGATTTTTTTTGAATTCTGAAAATTTCATTAATCTTATAAGTGTTCTAAAATGATTATAAAGCAAACTTTACAAGCAATAATAATACCGCTTAATGTATGATAATATGAGCTGATTTTATTAGAAATAATGTAATTAATACTCAAAAACGTATTAATCTCTTAAAAGTTTCCAGGAAATGAACCATTCTGTATCACTTCCGCCATTCCACCAAGCTTTTGCAAATCCCGCCGAAACCGTTGATTCAAGATTATACCAATGTTGAAACATAATATTAATCTGACCGCCAACATCAATTATTTTATCAATCTCTGGAGAATCAGAAATCAATCCCTGACTAAAAAATGATAAATTAATATTTTTCAATTCAATGCTGGCTACAGAAACATTTGGTATGCGAATAGGCGGCAGTGAATTTTCTACCATCACCTTAAGAAATTTATTTGATATAATGCTGTAAATAGGAACGCCCGGAAAGCGAAACATTTTTTCAAATTGCTTAACCGGTTCGTTTTCAATTTCTCTATTTCCAAATCCGCCAAAGAAGAACATTGTTTCGGGCAAATTATTATTAATAAAATGATATCCGGTTGCAGCTTTTAAATGCAAAACATTATGCGGTGCTAAAAACAAAAAATACTTGTCCCATTCACCCATTAACTGTCCGGAAACTTGCGGGTCTTCAGGATTGGATCCGTATCCAAGTACAGATAATCTAATCAGATCTCCGGATTCCCAATCAATACTTCCAATAGTTTTTCTAAGGTCTCTAATTTCAAGTTCAGATTTTAAAATTGCATAATCCGGTGTGCTTACTTCTGTAAGGTTATCATTGATGAACTTTATTTTACGATAAACTGAAAGCTCAGATGTATGTTTTATTTTTAGTGGATTATCGAAAATCAAATAATAGTTATAACCAAGCGAGTATCGTTCACCAAGCATTCCTCTTTTTCTTTTGTTAAATAGATCAAAGAAATCTGCGGAGTTTTTTTCTATTCCTATATTTAATTTTTGATGATATGAGTACTTCAAACGCAAATGATATTTTATATCATTAGTTGTTTCTTTAAATGGTGATATCCCAGCCTCTAAAATTAAATCATGATTTAACACCGGATCATTGAATTGAGAAAAGAACCCTAACACTATACGTGATTGAAATCCAGTTATAACAGGAATAAAAGTTTTTATTGAAATATTTTTGAAAGATGAATAAGCCTTTTCTTCTGTAAACAAACTTTTATCCACAACTTCGGCTGCGGGTTTTAAGTTTAAATCATAAAGCTCAGGTGATTTGTCTAATATCTTTTGTCCAAAATAATTTATTGCAGACAATTTTTCCGTTTTTGATATTGCAAACTTAACAGGAATAAAACCATCGATGCTAAACTCCATCGCAATCATAGAATCAGTTGAAACTTCTATCGGTTTAAATAATCCTTTTACCGTATTTGTTATTGGAATGATTTGATCTGCTTTCAAATCATATCTGTATATGTTAGAAACACCATTCGTGTAGGCATTCCAGTATAAATATTTTCCATCCAATGACCATGCTGGGTTTTCCGGTGAACCGCTGGATGTAATAGTTCTAAATTGAAATGGATTTCCTTTTGCTAATCCGGTAATATCAGAAACAATTATAGATTGCTGCCCGCTTGATCTGTGCAAAACGGCAGCAAGCAAATTTCCTTTTCTGTTGATTGCCAAATCAGAAAATTCATCTCCAACATTAAAAACAGAAAGTGATTGATACTCAGTGTACGGATATTTAGATCTTATTAATATTGCTTTACCACTTAATTGCTGTATGCCCCAAAGTTCGTGTGTTGTTTGAGAAATTGTTAACTGCCCAATTCTTGCATCTTTAAAAAGTAATTTTTCTTTGCTGTTATTTAAATCATACTCCCATATATCTCTATAAAGCTGATTGTTGTTGGTTGTATAAAATATTTTTTTGTAAGATTCATCATAAGCTACTGCTGCAACTTGCACCAGACTTGGGGTTGGAAGTGTCGTAATATATTCAGATTCTTTTGTATCTAAATTAAATTTTTGGATCTCTGCTAATTGCCCTTTGCGATGAAAACCAAATATTAAAGAGTTGCTTTTTGTATCAAAGGTTGTGTTAGTAACCCAGCCAAATGCTTCAGTAGAAAGTTTATTTGTCTTGGTTAGCGGATATTTTTTTATCAAAGAGATGTTTGAGTTTTGAAATTCCTTTTCATCCGAAATAAAATTCTTCCATTCATCGGAAATATCAATTCCATAAATATCTTCAAACTTTGATTCTAACCCAGGATAGAATTCATCCGGTTTAAGTGAAAACCAATTAAGTAATTTTTCTGTGCCGTATTTTACTGCAAGGTGTGCAATAAATCTTGTACCGTATAAATAAAGTATGTTTTCTAATAGAATGCTTTTATGTGATGTAACATTTTCTATTTCAGAAATTCCCGAAAAGTCTTTATTATCAGTTACCAAGGATCTAAAATACATTTCATCAAAATTTCCAAGCACTCTGCCGTAACCTCCGCTAAACCATGTTTCAATAAATACAGCAATTGCTTCCTGATACCAGCGCGGAGTATATCTGTTATGATTGGTCAGCAGGCTATATAAAATTGTTTGTGGTTGGTTCTTATCCGGAGTTACCTTTCCTATTACGCTTCTTAATGCAAATTCAAAATCAGAAGCCATATCATTAACAATAATGTGAACAAGCTCGTGACTAAGCAGCCATTGAAATCTTTCTGAATACGGAACCATTTCGTATCCCGGTTCTAACGGTTCAATCTCAAGTCTAATGTAATTTTCCGGAATAGTAGTGGTTGCACCAAAACCATAATCACTTGCATCGTAAGTATTAATAATAATTTTATCTTCCGGCTGATAAATAAAAAGCTTTTTTAACTGTGCTAAAGAATTTTCCGCAGATGCGAGTATATGATTTATAAGATGTGAATGCGAATCACGATAAATTATTTTAAAGTGCTCACTTTCTTTTGTGTACCAATCACCAAAATCTCTTTTACTGATTCTAATAATTAGTTCATTATCATCTTTGCCTTTGTAAACTTCACTAATTGTTTCTTTTTCGTTAAGTAGAAATTTGAATTCCAGAAACTGCAAACCCTTATTAATTTCTAATCTATCTACTATATCATTTGACTTAAAATTTACAACAGAATCATGCGATACGACAGCATTCCACAATATCAAGTGCAGGTTTTGTGCTCTGTAAAAATTGTAAAAATTATCTACTCTATCAGTTGTTTTTATTCTAATTAAAACGCTTTCATCTTGATATTCTATAGATATACTTAATAGTTTGATGTTTTTTTCAGGTTCAGTAGTGTATAACTGTTCAGTTTTTTCAACGATCTTTATTCTATTTGCAGATAATGGTATTAATTCTTTATGCCAGTACTCGTTTATCAAATCGGTAAGAGCGGTTACTGAAATAAATATTTTTGAGTTTTTTTTGTATGGCGGACTTGATATTTGAATAGTCTTAACTATACTGTCACTTAAAGTAAAAATAGAAACAAATGCGTTACCGTTGTTTAGTCGCAGCTTATTATTTTGAAAAGTTAAGGTTGTTTCACCAGTTCTATTATTTATATAATTAGAAAGTGGAAGTGCATTAACAAAATCTACAAGCGAAACATATACAACACCTGCTTGATTTTCCGCATCAATCAAATCGTAACTATTCTCATGAATTAATGCAATTTTTGTTGCATCCTGAGGGAAAGTAAAAGAATGAAAAAAGAAAAGCACCGCAAAAACAAGACTAATTTTCATAAGAATTTTTAGTAAGGGGTTTAGAAATAATATTTTCTTTGAAGTACAATTTAAAAAAAAAGCC
The DNA here is from genome assembly GCA_018059515.1 of Ignavibacterium sp. GTDB lineage: Bacteria > Bacteroidota > Ignavibacteria > Ignavibacteriales > Ignavibacteriaceae > IGN3. The sequence continues at coordinate 11,887 of JAGOXU010000096.1, forward strand.
TTCAAATAAATGAAGGCTTTAAAATATTATTTAACTTGAAATATTATCTTGTCCAGGAATATCTTCCGCCTAATTCCTCAAGCTGTGAATTTGATCTTGTCCAGCCATATCTTGCGCCTAATTCCTCAAGCTGTGAATTTGATCTTGTCCAGGAATATCTTCCGCCTAATTCCTCAAGCTGTGAATTTGATCTTGTCCAGGAATATCTTCCGCCTAACTCTTCAAGCTGTGAATTTGATCTTGTCCAGGAATATCTTCCGCCTAACTCTTCAAGCTGTGAATTTGATCTTGTCCAGGAATATCTTCCACCCAACTCTTCAAGCTGTGAATTTGATTTGTGTTGCACAATCAAATTATCAGTTGTTTCAAAAGTATTTGAAACGCTAATTTGCTGTTCAACCAAAGTTGCAT
>JAGOXU010000097.1 GCA_018059515.1 Ignavibacterium sp.
AATTATTTTACGTTTATTCAGGAGTCTATTTAACCGCACCTTCCATAAACTCCACGCTTCCTTTTGCTGCGTTAATGTTTACTTTTAATCCAAATGGAACAGTTACAAAATCTTTTATATGTCCGTGTGGAAAAGTATAGATAGATGGAATTTTTAAAGTTGTAACGTAATCAGAAATAACTTCACCAAGAGTTAATGTTTTTTTGTTTGGATCAAGTTCGTGGCAATCAATAAATCTACCTAAGATAATTCCTTTAACTTTTTTAAATGTACCGGAAAGTCTTAATTGATTTAATAATCTATCAACCCGGTAAGGTAATTCACCAATTTCTTCGATCATTAAAATTTTTCCTGTAAGATTTGGAAAATAATCTGTTCCAAGCAGTGCGGCAAATACGGCTAAGTTACCGCCAATCAATCTACCCGATGCAATTCCCTTTTGTAAAAAAGGAAGTTTCTGATCATCAGGAAATTTAAGTTTACCAAGTTTTTTGTTAGAAGTGATTGTTGCCCAAAAATTTTCTTCTGTATAAGAACTAATCTCATCATAAAAATCAACACCAACCATCGGTCCGGCAAACGTCATCAATTGGGCTTTTTCAAAGAATGCCATTTGTAAAGATGTTATTTCGCTGTATCCCACAAAAATTTTAGGATTATTTTTTACAACGCGGTAATCAATTTTATCTAACAATCTAAATGCGCCGTAACCGCCGCGAACAGTAAATATTGCTTTTACATTTTTATCTTTAAACATCGAATGAATATCATCAACCCTTTCCCTGTCAGTTCCGGCAAGATAACCATGATTTTTTCCAACATTTGCTCCCACTTTTACGCGATAACCTAAACCTTCAAGGTATTTTACCCCTCTTTCTACTCTTGAAAACTCATCAGGAGCTGAAGCTGGTGAAATAATACCAATTACATCATTTTTATTTAACTTTTTTGGTTTCTGAAGTGGCATAGGTGATCCTTTAGTTTATCTTTTCTTTATGCAATTTAATGAAACATTGAAATTAGCACAACGTCGCTTTGAGCGTTAAAATCAACTTTAGTGATTATTTTTTGTACCTTTGTGATATGACAAGAATCACGATTGTTTAAGGCTTTTTAAATGATTTTTTTGCAAATTTACGATGTGTTATTTTTTTATTAGCATTATCAAATCAATAAAATTAGTAGAATTTAGATGAGCAAGCCAAAAATACTATTTATTGGTGGTTCGATAAATCAAACCACAATGATGCACAAAATCTCTAAAGAGCTGCCTGAATGTGATGCATATTTTACCCCCTATTTTGCCAGCGGACCTTTATGGTTAATGACCAAACTTAAGATGCTTGAGTTTACAATTATGGGCGGGCAGTTCAAGCGAAAAACTCTTGAGTACATCAGAAACAATAACCTTAAATTAGATTTTGAAGGTAGAAATGATGATTACGATTTAGTTTTTACTTCTCAAGATTTGATCGTTCCAAGAAATATAAAAAAGTTTAAAACGATTTTAGTGCAAGAAGGAATGACTGATCCTCCGGATTGGCGTTATCACGTAACAAGATTTCTTGGTCTCGGACGATGGTGTGCAAGCACTTCTATGACAGGATTATCACACATGTACGATTACTTTTGCATTGCTTCGGAAGGATTCCGCGAGCAGTTTATTGATAGAGGCGTAAATCCACAAAAGATACGTGTTACGGGTATTCCAAATTTTGATGATTTTGAGAGACTTAAGAATCTTGAATTTGAACATAAAAACTTTGTACTCGTTGCAACTTCCGATGTTAGAGAAACAACTAAGTATGAAAACAGAAAACAGTTTCTTTTAAACGCAAAAAAAATTGCAGGTGATAAACAAATAATTGTTAAACTTCATCCAAATGAAATAATTTCGAAACGCACTGCGGAAGTAAAAAAATATTTACCTGAAGCATTAGTTTATCACGGAGTTAGTATTGATCCGATGCTTGCAAATTGTGATGCGTTAGTAACAAGATTTTCAAGTACGATTTTTCCTGCAATTGCACTTGGTAAAGATGTTTACTGTAATATTGATTTAGAAGATATAAAAAGATTGTTCCCGATTCAGAACAATGGAACTTCGGCAGGCGCAATTGCACAAGTTGCAAGAGAATTACTTGCATCAACAAAACCGGTTGTTAGAGTTAAAGAAAAAAATAAATATATGGAAGATTTAAAATTAGAAATCAAGTATTTGTTTAGACAAAAGCTCGTACGAGCAAAATAGTTTTTTATCAAATAAAATTGAATAGATCAATTAACATAGTAACTGTAATTCAAGCACGGACCGGCTCATCCCGCCTTCCAAATAAAATATTTTTACCATTAGCAGATAAGCCTTTACTTATTAGAATGTACGAAAGAGTTGCTGCATCAAAATTAAAAGGTACAATTGTTATCGCAACTACAACTGATAAAAGCGATGATAAGGTTGAAGAACTTTGTAAAGAATATAATTTAAACTGTTATCGTGGTCATCCAACTGATTTATTAGATAGGCATTATCAGGCAGGAAAATTATTTAATGCTGATGCTGTAGTAAAAATACCTTCTGATTGTCCTTTGATTGATGCAAATATTATCGATAAAGTTTTAAATTTTTATTTAGATAACTCAGATGAATATGATTATGTAAGCAATCTTCATCCGCAATCTTATCCAGATGGGAATGATGTTGAAATTATGAGTTTTGCAGCTCTTAAAAATGCATGGCAAAATGCAACAAAGGATTTTGAACGAGAACATACAACTCCATATTTCTGGGAAAATCCGGATAAGTTTAAAATTGGAAATGTTGTTTGGGAAACCGGATTAGACTATTCAATGTCGCATCGTTTTGTTGTTGATTACGAAAAAGATTATGACTTAATAAAAAGAGTTTATGATGAACTTTATCCATTATATCCTAATTTTACATTAGAGAGTATTTTGGATTTGTTTGAACGTAAACCTGAAATCATAAAAATAAATGAAGAATATTGCGGAGTAAACTGGTACAGAAATCATCTTAATGAATTAAAAACAATTTCCACCGATCAGACAAAAATCAATTAATGAATATATTAAACGTAGAACAGACTTTAGTCTGTTTATGTAATTCAAAAAAAATAATAACAGACTAAAGTCTGTTTTACGAAAGTTTAACTATGCCAAATAAAGTAGAATCAAATAAAGATTACCCAATCATAAAAAAATCCGATGAGTATTATAAAGTTGCACTCGATTTAATCCCTTGCACAACACAAACACTTGCAAAAGGACCACAGCAAAACGTAAAAGGTGTTGCCCCTAAATATTTGCAGAGTGGTAAAGGCAGTCACGTTTGGGATGTTGATGGAAATGAATATATAGATTATTTAATGGGCATTGGTCCGCTTTCACTTGGGTACGCTTATGATAAAGTTGATAATGCAATTAAAGAACAGTTGAAAGATGGAATTACTTTTTCACTTATGCATCCGTTGGAAGTTGAAGTTGCTGAATTGATACACAAAGTAGTTCCAAATGCTGAGTCAATACGTTACAGTAAAACAGGAGCTGATGTGACTTCTGCTGCGGTAAGATTAGCTCGTGCTTTTACAAAACGCGATAAAGTTTTATGCTGCGGTTATCACGGCTGGCACGATTGGTACATTTCTGTAACAGATAGAAATCAAGGAATACCTCAATCAATACAGGATATGACTTATACTTTTAATTATAATGATATTCAATCTGTAATTGATTCTATTGATGACGACATAGCCTGTGTAATTCTTGAACCGTATGTTTTTGAAGAACCGAAAGATAATTTTTTACAGAAGCTTCGCGATGCTTGCACAAAGAATGGAACGATTTTAATCTTTGATGAAATGTGGAGTGGATTTAGGATCTCACTCGGCGGTGCACAGGAGTATTTTAAAGTAAATGCTGATCTTGCTTGCTTCTCGAAAGCAGTTGCTAATGGAATGCCGATATCCATTCTTACCGGAAGAAAAGATGTAATGTCTTTACTTGAACATGATGTTTTTTTCTTCACAACTTTTGGTGGTGAAGCTTTATCGCTTGCAGCAGCCACAGCAACTATAAATGAAATGATTGAAAAAGATGTTCCTGCTCAATTAGCAAAACAAGGAAACAAACTTAAAGTTGGTTACAATAAAATTGCTGAAAAACTTGGAATGAGTTACACAAAATGTTCCGGTTTTGATTGTCGGACCATTATAACATTTGATGCGTCTGCGGGCAATCCGCTTGAAATGAAATCACTTGTTCAGCAGGAGATGATAAAGCGCGGCATACTTTGGGGCGGATTTCATAATTTGTCTTTCTCACATTCAGATGGCGATATTGAATACACTTTAAAAACTTACAACGAAGTTTTACCAATACTTAAAAAAGCTGTTGATGAAAATAATGTTAAAGGTTCTTTGCGCGGAGAACCAGTGGGACCCGTATTCAGAAAAGTTAGTAACTTTAATATGAAACCAAAAAAGAAATAAATTTACTGTCAGACTGAGCCTGTTGAAGTCTGACAATTATATTAATCGACATCATCACCCTTCGACAAGCGCAGGGTGACAAAAAATAATAAATCATGAACTCATTAGAATTATTCTCACTAAAAAACAAAATTGCAATTGTAACAGGTGCACTTGGTTTGATTGGTAAAAATCATTGCATTGCATTATCTGAAGCTGGTGCAAATGTTGTTGTGTGCGATTTGGATGATATCAAATGTAAAGATTTTGCTGCTTCTCTTCCAACAAAATCAATAGAAGTTGGAGTTGATATTACAAAGAAATCATCTGTTGAAAATCTTAGAGATAAAACTTTAAAGGAATTTGGTAAAATTGATATTTTAGTAAACAACGCTGCTATAAATGATATGTTCGAGAATCCACAAGCTGCCGCAGAGCAATCTATGTTTGAAAATTATCCACTTGAAATGTGGCAGCAATCTTTAAATGTAAATGTAACGGGTACATTTCTTTGCTCACAAATTATCGGAACTGAAATGTCAAAATCAAAAAAAGGAAGTATAATTAATGTTGCTTCCACTTATGGAATAGTTGGACCAGACCAATCAATCTATAAAAAGCCAGACGGCACCCAATCGTTTTATAAATCAGCGGCTTATCCCGCAACAAAGGGTGCAATTATAAGTTTTACAAGATTTCTCGCTGCTTATTGGGGTGATAAAGGCGTTAGGGTTAATACACTTTCTCCGGGTGGAGTTGAGAATAATCAGGATGAATATTTTATTAATAATTATTCAACTAAAACTCCTTTAGGAAGAATGGCACAGCCCACAGATTATAAAGGTGCAATATTATTTTTAGCAAGTGATGCTTCATCTTACATGACTGGAGCAAATTTAATTGTTGATGGAGGATGGACAGCATGGTAATTGATAAAAAGTTAAGAGATAAAAATCAACATCTAAAAGAAAAAGCGGAAAAGATTAAAGTAATCTTAACAGATGTTGACGGCGTATTAACAGATACAGGCATTTACTACGGACAAGACGGTGAAGTATTAAAAAGATTTTCTATTCGTGATGGAATGGGCGTTGAACGATTGAGAAAGTATGCAAGTATTGAGACTATAATCATAACAGGTGAAAATTCTGCAACGGTTAAAACTCGTGCTGAAAAATTAAAAATACAAGAATTTTATCTTGGCGTAAAAAAGAAAGAAGAAGTTTTTGAAATCATAAAAAAGAAAAGTGGATTTGAAAAAGAAAACATTGCATACATTGGCGATGACTCAAATGATTTTGAGATAATGCAGCTTTGCGGATTTACTGCCACTCCCGCAGATGGAATGAATTTTATAAAAGATATTTCCGATTACGTATGTGAAACTAAAGCCGGTTACGGTGCCTTTAGAGAATTTGCTGAATTAATTTTAGCGTTTAAAAATAATTCTTAAAACAATTTTGAAAGAATAAAATGAGCAAGAGAGAAGTAAAAGTAGGCGCTCGATTTATTGGTGATGATCATCCGATTTTTATAATTGGTGAAATTGGAATAAATCACAACGGCGATGTAGAAATTGCAAAAAAAATAATTGCAGGCGCAATGCACGCAGGCTGCGATGCAGTAAAATTTCAGAAACGCACTCCGGAAATTTGCACACCAAAAGATCAATGGAATATTGAACGAGATACTCCATGGGGCAGAATGACTTACATTGATTACAGGCACAAAATTGAGCTTGGAGAAAAAGAGTATTCTGAAATAGATAAATACTGCAAGGAAATTGGAATTATTTGGTTCGCATCATGCTGGGATGAAGTTGCAGTTGATTTTATTAAACAGTTCGATCCACCGCTTTTTAAAACAGCATCAGCATCGTTAACAGATTTTGCACTTTTAGAGAAACATAAAATATTAAATAAACCAATTTTGATGTCAACCGGAATGTCAACAATGGAGCAAATTGATAAAGCAATCTCTTTTATGAATAAAAATAATTTAATGATTGCACATGCAACCTCTGCTTATCCTTGCAAGAACGAAGAATTAAATTTAAAAATGATTGAAACACTAAAGAATAAATACCCTGATATTCCTATCGGTTACAGCGGACACGAAGTTGGATTAGCGCCAACCTGGGCAGCAGTTGCACTTGGAGCTTGCCTTGTAGAACGACATATAACTTTAGACCGCGCAATGTGGGGTACGGATCAGGCTGCATCTGTTGAAGTTGGCGGAATGGAAAGATTGGTTGCAAACATTCGCGATATTGAAAAATCGTTGGGTGATGGAATTAAAAAAGTTTATGATAGTGAACTTGAGCAAATTAAAAAATTAAGAAGAGTTAAATAAATTATTGATGCCATTGTCACACTGCGAACCTGCTTGATGGTAGGCAGGGTCGAAGCGTGACATAGTCTAAAATAACTAATTATTCGTCATCCTTCGACTTCGCTCAGGATGACATTAAATATAAAACAAATTTTTTCGATGGCTGAGTCAAATATCTTTTTAGACGTATATAATGTTATTACAAATTATATAAGCGGATTATCCTCGTCAGAAATAATTTCGACATCGTTGATAATCTTTGCAGCAATATTTTTTGTTTTGCTGGAGAGATTGTTCCCTTACACGAAAGGACAGAAAATTCTTCGTGAGGGATTCTTTGATGATTTTGCTATGTACACGATAGCTCAAAACTATATTTTAAGTATTATAATTTTTAGCGGAATAATTAATTTTATTGATGGTTCAACAGGTTTATCTCGATTACATCTTTTTGCAAATATTCCTATTTGGGCACAATTGATTTTCTTTGTGGTTACTCACGATTTATATATCTACTGGATGCATCGCTGGATGCACAAAAATAAATGGTTGTGGAGAATTCACGAAGCACATCACTCACCAAAAAAAGTTGATTGGCTTTCCGGTTCACGTTCACATCCATTAGAAATACTTTTAAATCAAACGATAGAATTTGCTCCAATAATTTTGCTTGGTGCACCTGTAGAAGTTATTGCTTATAAAGGTTTGATTAGTGCTGTCTGGGGAATGTACATTCATTGTAATGTTGACATTCAATCCGGTTGGCTTCAAAAAATAATTAACGGACCCGAAATGCATCGATGGCATCACTCCACTGGTAAAGGAAGAAACAGAAACTTTGCTACAAAATTTGCTTTTTGGGATTGGATGTTTGGAACAGCATTTTTACCAGAAACTAAAGCTGATGAATATGGATTGAAGACCTTCTTCCCTGCTCATTATATTTCTCAAACTTTGTTCGCATTTAGGAGTTTTAAGAAAATAAAAAGAGAAGACAGCTAAACAACAATAACAAATGGAAAATGCTATTCATACTTTCTCTTTTATAAATCCTTGTTTAAGTTTGTTAAAATAAAATTTAGCTTTGTAAGATATATACGCGCATATTCGGTGTATAGGTCCAATTTATCAGTCATAGATACAAGTTTTGCCCAATGCTATGACGACAGAGCAACAAACGAAAATTACGGCTTAACATCAAACTTTTGTGTAAAACTTGACAACGTAACAGGACAGATTTAAAATCTTGAAAACATTAACTTAGCGACATATATTTTAAGACGAGAATGAAGCAAATATTAACGATAAAAAACTTAATAAAAGAAGCCCAAATTTTCTGTGTTGAACAATCCAAGTTTCAGCATAAAGAACTGTTTGGAGTAACTGACGGCAAAGCTGTTGGGACACTTATTGAACAGAAATTTCAAAGACACTTAAACGACAAATACGAAGTTACAATTGGTTCTTCTGCAAGCGGTGTTGACCTGCCTTCTGACGATATTTTAACCGACATCAAAGTAACTTCGATAAAACAGCCTCAATCTTCTTGCCCTTTCAAGGACGCTAAACAAAAGATTTTTGGACTTGGTTACAATTTACTTGTCTTCGTTTACGACAAATCTGACAACCCTAAAGACAAATCAGCAACATTAAATTTCGTTAGCTGTTCATTTGTTGCAAAAGAAAGAACGGCTGACTACACAACCACTTTCCGTTTAAGGGAAATGGTTAAGGATAAAGCCAATGAAGCCGACATCATCGCTTATCTACAAGATAAAAATATTCCAGCAGACGAAATAACTTTATCAATATTAGCGGAACAAATCTTGAGAACTGTTCCTGAACAGGGCTATTTAACTATTTCTAATGCTTTGCAATGGAGATTACAATATCAACGAATTGTAACTCTTACCGATGAAGTAAAAGGAATTACCAAAATTGTAAGTTATAACAAACCTCAATGATGAAAGTATTTGAAGCAAATATTTCGCATCAAGTTTCGGATTTCTTAAATGACAATCTGAAAAAGATTTCATCTTTTGAAAAGGCTAATCAAAAAATGTATGATGCCTTCGGCATTATACATTTTTTTGATAATGATGAAGAATTGGAAACGCTCAAAGAAGTTCTTTCAATTACTAATAATATTGTTGAAGAACCCGACAGAGCAGAATATGGCGACTTCCAAACTAATTCAGATTTAGCAAATAAAGTTACATCACACTTAGTTTCAAAAAACATTTCACCCGAAGTTGTAATTGAGCCAACCTGCGGAAAAGGGAATTTTATTATTGCTTCTCTACGCAACTTCAAAAACATTAAAAATGTCTTCGGTGTTGAAATTTACAAACCTTACGTTTGGGAAACTAAATTCGGTATTGTTAATTTTTTTCTTTCTAATCCAAATTCAAACAAGCCAGAAATTTCAATAGTTCATTGCAATGTATTCGACTTTGATTTTAAAGCAATAGCTAAGAAATATTCTACAAATTACATTTTAATAATTGGCAATCCGCCTTGGGTAACCAATTCAAAATTGGGTAGTCTTAATTCAACTAATCTTCCAAAAAAAACAAATTTCAAAAATCATAGTGGTTTAGATGCAATGACAGGAAAAGGCAATTTTGATATTGCTGAATTTATCACGCTTACTATGATTGATATCTTTCAAAATATGAAAGGGAATTTATTGTTATTGGTAAAAAATTCTGTTATCAAAAACATTGTCTTTGACCAAAATAAAAATCGTTACAAAATTTCAACTACTGAAAAACATTGCATTGACAGCAAAAAAGAATTTAATGTTTCCGTTGAGGCAGCTTTGTTCTATTGTAAGTTTAACTCAAATCCATCTTTTGATTGCACAGAATTTGATTTTTATAAAAATCAAAAATCTCAACTCAAATTCGGTTGGTTGAATGATAAATTTGTTTCAAACATTGACACTTATATTCACACGAAAGAAATTGATGGTGAATGTCCTTTTGTTTGGCGACAAGGTTTAAAACACGATTGTTCAACCGTAATGGAATTAGACAAAGTGAACGGGTCTTATGTAAACGGGCTTAACGAAGAAGTAAAATTAGAAGACGGTTTAGTTTTCGGCATACTTAAAAGTTCTGACCTTAAAAATACAGTAATAAATCAGACAAGGAAATTTACAATTGTTACTCAAAAGAAAGTTGGACAGGAAACTAAATACATCAAAACTGAATATCCAAAAACCTATCAATACTTGACAAAGCATCAAGCAAATTTTGATGCAAGAAAATCAAGTATCTACAACAATAAACCTTTGTTTTCAATATTTGGTATTGGCGATTATTCCTTCAAACCTTTCAAAGTTGCCATATCAGGACTTTACAAGACATTTCATTTTACACTTATTTTACCACAGAACAATAAACCTGTAATGCTTGACGACACTTGTTATTTTATAGGCTTTGACAAAATTGAATTTGCCGTTTATGCTTTAATACTCTTAAACTCTAACACGACAGTTCAGTTTCTACAATCAGTTACTTTTCCAGACGCTAAAAGGACTTTTACAAAAGACGTTTTAATGAGAATTGACCTTTTAAAAATAGCAAAACGAATTGACAAGACCGACCTGCAAACAGAGCTTGTAACGCTAAACGGAAAGTATAAATTCAATTTGACACTTGACTTGTGGGATAGTTTTATTAACGAAATGACCACTGTAAACAATGGACAAATCGCAATGTTTACATAGACCAAAAAGAGGCACCGAGCATAACAGCATCTAAACAGTACTTTTATTTTTTTGTGGAGATGTATTTTATTATCTGTGCCTTTTCGATAGTTACTAATCCGCCAATGTTTGCTTCTTCAAAAATTTTATTAACAACCGGGATGAAATTTTCAATCTTATTTAGTTCATCAACTATCTCAATTATCAGCGGAAGATCTTCAGACATAGCTAATATTTTCGTTGTATGAATTTTACTGTTCGCTCCAAAACCCATAATGCCTTTTATAACAGTTGCACCAGCCAAATTTGCTTCTCTTGCTTTCAAAACAATCTCTTCGTAAGCAGGTCTTCCATGATATTTATCACTTTCACCAATAAATATTCTAAAAAGTTTTGCTTCACTATTTGTTTGCATAATCTAACCTATAAGTTTTGAAATTAAGTAAGCCAGATAAATTCCGACTAAACATAAAATTACATTTAGTGCAACGTTATAAATCGCCAATCCAAATTCTGAATCTTTAAATAAATTCAATGTTTCATAAGAAAAAGTAGAAAAAGTAGTAAAGCCGCCGCAAAACCCTACTGTAAGAAATAATCTGAATTCATTTCCAATTAATTCTTTTTCGTTTAGATAGAACATAATTATACCAAGCAAGAATGAGCCTGCAATATTTACAATTAGAGTTCCGTAAGGAAAAAGCACAGAAATGTTTTTTTGGATATAACTCGAGATACTATAACGAAGAGCGCCGCCAATAGCAGCGCCCGCTGAAACGAGAATATAATTTAACATTGTTTATCTTTTTTAACCGAAAGATAAAACTAATCAGATAGTGAGCAAAATTATTTTAAAAGATTCATCTTACCAGTTTTAATTTTTTCTCCAACTTTTATGTTGTATAGATAAATTCCGCTTGCAACATTTTGATTGTTTTGATTCTTCCCTTCCCACTTAACAACATAATTTCCTGCAGCAAGTTGTTGATTAACCAAAGTTGCAATCAAAGCCCCCTGCACATCATAAATTTTTAATTCAGTGTTCTGATTTGTTAAATCATACGGAATTGTAAACGCAATAAGCGTGCTTGGATTAAATGGATTTGGATAATTTGCAATCAGTATTTCAGTTTGTGGAATGATTGTGTTATCGGGATCATCATCAACCGAAGTAATCAACGAAGGACCATTGCCTCTTGAATTACCAACTGAGTCTGCCAAATAAATATTTACCCAATTTGGTCTTAAAGCGGACTGAAGAAATTCATTATCCCATTCCTCATCAGTTAATCGCAAAAAATCTTCCGTGATGTATTCGTAGTAACTCATTACAGGACCAACATAAGCAGTTAGAATGCTATCATCCGCATTTGCAGTAAACACTCCAAGATTAATTGAACCTGTACCAACATGAACAACATATCCCGGCATTCCTCCGCCGCAATCAAATGGAGCGGTATGAACATCAGCAACAAGATGATCACTTTCCATTAATCCGCCATAACCACCTCCACCATTTGGATCATTTGAACTGAAGGCGTCATTGTAGTATAGTTTAACATACCAGCCATCCAGAGAATTCCCACTGTTCATTGTTTGATAAATTAATTTTTGAAGAAAAAATATTTCTTGCTGATTCAGCGGAATATTATTAAGCTCTTTATTCG
>JAGOXU010000098.1 GCA_018059515.1 Ignavibacterium sp.
AAAATTTCTAAGTTCAACTATATTAAATCCAGTTTTACGTAAAGCAAAGCTTAGTGAATTCTTATTAAATCCGTTAATATGATATGGTAATTGAAAGGGTTTTATTTTTTTCAGTTACATTCTTTTTTGTAATCTTGTAAAAGAGCTTTCGGATGTCATTGAAAAGTGAATCTTCATTGGGAACACCCACATATAATATTCCACCTTTTCTTAAAACCCTTTTAATTTCAACCAAATATTCGGATGGGTTATGAACATGTTCAAGAACAGAGTCCAAATAAATAATATCAAAAAAGTCTGGAGGTAAATTTGAATTTATGAGATCCGAATTAATGAATTTAATACTTTTAACTCTTGCATTTTCAATTCTATGATCAGTAATGTCAACGCCACAAACATTCCAACCTCGATTCACTGCCTCAATCAGACTAAATCCTTCTCCACAACCAATATCAAGAAAATTTTCTATTTTGTTAGATGTCAAGCTAGTAGCATGTTCTATCCTTTTTTTACTATCAATTTTTCTTTTTTTGCTGTACCAACTACTTTTTTCACCAAAATAAGTACTATCATATAAATATTTCCAATCGGATTCCCCTAATTCTATCAGAGGATTAACAAAGTAGAAACTACAATTAAGACATTTAACAACTTTATAATCTTTCCTAATAACTTTTTCTGCTTTGGCGTTGATAAAAGGATTACCAACAAAAATAAAATCTTCACTTTTGCAAATAGGGCACATATTATTAATTAAATCATATGACTGGGATAAATATGGCTAAGAATCTTTAATTTTTTTTAGCTTATCTAATATAAAACTTTTTAGCTATTAGAATAGACCCTATCGAAAGTAATAAGAAAATAAATATTGCTCCAACTAAGGATGAATAAACAACTCTAGGGGCAACTGGTTTTTTAGGTGGTATTGCTTCATCAAGAATTTCAATAGTTGGAATCTCTCTATTCTCCTGGATTTTTTCTTTATAATACTGCTGCTGAAGCAAAACATATACTTCATTCTGAATCCGAACATCTCTAAACAACCCTGCAAGATCTTTTCCAAGAGTTGGCAAATCTTTAAACGCCAACAAATAATCTTCACTTCCTGTTTCAAATTGTGAATATTGATCTTTTAATTCCTGAAGTTTTTTATTCAGTGCTACCACTAATCTGTTATTCTCTGAAACATCCGATTTAATTATCCCAAGCTGCATTTCAGTTTGAATTATTTCACTCTTTATCTGAGCAGATGCTTCGATGGCTGCTTTTATCTGTTCTGGTATAGCAATAGTTTTATTTTTAGTTTGAAAATTCATAAGAGCGACTTCAGCTGAATCTAACAAAAACCTTGTTTCTTTTATTTGTGATTCTATATATATCCTTGCATTCCGGGCCTTAGAAGAAAGCTTTTCACGGTTTATAGAATCCAATGCCGCGACAAAACTGTTTGAAAGTTTGGCAGAAAGTTCTTTTAAAGAGTCTGAATCATTAAAAATGAAAGGTATAAAAGAAGATTTAACATCAACATTAATATTTACAATCCCCTCTTTAGTTATATCTGTATTAAGATTTTTTTGTAATTTTTCTGCAGCTTCAATGCTATCTTCTGTATTAAAAAATTTTACTAAATTGTTTTTTTTAACAACGTACAATGCCGCGGTCCTGCTTTTAAGAATCTCAACAAAAAGCTGCGAACTGGCAGATGACATTCCACCACCAAGGAGATTGGAAAAATCACCACTTCCTAATAATGCACCAAAACCACCTAAACTATTTTCTTGTTCGGGGGGAAGAATAGAAACTGTTGCTTGATAGGTCCTTGGATAAATGAATAATAAAATTAGAAATAAAAATATAGTTGATAGGATCGTTACTTTAACTATTATTCTTAAATTCAATAAAATTACATTTACAATTTCATGCCACGTCATTCTCTACCTCGTTGCTATTATTACTGCGATTGATGCTGCTAATATCGCTGCAACTTGTCCAAGTATTGTTAGTGATGTTGTGAATACATCCCAGAATTTTGGTCCCGGTGGATCTTCTAAAACCCAGATCGTATCACCCGGCTCTAATTCTTCAACATCATCTTCTTCTACCCACTCGCCTGTATTTGTTTTAATAATCCTAACATCGCCTTCTAATGCGCGCCAGCTAAATCCACCTGCTAATTGGATATAATCTTGAACCTTCAAATTTTCATTAAAAATAATGCTACCAGGACTAACCACCTGTCCAATAATTGTAATATAATTTTTCTTTTCTGGAATCGAAATTTTATCAAGTCTTTTTAAAATTAAATCCTCACTTAGCTGATTCTTTGTAAACAATGATTCAAAATCTACTACTACTTTACCAATTCTTTGTCTGGATTTCGCTTTCAAATAATCATACTCATCATCGGTCATATCAGCTCGCGGAATAAGTTTTATTCTCTCAAATTCTGAATCGAAAGAAGTATCAGCAATGTTTCTATAAAGTGTAGCATCTATCAAGGAAGCATCTTCTAAAAATCCTCCTGCTTCATTAATTACTTCAGTCAATGTAGTTTTGTCTTTCGTTATTCGATAAACTCCTGGAAATTTTACTTCACCATCTATTGTTATCCATTGCTCATCATAATAAGTTGATAATTCTCTTACAACAATAAGATCACTATATTTTAATTCAATTGTATTTTGTTGGATATATTTATAAGAAAAATATTTACTGTATTGATTTATTCCATCTTCTGCAAATCGGATTATTTCTATTGTATCTTTTCTTGCTTTGTAGGCTAATCCCCCAGCAAGATCAATCAAATCTTTTAGCGTTTCACCTTCTTTAAATTCATATGTGGCAGGATATCTTATCTGTCCTAATATTGAAATAATCTTATCCACTTTCTCTATCAAAACAATATCGCCATCTTTTAGATATGGATTTTGTTTCATATCGCCTTTTCTAAAAAAAGAAAGTAAATCAAAAATACCTGTTGTTCCATCTTTAGAAATGATTTTTATGTTTCTTAAATCAGAAGTGGGATTGATTCCTGATGAGACTTTTAATACATCTTGTAATCGTGAATTAGAATTTAAAACCAAAGATGATTGATTATAAACATCGCCAACCAATGAAACTTTTATTTTTCTTACTTCGCCAAGCGCAATATAGATATCCACATTCCTAAAGTTTTTTTCTAAGCTTGCTCTTATTATTTCTTTTGCTTCTGCAAGCGATTTATTTCTTAAATCGACAGCACCGATTCTTGGAATGTATAAAAATCCTTCATGGTTGATTAGTAAATTAAAATCGCGCTCTTCAATTCCACTCACAGAAATAAAAATATTATCTCCGGGTCCAACTTTATATTCCTCAGGATCAATTACTCCTTCAGATGCCTGCATGTATTTTGAAAATGAACTATCGGAAAATGAATTGAACGATCTTTCTGAATAGGTTGGCAGTATTTGTGCAACACTAAATGAAGATATTAAAATTAGGAACAAGAATAAAATTATTTTACTATTAGCCAATCTATAACCGGTATTATTAGAGAAATTGTTACTGTTTAATCAGTTTTAAATTTTTACACTGAAATATATATCAAATCAAATCTTAAGTGAAATTTTTCTTAAAGAAAGTATTGTAACCAAAATTCCGATTACTGGTCCCACCGCAAGCAGCAGAACTATAAATTCAATTTTGTTGGGAATTACATTATCAATTGTTACAACAAATTCTTTAAAATAATAATACAACACCCAAATTATGCTAAGCGCAATTAGTCCGGATAAAAATCCCGTTAAAGCACTATTAATTATAATGGGCATTTTTATAGTTGATAATTTTGCTCCAACAAATTTCATAGTTTCCATTTCTGAGTATTTGGAATTTAAGATCAATCTAACTGTACTGTAAACAAGATAGAGTGAAACTAAAAATATTAATCCTGTTAATCCAAATACATATATTTTTGCATGATCTATATAAGTTAAAATCTTCTGATAAAAATCCTGTCTAAAAATTACTTCATCAGACCAAGAAAATCCAGAGAGATTTTTAATCACCTTTTTGATTGAATCCCTATTTGCATATTCACTTTTTAGTTTAATATTAAATGACGCTGGAAGCGGATTGTAATCCAATATCTTTCTAAAATCTTCGCCGGTTTCTTTAATAAATATTTCAGCAGCTTTTTCTTTATCAACAAATTCTGATGCTCGAAGATATTTTAGTTCTGATAATTCAGTTTTGATTTGGTCAATCTCCGTAACAGTTGGATTATCTTTTAGAAAAACACTTATGGTAATATTACTTTTTAGTTGTTCTTCAAAATGATTTGAAAATAAAATTATAAAAGCTGAAACTGTTATAAGTATTACTGATAAAGTAATTGAAGTGAGTGCAAGTAAAAAAGAAAACTTTGATCTTGCAATAAGTTTTAAAGCTTCTTTAAACCAAAAATAAATCATATCAAATTTTGTTGATTAATACATTAAAAGTTTGATTCATCAATCCATTGTTTAATCTGCCAAACCTCTGTTTCACTATCCTTTTTTAAAGATAAATTAACTCTTCCATCAACTCTTACAACATCAGTTGGATTAAAAGTAATAGTTAAATTAAAACTTCTGATAATCGTGGCGGATAATGAATCTTCCGTAATAAGAACAATGTTGTTCCAGATCAGTTCTAATCTCTGAGTGTTTTCAAATAAACCATGGGTTGTTCGTATTTCCTCATCTCTTCCCCAAGTAACATCAAATCCTTGATCATAATCTCGATAGGTAAAAGTAAAATCGTTTGTAATTAATCCACCATAAATGGTGGTGTCTTTAAAAGTATAAGCATACTGAAAATTTTGAAAAACACCTGCAATATCTTTTTGATCTGAAATTTGAGGCTTGCCACTATCTGGATTTTCATCAAGCTTCGGTGCAAATGGATTTGTACAGCCAATTAAGCTTACTAAAATCAATATGATAAATATATGTTTAATATGAGCTTCCTTTTAATTCACTCCAGCTTGGTGAAGTCCCACTTGTAATATCCTTCCAATAGTAAATTACATATTCGCCTCTCGAATCGCGCAGCATATTAAATTGTAAATTGCCTTCATAGGTTTGAGGAAAAGGATCACCAAATGGAACAGGGACATTAATAGTATATTTTGCTGAGTATATTAAAGAATCACCACCAAAATTAGTAATGTTTTCATCAGATAAACCAAGTGAAATAGGAAAATCCACAGATACCTTGTTTACTATGCTGCTAAAATATCTTCGCTCTTCGTTTAAACCCCAACCTTGCGAAAAAATTTGATAAAGAGATATTGCTTCGATTGAAGCTGAGAAACTAAATCCTTTTTCAGCAAATAGTGTATCAACAAAGCAACGGATATAGTTCTGAACATTTTTATCAGAAAACGAATTTTTAATGTTTAAAATAACATCTGTTGCCTCAACCGGAGGTATAAAGTTTGATTTCGATTGATCAGGAGGTTCAGAAGGACGGGTTGTAAATAAATCACAAGCTGTAACTGATATTGAAACAACTAATATTAAAATTATCTTTTTCATTTCTTACAAATCAAAATCAATCGTGGTGAAACAAACTGCTCAAATTCGTTACCAAGAAAATCACCATAAGTTTTATAAATATCAAATCCAATTTTAGTAAGCTCATTTACTAATTCATCTTTTGTAAACATCCTTACAGATTCTTCAAACTCATTGGTATCACCGCTTTTAGTTATTGCAATCTTTTTTATGATACGTTTATCTTTAATCTTTCTGTATTGATGTATTACCGAATCATCCAATGTTTCTTCAGAAAATTCTACAAGATTTTTTTGTAAGAATTCTGAATTAAAAAAATCTAAAACAAAATATCCATCAGGCACTAAAAAATCATAAGCTTTTTGCAGGATAGAAAAATTTTCTTCATCGGTTTCAAAATATCCAAAACTCGTAAACAGATTTAGAACTAAATCGAATTGAATTACAGATTTAAATTCTCTTATATCCGATTGAATAAAATCTATTACAAGTTTTTCTTTCTTTGCAGTTTGTTTTGCAATTGAAATTAAATTTTCACTTAAATCAACAGCAGTAACATTGGTACCTTTTTTAGCAAGCAAAATTGCATGTCTGCCTGTACCACAAGCCATATCCAAAATATTAAAACCGGGAAAAACATCAACATTATTTAGAATAAGATTGATATGCTTTTCAGCTTCTTTTTCATTTCTATCTTTATAAACACTTAAATATTCAGGAGTGTTAAACCAATCTTTAAACCATTCTGATTTCATAAATCAATTCTGTTTAGCATTGCTCTGCCAATTGTTGCTTCATCAGCAAATTCTAAATCGCCGCCGATAGGAATGCCGCGTGCAATGCGTGTAACTTTTATGTTTAATGGTTTTATTAATCTTGCAAGATAAAGCGATGTTGTTTCGCCCTCTGTATCCGGATTTATTGCAAGAATTATTTCGGTAATGTTTTCATTTTCAAATCTTGTAAGCAGCTCTTTAATTTTTAAATCATGCGCAGAAATTCCTGCAAGAGGAGAAAGCACGCCGCCTAACACATGATAAAGCCCGTTGTATTCATTTGTTTTTTCGATTGCGATAACATCACTTGCCTCTTCAACAACACAGATTTTTGTAGTATCTCGCTTTGCGCTTTTGCAAATCTCACATAAATCTTCTTCGGTAATATTGAAGCATCTTTTACAAAAAAATAATTTTGTTTTTAAATCCGCAATAGCTTTTAAAAATTTATCAACCGAATCCTGATCGTTCTTTAAAATGTGCAACGCCAATCTTTGAGCAGTTTTTCTTCCAATACCCGGAAGTTTGCTCAATTCTTCAATTGCAATTAAAAGTGGTTCCGCTATTTGCAAGTTAAAATCCTGGAATGTTTAAGCCGGGAGGAATCATACCTTTGGTAACTTTTGCCATTTCATCTTCAGCCATTTTGTTTGCTGATTGTAAAGCTTTGTTAACCGCAGCTACTACTAAATCTTCTAAAATCTCTTTTTCTTCAGAAATGATAACTTGCGGATCAATTTCGATTGAAATAATTTCTTTCATTCCGTTTGCTTTTGCTTTAATCATACCGCCGCCGGCTTCTTCCGTTACAACCATATTTACAAGTTCACCTTGCACACGCTGCATCTCAGCCTGCATTTTTTGCACCTGTTTCAACATTCCTTGCATTCCGCCCTTCATAAAAGCTCCTTATAATTGATTTTTTCTGTTTTTTTGGAAATCAAATATAATATAAACGATTGACTTTATGTATTTAATATGCCTAATTTCTGCCCTGAATTTTAGTTAGTAACTCAGCTTATCCAAGCTGCAGAAAAACCTCCAAGGTTTAAAGATTCTTACTTCTAAAATTGTGATTTTAGCCAAACATTTTGTTTGAAACCTTGGAGGTTTCAAATTTTACATAATATAACTTTAGTAAAAATTGTTAACAGAGGAAAAATGGTTGAGACAATAATCCGAAATGATATCCCTTTTGATGAGGGAAATTATCAGTTGATTGAATATCAAGACAATTATTTTATAAACGACAAAAAAAAGGTTAAGGTTAAAGATCTTGGCAGCAAGGTTGCTTTAACCAACGCATTTTTCTTCGACTATCTAAAAGAATATCACATTCCCACAGCATTTTTAAGAAAAGATGGCAATAACGCACTTAAATTTTCTACTTACACAGAATTTCCTTTCAGAGTAAAAATTCTTAATACTGCAGATAAACGAAATGCAAAAATCTTTGGAATGAAAGAAGGCGCAGAATTAAATCTTCCTGTTTTTGAATTTCATTACGGCTGCGGTAAAGAAAGTGTAATTTCAGAAAGTCATTTAATCGCTTTTGATTTATGTACACCGGAGGATATGAGATTAATTACAAGAATCTGTTCAAAGATTAATGCAGTACTTAAATCATTTTTTGAAAGAAGAAATGAAACACTTGCTGAAGTGTGCTGCCATTTTGGAAAATATGAAGATAAAGTTTTTCTCGTCGGTGATTTTACACCTGCAAGTATAAAAATCTTACCAAAAGATGAATCTGTTAAATGGACAAATCCTTATAAGCTTTCCACTGCAAACGAAGTAAAAAAATACACAGAACATCTTTTTAATATTGCGAGCGTTAAATAATGGTTACTAAGTACGGTTACAATACAATGGGGATTGTATTTATTGTGGTTTTCATTCTGATTGTAATTATTATTTTTTCTTCCTCAAACTATGCTAGAATTCCTTTGATTCTTCTTGCACTTTTTCTAATCGTGTTTACTTTAAACTTTTTTCGCGATCCTGATCGCACTGTTCCAAACAAATCAAATATAGTTGTATCCCCTGCGGATGGAAGAGTTTTATTTGTTAAAGATGTTTTGGATGATAAATTCTTAAACAGCAAAGCTAAAATGGTTTCGATATTTATGTCGCCGTTAAATGTTCACGTAAACAGAATTCCAATTTCCGGCAAGGTTGAATATGTTAAATACATTAAAGGCGATTACATCGCAGCCTTTGAAGATAAAGCATCCGAACGAAATGAAAGAAATGAAATTGGAATTACAAGCGCTGCGGGAAAAGTTATGTTCACTCAGATTGCCGGTTTTGTTGCACGAAGAATTATAAGTGATTTGAAAGTTGGAGATTCCGTAAATATTGGAAATCGGTTCGGTATGATTAAATTTGGAAGTCGTGTTGATATTATTGTTCCCGTTGATTGGCAAGTAAAAGTTAAAAAGGACGACAATGTTACTGCCGGGGAAACAATACTTTTTGAATATTAGGAGGCTTCGATTAAGCCGATAGATGCTAAAAATAATTATGCATTTCAAATGAGTGATTTTAATCTCTTTAACTATTTTACTTCACCACCCCTATACAATTCTGCTAAGGATTTTGCAGGTTAATGAATCGATTTAGAATTACACCTTCTGTAATACCGAATTTATTTACCGCTATGAACATGTTCAGCGGTTTTTTTTCGATTATCAGTGCAAGCCAGGGAAATTTTATTTATGCGGGCTGGCTAATAATTATCGCCGCAATTTTTGATACGCTTGATGGCTTTATGGCTCGACTTACAAAGTCCAGTAGTGAACTTGGTGTTGAGTTGGATTCACTTTCTGATGTTGTAAGTTTTGGTGCTGCACCATCTTTTCTACTTTACTCAACTTATTTTTATCAGTTTGAAACTTTTGGAATTATAATCAGTTCACTTCCATTAATTGCAGGTGGATTTCGTCTTGCCAGATTTAACGTTCAGCTAGTTGGATTTAATAAATCATACTTTACCGGATTACCAATTCCCTCTTCCGCACTAACCATTGTTTGTTTCATTTTATCATTTTATAACAATGGATTTGGTGAAACAGAAAAACAATTTATCATTCCAATGGTTTTGCTTTTATCTTTTTTGATGGTTAGTAACATTAAGTATGATACTATCCCAAAGTTTTCGATCAGTGCCATCAAAAAAAATCCATTAATATACATTGCTTACTTTATGGCTCTAATCGTTTTAATAGTTTACATGGTTAAAGGATTATTTTTCATTTTTGTTTTCATGATCGGATTTGGTATTTTTCGACAAATTTTTAAGTATTTCTCAACAAAAAAATCTAAGTAATAAAGTGTTTAAAGCTACTGTATTAATAAAACGAAGACCTTCTATTCTTGACCCACAAGGTGTTGCGGTTGAAAAAGGTGCAAAACATCTTGGCATTACCAACATCAAAAGTACACGTATAGGAAAATTAATTGAGTTTGATGTTGATCTTTCCGATCGTAATGAAGCAGAAAAGGAAGTAAATCTTTACTGTTCAAAACTTCTTTCAAATCCGATTATGGAAGATTTTGAATTTAAACTTGAAGAAGTAAAATGAGCTTAAAGTTTGGCGTAGTAGTTTTTCCCGGTTCAAATTGTGATCACGATGCTTATTACTCGTTAAAAAAAGTTCTTGGTTACGATGTAGAATTTTTATGGCATAAAGAAACTGATCTGAGACAGAGCAGCGTTATTCTTTTACCCGGCGGATTTTCTTACGGCGATTATCTTCGTACAGGTGCTATTGCAAGATTTTCTCCAATTATGAATTCGGTAATTAGTTTTGCAAATAAAGGCGGAATTGTAATTGGAATTTGCAACGGTTTTCAGATATTGCTTGAAGCTGGCTTGCTGCCCGGAGTTATGATACGCAATAATTCCCTTAAGTTTGCTTGCAAAGATGTTTATCTTAAAACTGAAAACAGAGAAACAATATTTTCTGCTGAGATTAGTGAAGCAACCAAAGCGTTAAAAATTCCAATCGCACACGGTGAAGGAAATTATTTTGCTGATATTGAATTGTTAAAAGAACTTGAAGCTAACAAACAGATTTTGTTCAGATATTCTGATGAAGATGGAAATGTTAATGATGAATCTAATCCAAATGGTTCACGACTTAACATTGCAGGTATTGTTAACAAAAACGGTAATGTAATGGGAATGATGCCTCATCCTGAAAGAGCTTGTGATCCAACTCTTGGTAGGACCGATGGACAATTAATTTTTAAATCGATAGCTAATTATATACTAAATTAAAGGTAACGATATGTTTGGAAATTTAGGTGCTGGTGAAATAATAATAATCGTACTCGTAATACTTTTGTTATTCGGTGCAAAGAAAATTCCGGAACTTGCACAAGGATTAGGTAAAGGTATGAAGGAATTCAAAAAATCCTTAAAAGACGTTGAAGAGGAAATCAAAAAAACTGATGATGATGTAAAGAAATCTGATAAGTCTTAATCTTTAGAAATTACAAACCCGGTTTCTCCAAGAAACTGGGTTTGTTTTTAAAGTACTGTTATTGTTCTGTCATTCCCGCTTTATGCGGGAATCTATTTTTTAAATGAAGTATTAAATCCTGGTACAAAAAATTTTCAATTAGTTATTCCTTACTGATTTATTCTCGATTTCAAGTTGTGTGTTTAGCACACTAAGTTATGTGCTTTTCTTTTCCCCGCCATTTATTGCATATAATTTTTTACAGTGTCGTAATTTTTATTAATTGCAAATTACATTTTTACTTACATCACTACTTTTATTTTAAAAATCAAAAGTTCTGTACAGGAATAATTCTTGTTGTTGTTAATACAATGCATAGACAAAAATTATTTAACAAAATATTTTCTTACGTGTTTGATTAAATAATTTATAGTATTATTTTTATTTTAGAAATTAATCTTTTCACATTTATCAGGGTAAAATTTGTTACAACATAATAAAAATTTTGCACACGGCCGCGGCGGATTAACTCTCTCTAAAAGCGCACTTGATGTTTCTTTTTACATCGCATTTCATCAATCATTCATTCACTCATTACCCAAACAATTACAAAATAGAAAGTATGCCGGGGTAAACCTATGAAAAGAAATATTTCGCATCCTTTCTTACTCTTGCTCTCACTTTTACTATTTTCAGCCAGCTGCTGCACGACAGAACCAACCTTACCACCTGATGATAAAACAACTTTAGAATATGACTGGGAAGTTGACACTCTCTTTAATCCACACGAATATGGAGTGGTCCCTTGGTCTATGTGGGGGAGTTCTCCCACGGATGTCTGGACTGTTGGTTTTAATCTTGCAGGGCAAGGTGAAATGTTTCACTATGATGGGGTTGAATGGAAAAGAGTTACCCCTGATTTAGGATTTAATTACGAATTACTCTCAATATTTGGTTTTGGAACTACAGAAATATACGCTGTCGGCTCAGAGATTATTATAGATACAACTCTGCATACGAAAAGCTTGATATTAAAATATAACGGTACATCTTGGCAAAAAGAAAATATTATAAAAGGAAGTGGTTTAACTTTCTTGAATGGATACGATGCAAACAATATTTGGGCTTGTGGTATTGAAGGTACGCTATATAAAAAAAATACTGGCACCTGGCAAAAAATGCCTTTTAATGAGAAATATGATTTGGGACCTATTTGGGTAACCCCCTCTGGCAACGTTTTTATGATGTACGATTATGATGACTATCAAATAACAAAAGATACCACTATGTTTTATTTCTCTAAGCTTGGTAATAACATTTGGGAAACATTAGACTCCTGTAGATTAGTAAGTGTTGATGGAATCAGAACTGGCTACAAATTTGGTGAAAAG
>JAGOXU010000283.1 GCA_018059515.1 Ignavibacterium sp.
ATTTTTAAAAGATTCATCTTCATTTAGTTTTTTATAAAACTCATTTCGTAAAAGTGAATCATCTTTTATCATTTGTTTTGCATAAGGCTCCATTACATAAGCTTCTGCATATTCTTTTCGCTCAAAGAATGCGTTAAAGAATCCCCAATTTACAAATGAATCAGGCGCTTCGGGTTCTAATAAATTTACAATCACTCTTAACGCTCTTTGATTTGTGTAAACAATTAAAGATCCAGCTTCTATCTCAGCAGTTTCATTAAATGCTGAGCAAGTAAATGATGGAAGTTGTCTGCCCTCATAGGGTCGTGAGGCAAATTGAACTTTTTCAAATTTATACCTTTGTACTTTCAAAATCCTTTTTGCTTTTACAAGATTAACCTTTATTTGATGTGTATTAATAATTTCTATTACTTGAGAAAATTGCGGCGGAATAAGATAAGCAGCAGGAACAGTTATTTTTTTAAGTGAGTTTGCTTTATTAAAAATTGGGATTTCAATTTCCATTGGATTGTTTGTGTACTTGCGAACAGTTGAGCCTGTAATTTCGCTGTACTCATCGTACCATTCAAATCCTTTAAATAAAAATTTGTCGAATTTCCCATTCCCTGTTAAAACGAGCGGAAACTTTTTATTATCGACTAAATAGTTTTTTATTGTTTGTTTATCAGCCATACCGTTTAAAGTAACAATTTCTTTGTGATTATCATTTACAAAACTTATTGTTTGTTCCATCATTGATTTTGTAGAGAACACACGATTTGCAAATGGTTTTAAACTGTGAGTTTCTACAAGCAAACAAATTCGATTTTGCGTAGCACAATATCCGTGGGATAAACGGGGCGGCGCAGGTAAATCAACAATTCCACTTTCAATTGTACCGGATTTAAATTCCATGTATGGTCCAATAATAAATCCATCGTCTTCAACTTTTTGAAGCAGATGCGGCAAATATTTTTTTTCAATCAAACCTATCAATCCCCGATCAATATTTTGATGAGTTTCAATTCCGTATGTTACATGATATTGATAATCAGCACCGTTTGTAGTGTGATTATCAATCATAAAATCAGGCAGCCAATCGTTAAAGAGCTTTAAGAATGATTTTATTTCAGTCGAAGCTGCTTTTAAATAATCACGATTCAAATTTAAGTTCAATGCATTTGTACGCCAGCCCATTTTTTTCGGTCCGCTTTGGTTTGGTCTGTTAAACGGACTTATTCTTTCGTGTCCATCAACATTAAGTATGGGAATGATTAATAAAATTGTGTTGTTTAAAAAATGTTCTTTTTCTTTTGTGATTAGAATTTCGCGAAGTAAAAGCATACAAGCATCTTTGCCTTCAACTTCTCCGGGATGAATTCCATTTTGAATAAGTAAAATTGCTTTACCGGTTTTTTTTGCTTGCTCTGGAGTGAATGCTTTATCTTTTGATACGATTATTACTTTTAATTCTCTGCCCTGTGGAGTTAACCCGATAGGTTTGATTTTTACAAACGGCGTGCTATCTGTAAACTTTTGAAAATACTTTAAAGTGTTTTCATAATCAGGTGATTCGAGCTGATTTGATTTCTCAAAAAATGTTAGCCAGTCTTTAGAAATATTTTTATTCTTCATTATAATAAATATGATTAGTTATGGTTGGTGTAAATATAGAATAAGAAAAGTAAAAATAGATGAATGGAATAATAAAAAGTCTTTACTTTAGTTTTCTTCTTTCCTTTTCACTTAACCGAAGAAAGTTTTCTTTAGATACAACTTTTTTACCGGTTTCTTTTTCAAGTGCCGATCTTGCATCGCCCGCTATCTTTCCTCCTTTATTTGCTGCGGATTTACTATCCTCAAAATTTTTAGCGTTTGTATTTTTTGTAATTTCAGTAGTAGATGCTTCGCCAAGCATTGTAAAAATCAATTCTAGATCATTCATATGATCACGAAGATTTTCTCCTTTACCGGGAAGATCTTTTAGTTTTTTGTATTCAGTTGGTGTAAGCCCGAATGTAGCCTTGCTAATTTCAGAAGTTAAAATTGCAAACTCAATTTTTTCTTTTACACCGCGTTTCTTCCATTCTTCAGTAAGCTCATCTCTAACAGCAATTCCTCGTAGCCTTTTTTCAATCTAGGCATCGCTGTAACCTTTAGCTTTATAAATTTCTCTAACTCGTTTAGAAGCTAATTCAGGATTTTCAATTTCTTCCAAGCGTTCATATCCAACTTTTGCAAGCCAGCGTTTAAAAGGTTCCGCTTTTGGTGATGGAATAGATTGGATAATGCGTAAAAGTCCTTCGACATTCGCGGATTGAATTTTACGATTCTTGCCATCAGATGCAATCATTTCAAGGGGGGTACAAATTGTACCCCAGTTGGAATTTAATTGTTCATCTCGTTGTCGCATTTTTTGATGTACTGTTTAATATCTGTACTATCAGTTAATGCTTCAACTACATCTGCCACAGAAAAATACCACTTTTGCTCTTCCTCATTCCAGGTTGAGCGAATTTTTTTTGATTCAAATAATTTAATGTTACTCATTATTACTTATCTCCTGAAGATTAAATAAAGCTTATCACTAATTTATAGGATTATTGAATTCTGTATGTCTTTCTAAAAATTTTTTAACATACCAGCAGCTTGGAATCACCTTTAAGTTTTTCTCCTTCGCATAATCTAAAGCAAAGCGAACAACTTTTTCTGCTAAACCTTGTCTGCGTAATTGCAATGGGGTAAAAGTTGAGTAGAGATCAATTGTATCTTTGTCTTCAGTATAAAGAAGATATACCTCATTACCATCAACATCCATTACAAAGCGGCTGCCTTGTTTATCGTTGATAACTTCATTCATAGATGATCCATTTTTAATCTTCAAATAAATTTTCTGGATTATTTTTTTCAATATCCCATTTTAAGGGATTTAAATTAATGTATTCACGAATTCTTATTAAATCTTGTTCTGTGCGTATTATATGGTCATAAAAACGAGCCTGCCATTTAAATTCTAAATAGCCAAGTTGATGAATCCTTTTGGTAACTGCTCCTTTAAACCCACGGATTATATTTGATAAACTATTCACACATACTGGGTTTCGTAAAGACGCATCGCGACCTTGCCTACCGGCAGGCAGGTGCGTCTCTACGGTTTTTAATTCTGCTGATTGATTAACTATAAGAATTCCATGTGAGTGATTAGGCATTATAATGTAAGAATCTAAATCTACACCAGATCGAATAACCGCAATTTTGCGCCATTCCTCATCAACTATTTTTCCGAGTTGGTTGAGTATCACTGTGCCTTTTTTTACCTCACCAAAATATTCAAAGTGATCTTTTTGTGTTGATCGTGACATAATACCAGTATTGGGAAGAGTAATCAAAATCCTTTAGTCTCGCTGAATCAATTCGATATTTATTTTTATAAAGCATAAAAAGAAAAAATATTTTTGATATCCTTTAAAAAATCCCTCTTGAGTTTAATTTTTCCACCAAATCCTCATATCCAATAAACTGAATCCCATCCCAGCCAATATTTTTTGCTGCATCCACATATTCCAAAACATCATCTATAAAAATATGCTCTCCGGAAGGAAAGCCGGATGCTTTTTCAACCACACGATAAATTTCTTCTTCAGGTTTTACAAATCCAACTTCATGTGAAAGAAAAAGTTTATCAAACAATTTTAAGAATTCATAATCCTGATAACCATATTTTTTGTGGATAGAGTTTGTGTTTGATACA
>JAGOXU010000099.1 GCA_018059515.1 Ignavibacterium sp.
ATCCGCCATCGCCCGCTGAGATGTATAAATATCCATCATTTCCAAAAGCTACACAACCGCCATTATGATTTGAATATGGTTGATTATAAGTGAGTAAAATTAATTCTGAATTTTTATCTGCGGAATCCGGATTAGATGCCGAGACTTGAAATCTTGAAATTACAGTATGCAATGGATTTGGAGCAGTATAATTAACATAAAAGTAACCATTGTTTTCAAAGTTTGGATGAAATACTAATCCAAGTAATCCCGTTTCACCTCCTGCAGTAACCCTATCAGTAATATCGAGAAAAAGTTTAGTGGTGTTTACATTCGTTTGGTTTTGAAAAACTTTTATTATACCGTTACGCTCAACAACAAATAATCTATTTGATCCATCACCAGCATTTTGAAGATCAAGCGCATTAGAAAATGATAAATTTGGAAATGCAACTTCAAAATTATATTGTGCAAATAATGAGAACGGTAATAGAATCAGTAGTGCGAGTAAAGTTTTTGTTTTTGTCATCCTGGTTTTGCCTTCCTTTTTGTTTTTGTTTTTTTTGTGTTTGATAATTTCTTCTTTGTTTTAGTTACGGTATCTTTTTTCTTAATTACTTTGTTCGTTTTTGTTTTGTCCTCAGTTTTCTTTTTAGATGTAATTTTCTTTAGAGCAGCTCTCTCTTTTGTATCCGTCTTTTTTATGGATTTTGCCTCAGACGCTTTAATAAGATTTTCAATTTTATACTCACTTTTAGATATTCTATCTAAAACATCTACATATTTTAAATAAGAAATCTTAAGTAATTCTGAAAAAACTTTTTTAGAAGATTTTTGCTTATTTAAATTCTCAGAATAATTATTAATTATTGATAAAATAAAATTCCATTTTATAAATTGTTCAATTCTTTCTTTGTTGAAATATTTAATCCCCTCATATTCATTCACCTGAATAAATGTACTTAATAAATCATTTTTAATCAAACTATTGAAATACTCGTTTAATATTTCAGTTCCTATTCGATCTGATTTTGATTTAACTGTTTTAACATCTGAACCATCATTCTGAAAATAAATTAGGTTTTCACTATTAAGAGTTTTAATTAATTCATAAAACTTTCCAGCATCATCAAATCTTAAATGAGCAAATATCTCAAAGAGAGGTTTCCAAAGTAACAATTCATTAAGTGTTTTTCGAAAAGTATTTTTGTCCTCGACTGATCTGAAAATGTTAAATAAAATTTTATTTAGCAATAAAAAGGACAACTTTTTTCTATTAATGAGATCGTCATCACTTATTAGAATTGTATTTATTTTACCAATCCATTTTGCAGGACGTTTGGTTAATGAAATCTCATCAAGCAAATTAAAAAAATGTTTTACAGCAAGAAGATCAGTTGCAATATTTTCGGCTATTTTTTTTCCATTTAGTTCTAATTTTATAATCTTATTCAGTTCATTACATATTCTAATAATTTCTTCATCAAGATTTGGAATTTCAATTGCATCTTCCCCATTACTTTCTATCGATAAAAGCAATCTGCTAAATTTTATAGAAGTAAAAAGATGAATTAGCGAATTATGAAACGGTGCAAGATTCATTTCATTTAAAGCTCGTTCAATTGAATCAACGCCTCTACCATTTAGTTGATCACAAAGAATTTTATACCTGCCATCAATATCATAAACTTCTTTAAAATCTAACAAAACTTTTCTTTGATAACCCAAAAGATGAAATGAAAATCCGGTTGATGCTATTTGACTGCAATTAACAATGTATTCAAGCTGCTGAACATGGTCTTTGTAAATGCAGTAAAATCCATAGCCTGAATTTATGCCCAACGCTTTATCAATATTAGTTGTACTTGTTCTGCCTTCTTCACCATAAACTCTTTCAGCGTTCGCATTAATAGCGCCAACAGTTTCGTAATAAGAATTATTATAAACAACTAACGAGACTTCTTTTCCGCTTCGATTAGTAAATGCAAAAACATTTTCGTTGCATATTCCGTTTTGATCTATGAAATCATATAATTCAAAATTATCAACCTGACTGAATAAATATCTTTTTTTAGTTAACGGAAATATTTCTTTTTCATGCCGCTTAATTAGGTTGTCATCAGCAAACTCAGTGTAATAAGCGCGTTTATATTCCATACCATACTTTTCAGAAAGTCCTTCAACCTGTCCATGAGCAAACATTGGTAAACCCGGAAGCGTTATAAGCATTGTTGCAACACCAAAATATTTATCGCCTTTTCCAAATTGATTTATTGCAGTTTCCTCATCTGGATTGCTCATAAAATTTACATAACGTTTTAATATTTCCGGATTAAACGTCAAAGTGTTTTTTATAAGCAGCTTGTATTTTTCATTTTCTTCTTTCATAAACATGTGCATAAATGCACTGTTGTAAACACGATGCATTCCAAGTGATCGAACAAAATATCCTTCCATCAACCAAAACGCTTCTGCAAGTAAAAGAGTGTCCGGCATTTCTGCATTAATTCTATCAACAACTTCCCGCCAAAATTCTTCAGGCATAATAGAATCAAACTGTGAACGAGTCATTGCATATTCTGCACGTGAAGGAATTGCGCCGCCGGAACCCGGAATTGGAAACCATAAACGTTGAAAATGTTTTTTTGCAAGAGTCATCGCTGCATCAAATCTTATTATTGGAGTTTTGCGGGCAACATGCATTATAGTTTGAATCAACGATTCACGCACTTCTGCTTTCATCAAATCAAGTTGTGCAGTATCGTTCCACGGCATATTTGTTCCATCGTTGCCATGATAAATATAAGTGCGATCTCCTGTAAACTTATCCAATCTTTCAAAAACTACTGCAGCGTCTGTTCGCGAATAATATTGATCTTCAATTCTTACTTCAACACGATTATCATCAGAAAGATTTGGACCTGTAAATTTATAATTTGGATATGGCGGAACTGTATTTTGAATAAAGTAACCCGGTTTTTCAGTCACCCATTTAGAATATATTCCGGTATGATTCGGAACCATATCGCTTGAAAGCCTTATTCCTCGCTGCCAGGCACGTGCTTTTAAATTTTCAAAAGCATATTCACCGCCAAGTTCGTTTGCAATAACATAATCGTATAAAGAATAAGCGGAAGACGCAGCTTCAGGATTTCCCATCATCTGTTTTATTTTTCTGGATGCCGGACTTCTTTCCCAAATTCCGATTAACCACAATGCATTAAAGTTCCATCGTGCAAGTGTGTCAAGTTCTGCATCAGGAATTTCATCCAATCGTTTTATTTCTTTCCCATATTTAGCAGTTAGTTGATGCATCCAAACAAAAGCATTTTTTGCAATCATCACAACTCGCGGCATCCAATCAACATCAACAGTAAAACGATTTACTTCCAATTGATAGTACTCATATTCTTCTGGTGAAAGTTTTTTGCCCTTTGAAAGTTTTTGTTTTAAAGATTCAAAATATTTGTGATCAAATTCATAAGATGGAACAGGCGGAGTTGCCTTTTCTCCACCACCGTGCTGAACAAATAATTTATAATCTTCATGAATAAGATCTTTGCCGGAAAGAATTTTTGCTAAGATCGTTTCATCAATAAACACACTCCAATTTGAGCGAATAAAATCAAGCTGTTCTTCAATGTTATACGGACTTTGAATTATCGGTTTGCGCAGAAACGATATTAAGTTAATTCCGCCAATTTTTGGTTCACTTTCAAAAAATAATTCTGTTTGTTCAATTATCTCTTTGTACTTGGTTTCATTAGCGAGTTTTTCATCAGTATAAAGTTCTTTTAATTGGTGAGTTGCAGGATTAATATTTTCAAGATTTAGTATTATTAATTCTTCAAGAATAATCTCTCGATTTTCTTTATCCTCAGTTTTTCCTTTTAAATAATCAATTGGTTTTACTTTGTTTTGATAAACAGGAAGCGGAGGGAATTCTTCAACAAATTTTAAAAGTGTTTTATCTAATTCTGTTTCGGTAAGGTTATTTTTTAAAAAATCCAAACTACCTTTAAAAACATTTTTACTGCCGCCCTCCTCGTACTTACGAATTAACAAATGAAATATTTCGTGCAGCAAACCGAGAGCATTTATTTGCCCTGCAGTAACCTGTAATTCAAATTTGCCTTCATCTCTTCTAACGGAGTTTATTTTTTCTGATAATAATCTTGCAGTTCGGAAATCTGAAATAACAAGATTACCTGATAAAGAAAACAGATTTTCTTCAATCTTATATTTAATTCTTGAGTCTTTTGTAACGTGAAAATAATAAGTAATCATAATGTTTCATTAGAGGTTAAAAGTTGAACAGAACAACAATGATTTGATATGAAATATAACAAATAATCGAATTAAAATTGATCGAACCACTAGGAAAGTCTAATAGACCGCAGTACTTTTTACAAGTAACTATTCGCCGCAGCAGCACAATTCTCACCATCAACGGCTGCTGATAATATTCCACCCGCATATCCAGCGCCCTCACCACAGGGAAATAATCCTGTCACATCCGGGTGCATTAATGTTTCTCTATCACGTGGAATTCTTATCGGTGAACTTGTCCGTGTTTCAACTCCAACTAACACTGCTTCTTCAGTATAGTAACCGTTCATCTTTCTATCAAAATTAAATAGTGCCTTGCGTAATCGTAAAGCTATAAATGCAGGCAGCTCTTTATGCAAAGCAGCAGGTGTTAAACCCGGAATGTAAGAACATTTTGGTAATGTAGATGAAACTCTTTCTGCAACAAAATCAGTTACACGCTGTGCTGGCGCGCTTTGAGTTTGATTAGCAAGTTCAAATGCTTTCTGTTCAAGCTCTTCTTGCAGCATCAATGCTGCAAATTGTTGAAACCGTTCGTACTTCATCCAGTCCTGTTTTGTTACTTCAACAACAAAACCGGAATTTGCAAACGGAGAGTTTCTTTTTGATAATGACATTCCATTTACAACTATTTCCCCCGGCGCTGTTGCAGCGGGAACAATTATTCCACCCGGACACATGCAAAATGAATATACTCCCCTTTCCTCAACATCTGTAACAAGAGTATAACCAGCGGCAGGAAGATTAGGATGTAATTCTTTTGTATGATAACGCATTTCATTAACTAATGCTTGCGGATGCTCAATTCTAACGCCCATTGCAAACGGTTTGGGATCGATTCGTATTTTTTTCTTGTTTAGTAAATAATAGATATCGCGAGCGGAATGTCCTGTTGCAAGAATAACGGCATCAGCAAAAACTTCTTGAGATGAATTTATTTTTACTCCAACAATTTTACTATCATTTAAAATAAAATCATCTACTTTGGAGTTGAAATGAATTTCACCTCCATTGTCTAATATCGTTTGTCTTATTGCGGCAACAATTTTAGGAAGTTTGTTTGATCCAATATGCGGGTGTGTATCAACGCCAATTTCAGGGTCAGCACCATGCTGAATTAAAATATCAATAATTTTTTTTATATCACCGCGCTTTGTTGCCCTGGTGTATAATTTACCATCGCTGTAAGCACCTGCGCCGCCTTCACCAAAACAATAGTTTGAATTGGGATTTACTATATGATCTTGTTGAATTGCTCTAATATCGCGTCTTCGCTCCTGCACATCTTTACCACGCTCAACAATAATTGGTTTGATTCCAAGTTCAATTAACTTTAAAGCGGCAAACATTCCGCCTGGTCCAAATCCAACGATAATAACTTTTTTAGATCCACTTACCGGATTGTAGGTAATTGATTTTTTTTCTTCCGGTTTTTCATCAACATAAACATCAACCAAAATCCTAAAAACAATGCGTTTATTTCTTGCATCGATTGATTTTTTTAATGGGATTACTGCTGAGATTTTTTCAAGATCGATTTTTAGATCTTGTGAAGCTTTAGCGGATAAGATCTCCAGAAGATTTATTTCATCCGGCGTTATTTCCAATTCAACTTGTTTTTTCATATTGTCATCAACTTATAAAATCGTTTTTAAATCTATGTCCAGCAAGCTAAAGGAACATTTTCAAAAATATTCTCAACTAGACTGCGCGCCATTAGACTTAGTGTGTGACGATTTCTTTTATCATGTAATCTATTATGAACAAGTTTAAAATCAAAATATTGCTCTTGTTGATCCTCCATCAACTTGAATTGTTGTGCCGGTAATATAACTTGCTTTTTGTGATGCTAAAAACACTACCATTGCTGCAATTTCTTCGGGACCACCAAGCCTGTTAAGCGGAACATCCTTTGCCATTTCAACTAAAATCTCTTCGTGAGATTTACCGGATGTTTTAGCTCGATTTACTGCAAGTTCATACAATCTGTGCGTTAAGGTATAGCCGGGTGCTACATTGTTAACAGTAATATTTTTATTTCCAAATTCATTGCTAAGTGATTTTGCAAATCCGGTTACGGCAGCACGCAGTGAATTTGAAAGCATTAAATTATGAACAGGCTGTTTTACAGCAATAGAAGTAATATTTATAATTCTTCCCCACTCCTGTTCAATCATATTTGGAATAACAAGATTTGAAAATCTTACAACACTTAATAAAACTTGCTTATATGCCTGCTCCCAATCAGCATCAGAAAGATCGCGAAGAAATCCGGGAACGGGTCCGCCGCAATTATTAATAAGAATATCAACTTTACCAAATTGATTTTTTACAGCATCATAAAAATTTTCAATATCTTTTTTCAGATTTAGATCGCACACACCCCAAAATGGCTCTATATTAAATTTATTTTTTATATAACGAGAAGTTTCAATCAGCACATCTTTTGAGCGTGCACAAATTGCCAGATTACAGCCTTCTTCAGCCAAAGCTTCTGCAACGGCTTTTCCTATTCCGGTGCTGGAAGCGGTAACTAATGCTATTTTGCCTTTGATTCCAAGATCCATGGATCAACCTATGAAAATATTATTAAAAAATATTTTTACATTTCAGAAACTATTTTTGCAGTATCAAGTGCAATTACCAATTCTTCGTTAGTTGGAATTCTCATCACAGAAACTTTTGAGTTTTCTTTTGAAATAATTTCATCTTTGTTTTGATTTTTCAAATCATCAATTTGAATTCCTAAAAATTCCATTTCTTTACAAACTTCTTCACGAATCTCTTTTGAATTTTCACCAATTCCACCTGTAAAAACAAGTGCATCAAGACCACCCATTGCTGCAGCGTATGCACCAACATATTTTTTAATTCTGTAACAAAAAATCTCAAATGCCCATTTGGATCTTTGCTGATTATCTTTAACAGCAGTAAGAATTTCACGCATATCGCTGCTCTCGCCGCTAATTCCAATCAATCCGCTGTGTTTGTTAAGCAGTGTATTTGCTTCACCAACTGTTAATCCTTCTTTTCCCATAATAAATAAAATTAATGATGGATCAAGATCACCACTTCGTGTGCCCATCAATAAACCTTCAAGCGGCGTAAATCCCATCGTGGTATCCATTGATTGTCCATTTTTTACAGCAGCCATACTGCATCCGTTACCAAGATGTGCGGTAATAATTTTAAGGTCCTTTATATCCTTATTTAACATGCTTGCTGCACGCTGCGAAACATAAAGATGTGATGTACCATGAAAACCATATCGTCTTATCTTATATTTTTTATATAGCTCATAAGGAATTCCGTACAAATAAGATTTTGGAGGCATGTGTGAATGAAAAGCCGTATCAAAAACACCGCATTGTGGAACATCCGGAAGTATTCTTTGACAGGCTTGAATCCCTTTTATGTTTGGTGGATTGTGAAGCGGTGCAAGTTCAATATTATCCTGCAAAACTTTTACAACTTCATCTGTAATAAAAACTGAACCGGAAAATGTTTCACCACCATGAACGACTCTGTGTCCAACTGCTTCAATATCCTTTTTGTCATTGATAACCCCATGATTTTTACTAATCATTACGCCAAGCACATACTCTACCGCTATCTGATGATCAAGAATTTCACCAGCTATTTTAATATTATCGCCATCATAGCGTTCATGCGAGAGAACTGCACCAGCCATTCCGATTCTATCAACTAATCCTTTTGCTAATGCAACTTTTTTTTCCGTATCAATAAATTGATACTTAATTGATGAGCTGCCGCTGTTTAATACTAATACTTTCATAATCTATTTTCCAATTTTATTAAATATTCCCCGAAAAAATTAATTTATTTTATTTCCGTGTTCGTCGTATTTAAAAATCCCTTCGCCTGTTTTTTTACCAAGTCTTCTTTCGCGTACAAGTTTTCTTATCATCGGGTTTGGTCTGTATCGTGGTTCACCAAGAGTTTTCCATAAAGTTTCCATCCAGGTTAACACTTCATCTAATCCCATAGAATCAGCCATCTCAAGCGGTCCGTATTGAAAATTATATCCGAGCTTTAAAGCCGTATCAATGTCTTTTGCACTTGCAACTCCTTCAAGTAAAATATGCATCGCTTCATTAATTAATGGAACGATCGCACGCGTTGTAATAAATCCGGGATATTCGTAAACCTCAACCGGCGTCTTACCAATACGTGAAGCAAACTCTTTTACTTTTAATACCGTTTCGTTAGATGTGTGAAGACTTTTTACTAACTCTACCATCGGGATTTTTGGTACAGGATTTAAAAAATGCATTCCAATTACCTTGCTTGGTCTGGAAATGGATTCAGAAATATTTGTTAAGCTTAATGTAGAAGTATTTGAGACAAATATAGCTTCCGAATTTGCAATCTTATCTAGCATTTGGAACACACTAACTTTAAGATCAAAATCTTCCTGCACAGCCTCAATAATTATTTCGCAGTCTTTTACGGAATTAACATCAGTTGACCATTTAATTCTGCTAAAAATTGCCTTCTTATCAGATTTGGTCATTGCCCATCGTTTAATTTCACGATCAATAGTTTCGGTTAATTGCGTCTTGGCATTTTCTAATTTATCAGTATCGATTTCAACTATAGTAACTTCAAGTCCCATTCCTGCAACAGTTTGAGCAATTCCTTGTCCCATTATTCCTGCACCAATAATAGCAACATTATTAATTCTATCATCGTCGTTAACTGAGTTGGAAGATTCTAATAAATCTTCTAATCTTAATTTTCCTTCTTGCATAAAAGCCCTTAAATATTTCTTATAAACTTATAATTTTTTTTATGATTTAAAAATTGAGAAACGACAAAGAAAAATTTTTACCGCACAGTAATTAATAGGCAATAATCTTTGGGTATGTTAATGAAGTTTGAATCATATCCTCCCCTGATTTTAGACTAAAGCTAAACTGTTTTTGATTGCAAAATTTTTGATCTATTGTCTCTTCATTTAATACTTAACTTAATCAATTTTTAACAAACAAAATTAGCAATAAAAAAGGGGCTGTCCAAAGGATGATTGATTAACAGAAAATTAATTCTGTTGTTTTTTTCAATCAGTCTTTTTACAGCCCCTAACAACTTTTGGTTTTGCTATTTCAGCAAAATTAGCTTTTTCATTTCTTTGTGTAATATACTCTGATTCTGATCTATTACCTCAAAAGCATAAAAGTAAATTCCTGAAGCGTAATTTGTTCCATCCCACTGCACCGAATAATTTCCAGCACTCTGTACTTCATTTACAACTGCTTCAATCGATTGTCCCAGCGAATTGTAAATATCAATCCTTACATTCGCTTCTACATTTAACCAGTATTTTATTGTGGTTACCGGATTAAATGGATTTGGATAATTCTGTGATATCGATATCTCTGTTGGTATAAATTCTGCTTCTACTGCTATTACATTTGAGTACTCAAATTCTCCGTTATAATCCACTTGCTTTAATCTATAAAGAACTGTTCCATTATAAGGTAAAGATGTAAAGTCATCTTCATAAAAGTAGTTTCTATATTCTGTAATCGTACCTGCGCCTGCCACAACATCTAACTTTTCCCATTCCTGATTCTTGAATTTTCTCTCTACTTCAAAATGGCTGTTGTTTGTTTCTGTTGCCGTTTTCCAGTTCAACACTATTTTTTTATCTTGTTGATTTGCAGTAAACGATACTAACTCAACCGGAATTGTAAAATCTACAAATGCTTCATAAACTCCTCTGCCGTGTGTACCTGCTCTTAACATTTGATTGCTCGGTGAGTAATCAAGATGCATTACTACTGTATTAGGCATTCCGGTACTTATTTCAAACCAGTTTGCCCCATCATTTTCTGTTAAAAATATTCCTATATCTGTTGCAACAAAAAATGTATTTGGATAACCTGTGTTGCCAGTGTGAACATATAAATCATTTACAGGTGAATCCGGTAAATTTCCGTTTATCGATACCCAGTTTGTTCCGCCATTGGTTGATTTATAAACCTTATTTGTACCAAATCCTGAGAATGTTAAAAACACAAGATTTTCATCTGTCGGATAAACTGTAACTGAGGTTATTGTTTTATTTGGCAAACCACTGGTAACATTTGTCCACGATACTCCTGCATTTGTTGATTTGAATACTGAGCTGCCTGATGTTGCAAACATGATGGATGCATTTGATTTACTAATTGCCATTTCTCTTACTGCACTGCTACTATTTACATTACTTGATATTGCTGTCCAGCTTCCACCATAATCGGTAGATAAATAAATACGCTGGCGTGCAGTGAAGAAATGACCGGAGATATTTGGATGTTTAATTATTGGTGCAACCCATGCTACATTTTCGCTTGTATTTATACCAGTAGTTGCATCAACCCAGCTTGTACCGCCATTTGTAGTGCGCACCAAACCGCCGTTTTGAGATTCACCTAAAATATTCTGATCATTAGAGACCATGGGATTAAAACAGACCTCGCCGCCATCGCCGCCAAATGCTGCCGCCCAGTTTAAAGCTGAGTAAGTTTGCTGTGTTCCGTTATCTTGTGTTCCACCAAGTATTCTGCTTGGTGTAAAAGGACTTGCGGCTATTCTATAGAACTGTGTAAGTGTTAAGTTTTGATTATAATTTGTAAATGAATTTCCATTATCTGTTGTTCTATAAATTCCGCCATCATTACAAACAAAAAAAGTATTTTCCTGCGTTGGATGAAAGAACAAATAATGCTGATCAACATGAACGCTGCCACCAGCATAACCATTTGTTATGTTTGTAAAATTTGTTCCATCGGTTGATCTATAAACATCAATCGTTCCCACATAAACTTTATTTGGATTTTTAGGATTAACTCTGACATACAAATCATACCAAGCCTGACCACCCTGGGACTGAAATCCTGGAGTAGTTGTTAATTGAGTCCAGGTAGTACCATAGTTTGTAGATTTATATATATTAACTGTAGAGCTATAGACTGCGGCATACATATAAGCTGTATTGGAAAGACATAAATCAAAATGTGTTCTGGTTCCAGTAACTAATCCTGTTCCGAAAGCGGCAAACGTCGCACCGCCATCAATTGATCTTCTCAAACCGCTGCTTCCTCCAACTGCAAAAACAGTATCACCCGAAGGAGTAAAAACAACATCATCAATTCTTCCGGATAAAGTTTGCGTCCAGCTAACTCCGGAATTTGTACTACGATACAATCCGCTATTTCCAAGAGCGGCAAGTAATTGCGTACTATTATTCGGTCTGATCTTTAAGCGTGAAAAATAAGTTGAATTTGGTAAACCACTTGTAATATTTGTCCAACTACTTCCAGCATTTGTTGATTTTAATAATCCTCTTCCGTAATAAGATGAACCGCTGTAAGTAGCTTCACCTGTTCCTGCATAAATTATGTTTGTGTTTGTCGGATCAATCTCAATTGCACCCATTGATAATGATACTTCCTGATCCGTTAGCGGAATCCATGTAATTCCAGCATCTGTAGATTTCCACACGCCGCCATTTGCTGGTCCAATGTAAATTACATTTGCATTTGTTGGATCAAAAGCACCGCTAACAATTCTACTTGAAACATTTCCATAATTAAAATATGCACCGGGTGTTGGTCCTAAGCTTACCCAATTAAATGTTGGGATATTAAAACTGTTATCAGTTAATTGTAATTGCTCATTAGTTTGTCTTAACATTTCTTTTTGATCATTAGAATTTTTATAAGCATTCTCTGGAATCATATCTTCCGGATAAGAGCGCTGTTCATAAAACCACCATTGGCGCATAAATGCTTTGCGGGATTTAACCTCACTTGGCGCATCTGTAAAAACACTTTGCGGTTTTAACAAATCAGTGTATT
>JAGOXU010000100.1 GCA_018059515.1 Ignavibacterium sp.
ACAAACACGCGCACTTGCAGAACTTACACTTCACAACTCAGTCTCCATCCTTAAAAAAGAAATTGAAGAACCCGGTTTTGAATTTTACACACACGATGAAGTTGATTTGCTAATCCAGATGATTGATTACAAAGAATGTAAAAATCAATTTGAACTCAACTCATACCACCAGCTAAAAGATGGAAAAGTTAATTGCACTTTTTATGACGCCGGACATATTCTCGGTTCGGCAGGAATGCTGCTTGAAAACAACGGATATAAAATATTTTATACCGGCGATATAAATTTTACTTCACAAACACTTATTAAAGGCGCAAACCTACCAGAAACAAAAATTGATACATTAATTCTTGAAACAACTTACGGCGCAACAGATTCTAATTTGCTTTTAGATTGGAATGCCGAATCATTTCGTTTTGCAAAAGAAGCAAATAACATTTTAAACAACGGCGGATCGATTCTTATTCCCGTTTTTTCATTGGGGAAGATGCAGGAAATACTTGCAACAATCTGGCTGCTGATGCAAAAACGCAAACTTACAGCGGTCGATATTTACACCGGCGGACTTGGAACAAAAATAAATCGTGCTTACGATTACAATAGGTTTGTAACTAACAGGGTTGATGAAGAGTTTGAGCTGAATACAATCCCACAAAAAGATTATTATGATATTTCAAATCACGAAGAATTTTTTAAACATCCGTGCATTGTGCTTGCATCAAGCGGAATGATGATTAAGGGCACTTCATCTTTTACATTTGCAAAACGCTGGATCAAACAAAAAGATTCTGCAATCTTTACCGTGGGTTATATGGATACTGAAACTCCCGGTTACATTATTGAAAATTCTGAAAGCGGAGATAAAATCCAGTTGACAGACTTTGATGAATTAACAGAAGTTAATTGTACAATTAAAAACTTTAAATTTTCTGCTCACGCAAGAAGAGAAGATTTGCTAAAGATTGTTGAAAAACTAAAACCTGATAATGTAATTCTAACACACGGTGATGAAGAAGCATTAGATTGGATGGGCAGCTCAATTCTTAAGAAGTATAAAAATATAAAAGTGCAGATTGCAATTGCAAGAAAAGAGCTAAATATTTTTTAGTTGCCAAGCGCAAACAATTAATATTTCTTTGTATATTAAAAACAAATAAAAATCTTTTTCCTCATACAAAAGGAAAAATTTGAAATTACATTCTTAAAAATTTATCTCAGGAGGAGCAAATGTCACGCTTAAAAAAACAAGTCCAGGATAAAATTGAAGCCTGGCGCCCGCGCACAACACGTCTGCTTAAAGAATTTGGCAATGTAAAGGTTGATGAAGTTGATATCAGTCAGGTTATTGGCGGTGCTAGAGATATCAAAAGCCTTGTTACAGATATTTCTTATCTCGATCCGATGGAAGGAATTCGTTTCCGCGGATTTACAATTCCTGAAGTAATGGAAAAACTTCCAAAAGTTCCCGGCGGCGAAATGCCTTATGTAGAAGGATTCTTTTTCTTTTTACTTACAGGCGATATTCCTTCAATGGAAGATGTGCAGGAAGTGGCTGAAGAATTTAGAAAAAGACATGTTGTTCCTAAGTATGTTTTTGATGTTCTTAAAGCAATGCCTAAAGATTCTCATCCTATGGTAATGTTCTCAACTGCAATACTTACGATGCAGCGCGAATCAGAATTTGTAAAAGAATATAACACAGGTCATCTAAAGAAAAATGATTATTGGGCACCAACTTATGAAGATGGATTAAATCTTCTTGCAAAACTTCCGGGCATCGCGGCTTTTATTTATAGATGGAAATACAAAAACGGTGATATAATTGAATCAGATTCTAAACTTGATCTTGGCGGTAACTTTGCACACATGATGGGCATTGCAAAACCTTATGATGATGTTGCAAGAATGTACTTCATTCTCCACAGCGATCACGAAAGCGGCAATGTTAGTGCACACGCCGGACACTTAATTGCTAGTGCTCTTTCCGATCTTTACTATTCTATCTCTGCAATGACAAACGGACTTGCAGGACCTTTACACGGACTTGCAAATCAGGAAGTGCTTAACTGGCTGCATGGTGTTTATGACACCATGGGCGGAAAAATTCCAACTGAAGAAGAAATGAAAAAATTTGTTTGGGATACTTTAAAAAGCGGACAGGTAATTCCGGGATTTGGTCACGCGGTTCTTAGAAAAACTGATCCACGTTATCAGGCACAAAGAGAGTTTTGTTTAAAGCATTTACCAAATGATCCGTTATTTAAATATGTGGACCTTCTATTTAAAGTTGTACCGCCAATTTTAATTGAACAGGGCAAAGCAAAAAATCCGTG
This sequence comes from Ignavibacterium sp., assembly GCA_018059515.1. GTDB lineage: Bacteria > Bacteroidota > Ignavibacteria > Ignavibacteriales > Ignavibacteriaceae > IGN3. The sequence continues at coordinate 2,334 of JAGOXU010000100.1, forward strand.
GCCAAATGTTGATGCACAATCAGGCGTTATACAATGGTACTACGGTTTAAAGGAATATGATTTCTACACAGTTCTATTTTCCGTAGGCAGAGCTTTTGGTGTTGTTGCAAATATTATTTGGGATCGCGGTCTTGGTTATCCGCTTGAAAGACCAAAATCTGTTACAACGGCAATGCTTGAAGAAGCTGCTGGAATAAAGTAATAGTTTTTTAATTAGAGATGGTGCCTTTTTATGGGGCATCATCTTGTTTATAAAAATTTCCGGCTAATTTATTTAGCATCTAAATAATATATTTTATTATCACATCAGAAGGGAATTAGAATGATCAAGAAAAGAAATATGCTTGCACAAGTTGGGATAATGATTATAACCTTCGGGCTATATTCGATTTATTGGTTTTATCAAATTTCTGAAGAAATGAAAATTGTAGGCAAAGATACTCAAGCATCGCCCGGGCTGTGGACTGTTTTGCTTTTCATTCCTTTTGCAAACTTCTGGTCATACTATAAATTCTCCGAGCTTTATGAAAAGATTTCTTCGGATAGTTTTAATAAATGGTTGTTATTTCTTTTATGGATAGTGTTTTCACCCGCCGTATGGTTTATTGTTCAAACTGAAATGAATAAAAAGGCAAATCAGAATATTATGGCAAGTATATAATCTTATTATAATATCTTACAAAAGGGGGCTGTCTAAAAACTTTTAAGACAGCCCCTTGTTTATTAAACCCTAAACGCTAAATACTCTTTAACATTTCTTTTGCTTTGTTTCTAACAAAAGCCTCGTTCAGACTAATCAACGGATTAAAATTAACACACCTCTCTGCAAACTTTTTTGCTTCTGATTTATTTCCATCCATTGAATATGCTTTTGCCATATAGTAAATTACTTGTGGATTTTGAAGATTAGATTTTTCAAATTCGCTTATTGCTTGTTTATAATTTTTCTCATTTAACGCAATCAACCCGTTAAGATAATGAGAAAGCCAAATTTGAAATTTGTTATTAGCTTTTTCGGTGCTTATGCTAAAACTTTGGGCATGTTTTTTTGCTTCATCAATTTTGCCGGTCATTAATGATATTCTTCCCATATCAAAATCATCCAATCTTCTATTATTTTCTTTTACAGCTTCCGATAAATCTGATTTCTCAAGAATAGAAGTTGATTCTATAAACTTAGCTTTTGCCTCATCATATTTTCCAGCTTCAAATAGAATGTTCGCCATAGTATTTACATCTCCACTCATAGCACCGGCATCGTTAATGTTTTTTGCAAGATCGTATTGCTTCTGCATTTCTTTAAGTGCCGCTTCGGTATTACCGGCATCAACATAGGCAACTGTATTTGTAAAAAGTGCAAATCTTCTTTCGCCATCATTTTTTGCCATCTCGTAACTATCGTTACCGTTTTTAATCGCTTCATCATACCTGTTCAAGTATATAAGATTGTTTGATATACCCATACGCGATGCAAAGAAACTCGGATCAATTTCTAATGCTTTTTTGTATTGGGCAATCGACTCCTCATATTTTCCTTCTTTTGAAAGCAATTCAGCATAGGAATCATATGGATTTGGATCATTTGGAATTAACTCAATGTATTTCTTAAATGCTTTTTCTGCTTCATCATAATTACCAAGATTTCTGTATGAGTAACCAAGCATATTATAAGATGCTGAGAAGTCGGGATTTATCTCTGTGGATTTTTTAAGATGCTCAACCGCTTTTTCAAAATCCTGCTGACCAAAATAGAACTGCCCCAATTGTCCGTGTACTCTTTCGTCATTTGGATATAGACTAACTAATTTATTTAACTGTTCTTCCTGTAACTTCTGATTGCCATCCACACCGGCTTTTAAAGCCATAATAATTAATTTTTCACCTTCAGAGCTTTTCTCTGCATTTGCAACTGCATTATTAAAATCTTCAAAAAATCCCTTGTTGGTGGGATTGGCAAGGGAGTGATAATAATATGCCATTGCAAACTTATTATCTTTTGTTAAAGCACTTTGAAAATATTGAAGTGATTCACGCTGACGAAGTTTTTCAAAAAGATCACGACCTTTAAGAAAATCCTCTTTAGCTTCTGTAGATGTTGTTGTTACGGCAAGTTTGCCGTCATCCTCTTTTTTTGCACACCCCGAAATAATAATAAAAGCAAACAAGATTGCAGTTATTGCTAATCCTGTTTTAAAAAAAGTTTTTTGCATTTGCGCCTCCTAAAAAATTAAAAAATAATTATTGAGTTACCCCTATGTTAGGTTTTAATTTAGTAAGGTTATGCACAATTAACAATATATCTGTGATGAATGGTAAGTATTAAAAACCCGATATTGGCTTTTTTTGCATTAAGATGTTTTAACAACAATAAATCCACACGCTAATTAAATTCCACCTGATATAGAGGTAGTGTTAAATTTTGCATACGCTTGGCTTAGCGGACCTGCATGCGGGTAGAGTCTGTTGCAGAACTAACATACTTGTCATTCCCACGAAAGCGGGAATCTATGAAAAAAATATCGGCGGTATAGTAATAATTTTGTTTGACTTCTTAAGATTGTGTTTCATACAAAGTACTATGTCTGTAGTTCTGGAATCCCTATTTCTTTTAAGTAATCAAAAGTAGGATCATAAAAAGAGGGAGAACGAGTACGATCGTTATCATCTCCAGGTGGAATGACGATTACCATGCCTTGACGGGCGCGTGTTAATAAAACTCTATAAGCGTTTTTTAGATAATTCTGTCTTTCAGGTTTATTAATTCTTTGCCAGCGATTGCCTCTGAACGACCAATGTTGCCAACCGTTTTTAGTATAGCGAAAATCCGCATCCCAAGTCACGCAAACCCAATCAAGTTCTAATCCTTGAACATCAAATTCAGTTGCAACATCTTCCAAATAGAAAGATGAACGAACATCATCTTTTTCATCAAGAAACCAATGAACTGGATCCATTGGAGAACTTACAAAAATCGAGTGCGGTCTTAGTCTTTCCGCCTGTGATGAAACAACAATACCATAGCGTTCAGAGCCTCTCGCTTTTTGCTTAAGCCAGTTTTTCGCTTTAGACAAATCACGAGTTATTGCAATGGGATAGTTTGTATCAATATTCTTTAGTGTTGATTTTGCCTCATCAATATTTAAATCAAGAATTTGTTTTATTAATAGTGAAACGTTTTCTGCACGAAAAGAACGCATAGAAACAGAAAGATGTAACGCATCATTATAAGTAACACTCACTCTTCTATCTAAATTAGTTAATGTATCTCCAGCACCATATTCACTATCAGTAAGCCTTGAAGAAATATAGACATCCCAATCTTTGAAAGTGCTTTGAATTGAATTAATCCATTCACTTATACCTGCCTCGCCAGTATTAATTTCTTGTCCGCCACCGACTAAGCAAACAACCACAGCCCAATCTTTATGGCGATCTAAACACGAAATTAAAAACTCTGCTTCTGAATGCTTAAAGTTCGGTTTATTTTTTTTTCGCTTCATAAAGTTTGATGTTTGCTCTAAAGTCCATGCTCTCTGTGCTTCATCAAACAACGCAACGTGTTCTAGTGGTGCACTTAAATCAGCTAGACAATCATCTCTAAAATTATGAACATTTTGAATTTTGGATTTAACAGCACTACGAACAACTCCTTTCTTTGTCTTTATTCCTTCGCCTTTATCTCGCTTAACCTTATCTCTTGTCAGAGCTTCAATAAGTATCTTTACAAGCGGACCATTTCCAGACAAAAACACACTGTATAACTCATTTTTATCGTCTGAGTACTTATTTGCAATATTTAATCCTACTAATGTTTTTCCAGCTCCGGGCACACCCGTAACAAAACAAATAGATTTTCTTTGCTGATTTTTTGAAAAATCTATAATCTTATAAATTTCTTCAGATGTTCTACTAATGTTAATTGCACTTGCATCATTACGCGAAATTTCTTCAACCGAGTGTCCGAAATACAATGCTCTAGCGGCTTCAATAATCGTCGGCGTTGGTTTGTAATGACCATTTTCCCAATCTTCTTTTTCAATTTTCTGACCATCACAAAAATTTAGAACATCTTTAATTACTTCAGGCAGTAGTTCTACATTGCTTTTAATTGGAAAAAGTAATTTATCATTATGGGGTGTGGGTGATACAGTTGTGTATGCGTGCTTTGCATTAGTCGCAATTAAAATTGGAGCAATATATTGTTCGTGACTTGTTTCGTGAAAGTTTTTTAAGTCTAGTGCATAATCCATAACTTGATCAACAGCATAAGAAGTATACTCATTCTCTCCAACCTTAAACTCAAGGACAAAAACAACCGAACCGATTAGTAATAAAGCATCTATTCTTTGGCCCATTCGGGGAATAGAAAATTCAAGATAGACTGAACCATTGTTTCGGTAATTTTCTAAAACTGCTTTTAATATATTTATTTCTTCTAGCCAAGCATCCCTCTGTGTTTGTTCGAGTGGAAATGGATTGTTTAGTGCAAGTTTTCCAATAATTTTTTCGTCTGATGAATTCAGGAATTCTGAAATTGTACTTGAGTAATAAGCGCGGTTCATAAAATTTTTAATTTACTCTTGATTTTATCATGATAAAAATTAGACCCAATTAATTTTAATTTCGTTCTCTACCGCTCTAAACTCTTTATCACCAGTAACCAAGGTTGCTTTTTTGCTTTTAGTTAAAGCAGCTGCATAAGCATCTGCATAAGACATTTTATTAAAGGCTTTGTACTGTGCTGCTTGTAGTGTAAGCTCTTTATTGGCTTCAACAATTGTAATTGGATACTTTGCAAGTGTTGTTCTGAAAAGTTCAGCTCTTTTGATATCGAAATTCCTTAAAGTAATATAATAGACTTCACCCCAATTAACGACACACAGATATAATTCCGCACGTTCATTCAGACCATCATCAATAATTTCAGCAACTATTTCTGCGCCTTTTTCCCCACGGCTGTAAGCTATTAGTGCAAAGCTGTCAAATACATATCGTTTCATAATTCGCGTTCTCTTTTCTTTTCTTCCATTAATGCTTTTAGCAGACTGGGTCCGTCTTTTCCCAAAAACCCTATATTAGCTTTAATGGTTTCAGATGTTACCGGAACAATCTTGATCCCGTCTTCTTCTTCAAAAAAATTAATCCTTGTTCCTGGTTTAATCCCGAATTTTTTTCTCATTTTTGAGGGAATTACTAACTGTCCTTTTGATGTTACATACCCTGTTTCCATGTCTCAGTTTTCCTTATTTGTTATATGCTTGACACGAAGTTAGAAAAATAAGTAACGTAAGTCAAATTTTATTTGTAAGCCATAATTAAATTAGCAGACATATTAAAAATTCCCCTCAAAAATAAAAGAGAATTCAAAAATCAAATGCGTTATAAGTAAAGGATGTAAACACAACACATAAACCAACTGCAAACCTAAAACGTCAAAGGAAAGATGTGAAACGAAAAAAGCGTTGATCAAGATAAAAGATTAAGGATAAAATAAGAATGCATCTATCAGAAATAACTCACGATAATTCGCATATCGGTGTCTATTCAAATCGCCAATAAAACAATTATTTAATAAAGACAGTCTTTAACTTTTTTAAATAAAACTATTGATATATAATATTGGTGCGCTTATCTTATTTACTGATTGTAGAGCATATTACAAATAATCTAAAAATATAAACCATAAAGAGAGGCGGATAGCTTTATGAAAAAACTGCTGTTACTTATTCAATTTTCAATTCTTGGCTTTGTTAGTAGTGCACAAATACAAATAACTCAATCGGATGTTTCTAATTTTTTTGCAGTCGGTAAATCGTGGCAAAGATTTGGCACTGAAAATCCCACAGCACAAATGAATGTGGGAACTTCGGGCGGTACAGCACAAAACTGGGCAGTACCTGCTTTTACTTGGACTGATACCACTATAGTTGAAAATCTTTTACCTTCAAGCACGCCCTATGCCGCAACTTTTCCCGCAGCAACCAATGCACAATATTCAACTTGGATTGACAACGGTGATATGAGCACCTCTTATGAGTATTACCAGATTACAAGCAATGGGCTTTACTCTTTGGGCAGAGTTGTTCATTATCAAACATCACAGTTTGATACCACTATAATTACAATGGATCAGGAACTGATTCTTCAACTGCCTCTTACATACGGAACTACATTTGCGGTTACAAGAGATTCTACTGATTTGGGCGGCGGTTCGTATATCATTAATACTTCATCTCAAACTGTTGATGCGTCCGGTACGATTGCTTTTCCCTGGAACAGTTATGGAACGCTTAGGGTTAAAGCATCATCAGGAACTGAATTATATTTTGGCGGAACATTATTCTCACAATCCTCCGAAACATATTTCAATTGGATAACAAAAGACGGCGGAATTTTTGAAGCAACACCTGATACAAATTCAGGTATAAGCGGTACAGTTAATTTAACCGACGCTTCACTGATACAAATTATTAATGCAACATCAGCAGAGAACGAAAACACTCTGCCGTATGATTTTGTGTTATATCAAAATTATCCAAATCCTTTTAATCCAACTACTATCATAAAATATAGTATCCCCTTTAATACTAATGTAAGTATAAGGGTTTATGATATACTCGGAAATGAAATTGCTGCCCTTGTAAATGAAAATAAAAATGCCGGAAATTATGAAGTTGTTTTTAGTGCTGATAATCTTTCCAGCGGAATTTATTTCTATAAGTTAATTACCGGTAATAAAGTACAAACTAAAAAAATGATTCTGCTTAGATAACTAAAAAACAAAAGGGATGCTGTAAAACGAAAAAAGATATTGGGTTGGTTTAAAATAGTAAAGGCGCCGTAATGCGCCTTTTATAAACTGTAACATAAAATTAATCTAAATATCAGGTTTCATTAACGACTAAACTTTTGCCTTCAATTTTAAATTCATTAAGTGCTTTAACAGCCTCGAAAGCATCTAATGCGTTTTCCATTTCAACAAATCCAAAACCTCTGGATTTGCGGCTGGTGCGGTCTATCATAACTCTTGCTGTTAATACAGAGCCATGTTTTTCAAATGTTTCTTTTAACTTTTCGTTGTTAAAAGATAGTGGGAGTGACCCCACAAATAATTTAGTGCTCAATAGTAACCTCTTATTTATAATAAAAAAATATTTTTGATTGAAGATAAGGACTGGTGATAAAAATGTTGTGTGTGATATTTACATAAAACTCTTTGTTCAAAAATTTCTACAGCGTTAGACTGATAATTTTAAAGGCGCTTTAACGCGCCTTTAAAGAAATCATAACAGAATACCTGGTTAGTTGCGTGCTTTGGCTTCATTAACTACGATATTTCTTCCATCAATTTCTGAATTGTTTAAGGCTTTCATAGCCTTGGTTGCATCTGTAGGATTTTCCATTTCAACAAATCCAAAACCTCTGGATCTATTGGTATCCCGGTCCATAATTACCTTTGCAGATAATACAGAACCATGTTTTTCAAATGTTTCTTTTAACGTTGTGTCGCTAACCGAAAAGGGCAAAGAACCTACAAATATTTTAGTACTCACAAAGAACCTCTAATAAATAATAAATAAATTTCCGGAATATTTCCGGATGTTGGCAACATAGGTAAACCACGCACCATTAACTAATTTTGCTTTTATTAGTGCGTATTATATCAATATAAGCGGTAAATATTTTAAATTTTAAAATGTGGAGGACAAGGGCTATTAGAAAAAAGAAGCAAGCGAATGGTTCGGGAATTTCTAAAAAATTATAATTAATTTTTTGGAAATTCTGATTGCAAGTCTCGTCCAAATCTAAGTATTTTCTGATGTGGGCTAATAACAACTAATTTATAATTTATTTAAGGAGACAGTATGGATCCAATAATTCAATTGTGGCTTCCGATTCTTGTTTCATCTGTTGTGGTTTTCTTTGCAAGTTTTTTATTGCACATGTTCGTTAAACATCACAATAGTGATTTTAAACAATTACCGGATGAAGCACGCATAATGGATGAGCTTAGAAAATCCAATATACCTGCGGGTGATTATGTTTTTCCGTATGCAAAAGACGACAAGGAAAGAAATTCTAAAGAGTATAAGGAAAAGTATGAAAAGGGTCCCGTTGCAATAATAACCGTTTATCCATCAGGTCCAATGAGTATGGGCTCCAGTTTGGTTTTGTGGTTTGTGTATTCGTTGGTTGTGGGTGTTTTTGCGGCATATATTGCAGGACACGCACTTGCGCCGGGTGCACATTATCTTGCCGTATTCCGATTTGCGGGATGTACTGCCTTTGTTGGTTACACTCTTGCACTTTTACACGATAGCATTTGGTTTAAAAGAAGCTGGGCAACTACATTTAAATATATTTTTGACGGTTTAATTTATGCGCTGCTTACGGGTGGAGTGTTTGGTTGGTTGTGGCCTGCAATGTAAGGTAATTTAAGAATAACGATTATAATAAAAAAAGGCGCCATGGGGCGCCTTTAGAAATAACAATAAAATATGATTTAGCTGCGTGCTTTAGCTTCGTTAACAACTATATTTCTTCCATCAATTTCTGTTTCGTTCAAAGCTTTGATAGCTTTGCTTGCATCTGAAGAATTTTCCATTTCAACAAATCCAAAACCTCTGGATTTATTTGTATCGCGATCCATAATTATCTTTGCAGATAATACTGAACCATGTGCTTCAAATGTTTCTTTTAACTTCTCGTCGTTTACCGACCATGGGAGTGAACCCACAAATAACTTAGTACTCACAAAGGACCTCTAAAAATAATAAATAAAATTTCGGAATATTTCCGAAGGGTTAAGTATAGGCAGAATAGCCGCCATTAACTAATGTAATCATTGTATTGTTCTATTGCGCTCCAGATTAACACTATTTATTTTGAGGTGTTAGTTGGATTGTTAGAAACAAGTAATGGTGGACAAAATATTTACTGAGAGGAATAGAAAATCATCAATTGTTAGAGAATCGTTTTTATTAGCTTTTATTAGTTTTTTATTTTTCCCTTGTGCTGTTTACTAATAAAGTAATTGCGCGCTGAGTTTATGATAGATATCAATTATTTTTATTATCAATCAAAAAAGATGTTAAATTTAAAGTGCTTAATAGATTTTTATTGAATAATTATGGAGATATACAATGAATACAAAAAAATATTTTTTGTTTCTTATGATTCTTTTAGTTTCGTTTTCTGTGATCGCACAGAAACGTGCTTTTACTATTGAGGACTTGTACAAAATAAAAAACGTAAGTGCGCCTGTGCTTTCAAATTCAGGTGAAAAGATTGCATTTACCGTAACCGAGTACGATCTGCCCAAAGGCAAAACAATAACAAACCTTTATGTAATGGATACAAACGGCTCATCATTAGTTAGTGTTTCAAATACATTAGCTGGTGCTCACTCACCATTCTGGTCTTCCAAAGATGAATTATATGTTATGTGCAAAAGCCAGGTTTATAAATATTCACTCGCTACAAAAGACACTGTTAGGGTAACTGATTTTTATGCAGGCATTCAAGATCCTGTTCTTTCAAACGATGGAAGATACATTGCATTTGTTGCAGAGCTTTTTCCCGAATGTGGAACTGATAACGATTGCAATAAAAAATTAGATGTGTCTTCATCTGATGGACCTATGCATGCTTACATTGCGGATAATCTTTTATTTAGACATTGGACAGATTATAAAGGCGAAAAAGAATCATATCTTGTTTTGTTTGATATAAAGGAAAACAAATATCAAACTATTGTTAAAAGCGATGTCCTAT
>JAGOXU010000284.1 GCA_018059515.1 Ignavibacterium sp.
CCTTTATACTGACCTGTTTTTTGGATTAAGAAAGGCTTGTTGTAAATACCTGCTTTCCAATATTTGAATGAACCATAATCGTTATTATCAGCTGGAACCAGTTGTTGACTTACCATAATTTGGTCGAAAATATCACCTGAATCTCTGTAGAATAAAGTAGCATGTCCGTCTTTAGCCATTTGCTCAAATGGATTATATATATCTCTAGGTTCTTTTAATTCTGATTTTTTTAGTTTAGCGCCTATTCCTTGTTTTACAGATTTATTATATGCACCATCATTTAAATCACCCATAGTAATTATTTTAGCATTTGGGTTGATTTTAATGATAGAATCCATAATTTTTCTATTTAATCTTCCTGCCGCTTCACGGTAAGGGCTACTTTTTTTCTCACCTCCTGAACGCGATGGCCAGTGATTCACAATAATGTTAATTTCCTCACCATCTAGTAAACCTGTAACTAAAAGTTGGTCACGTGTATAAATTCTTTTTGTTTTTTTGTCATAATTAACATTTTCTTCAACCTCTTCCTCTTCTTTTTTGTTTTTTTTATCAGAAGCAGATTCTGCTTCATAAACATATAAAGGAACATTTATATAACTTGTAGGTTGAAAATGTTTTTCTTGATATAAAAATCCAACATCAATTCCACGCTTATCTGGAGAATCAAAGTGAACAATTTTATATCCTTTATTAATTAAAGTAGGATGTTTTACTAGATCTTCTAAAACTCTTCTGTTTTCAATTTCACATCCACCAATAATAACCGGTGAATTTTTTTGAACATCACTTGTTCCTAATTCGATAAGAACACGACTTAAGTTATCTAATTTCTTATTGTAATTCTTTTTTGTCCAACCATTAGCAGGAGTGTATTCTTCGTCATAAGTGTCGGGATCATTAATTGTATCAAAAATGTTCTCTAAATTGTAAAATGCCACGGTATGCACTTTAAATTTTTTATCTTGAGAAAAAGCACTATTTACAGATAAAATCACGGTAAATACAGCCAAAAGGTGTTTAATTTTCATAAATCAAATGTTATATTAATATCAAGTTTATTACAAATTGGGTGCCAAAGGTAAATAATATTATTAAAAGTTATATATTTGCAAGCTGTTAAGTTTTAAATTACTTAACGTTAAATAAGTATTAATTATAATATTCTTTATGAAAAAACTTGTATTAAGCACTTTACTAGTGCTGCAAGCTGTTTTTGTTTTTGCACAGCAAAATCCAGCCTTAAAAGGTAAGGTTATCGATGCTAAAAGTCAAAAACCATTACAAAATGTAGTTGCAACTATTCAAAGCACGAATCAATCTGCCTTGACTGATTTTGACGGAAATTTTGTATTTCAATCACTTCCTGCTGGAGAACAAGTATTAGTAGTTAAATCTACAGGATACAACCAACAGACATTCGTGTTAGAGCCAAACAATGGGGAACCATTAGATTTAGGAGTAGTTGTGTTAGAAGAAGACATTACCTCTGAACAACAATTAAGTTTAGTAACAATTACTGAAAATGATTTAGGAGAGGACAACAGTGGATCGGAAAGTACTTCGGGCTTATTGCAAGCAACGAGAGATACTTATCAACAAGCCGCAGCCTTTAACTGGGGACAAGCTCGTTTTAGAATTAGAGGTTTAGACAATGAATACGGAGTTACCATGATTAATGGCTTGTCTATGAACAAGTTGTATGATGGAAGACCACAATGGAGTAACTGGGGTGGTTTAAATGATGCAACTAGAAATCAAGAATTTACAATGGGTTCTGCTCCATCTGATTATACATTTGGTAGTGCTTTAGGAACTCAAGAAATTAATACAAGAGCTTCTTTTTACCGTCCAGGAACAAGAATTTCGATGTCGGGTACTAACACCAACTATAGCTGGAGAATGATGGGAACTCACGCATCTGGTATGAACAAAGACGGATGGGCATTCGTGGTTTCAGCTTCTAGAAGATGGGCAGAAGAAGGTTATTTTGAAGGAACTGACTATAGTGCAAATTCATTATTTGCAAGTGTTGAGAAAAAAATTAATGACAAACACAGTTTGAATTTAACTGCTATTTACGCTCAAAACAGTAGAGGAAAAAATTCTCCAAACACTAAAGAAGTAAATGATTTAATGGGAATTAAATACAATTCTTATTGGGGATGGCAAGATGGCAAAAAACGTAACTCAAGAGATAAAGATGTTGAAGAGCCAATCGTTATGTTATCTCACTATTGGAAAATTACTGAAAAAACAACTTTAAATACTAACGTTGCTTTTCAAACAGGTAAAATTGGAAACTCTAGATTAGATTACCAATTAGGTAACAATCCAGATCCAACTTACTACAAAAACTTACCAAGTTACTACAGTAATTTAGGCGGTTATACTCAAGACCAATTAACTCAAATTGGAAATGGATTTAGATCAAATTCACAAATTGACTGGAATGCAATGTACATTGCAAATCAAAACAGTGCTTTTCCTGGAAGAAGTGTTTACGTTTTATATGAAGACAGAACCGATGATAATCAATTGAGTGCTAACACAATTTTAAACTCAAGTATTTCTGAAAACGTTAGCTTAACTGCGGGTGCTAACTTTAAAAAATTACGCTCTCACAATCACCAAAACTTACTAGATTTAATGGGTGGACAATATTTCTTAGATATTGACCCATTCTATACAGGAAATGCTAGTCAGTCTGACTTAAATAATCCAAACAGACAAGTTGGTGAAAATGACACTTACGGATATAACTACTTGTTACATGCTTTAACATTTGATGGATTTACTCAATTTAAATTCACTTACGACAAAGCTGATTTTTATTTAGCTCAATCGTTCTCTAGAACAGAATACCAAAGAGAAGGTTTATACAGAAATGGTATTTATGCTGATAATTCTTTTGGAAAAGGGGAAAGAGTTACATTTGAAAACTTCGGTTTCAAAGGAGGCTTAACTTATAAATTAAACGGTAGAAATTACTTAGATTTCAATGGTTTATATCAAACAAAAGCACCAAGTTTAAGAAACTCATTCTCAAATGCTAGAATGAATAACACTATTACTCCAGATTTACAAAGCGAAAGCATTACAAGTGCTGATGCAAGTTACATCTTAAGAGCACCAAAATTCAAAGCGCGTTTAACTGGTTTTTACTCTAAAATTCAAAATGCTACAGAAATTTCATTCTTCTATGGAGAAGGAATTGGTGGTGGTGACGATGGTGGTGACGAAGACACTTTTGTAAGTGAAATCGTTACTGGAATTGACAAACAAAATATGGGTGCAGAACTTGGTTTAGAATACCAAATTACATCTACTATTAAAGCTACAGCTGCTGCTTCTTACGGACAGTACATCTATTCTGATAATGCAAAATTAAAAACAAATGATGATGCATTAGCTGCTGCTGGAAATAACTCATTAACAGATTTTGGAACGGTTTATATGAAAAACTACCACCAACCAGGAATGCCACAAACTGCGGCTTCATTTGGTTTAGAATATAGAGATCCTAATTTCTGGTGGGTTGGAGCAAATGTTAATTACTTAGCTAATAGCTATATAGATTTTGCAAATATTTTAAGAACTGATAATTTTGTGGTTGATAGTGATGGATATGCTTTTGCAGGGGCAACAGAAGAAAATGTTTCTTCCTTATTAAAACAAGAAAAATTTGATAGTT
>JAGOXU010000101.1 GCA_018059515.1 Ignavibacterium sp.
AAACATCATAAACTTTAAGCTGCACTCGAGACCCTTCGATCTGCCTGCCGGTAGGCAAGGCTCCGCTCAGGGTGACAATTGGGTTTGTGTACTTAATTGTTGTAACGGGATTAAATGGGTTTGGATAGTTTTGTTCCAATTTAAATTCTGTTGGGATAGAATTTTTGTCAGCATCAATATCGGTTAAGGTTGTATCGCCGTAAACAATTCCATTTGTTACACATCCTTTTAAAAAGAAATCTGTTGAACCAAAATCATAGCCCCATCTCATGTTATAGATGCCCAAGCCTTGTGCTAATTTATAAGTGTGGCTCATTAGCGAATAATATTCAAATGATCTAAAATTTCGATTTTCATTAAAAATGCTTTCACTTCCTTCTGCAGAAAATAATGTTAATATCGAATCCCAGCACACCGTAAATCTTTGAATTAGTAAACTGTCACCCACCTGCGCTGTAAAATTATCAATAACTTTTTCGCTGTCTGGATTTGAACAATCATTATCAAATCTGTAAACGTATCCATTGACTGAATCAACTCTTTCATAAACATAATTTGTATATGCTGAGCCGTAATAAATTTCTTCAATTTTAAAATATTCTTTGTAATTATTTAGTGTTTCTTTTGAAACAACTTTTCTGGTAAAAGTATCTTCCGAATATGATATAATTGGCCAATTGTCCCAAATCTCCATCTTGTATATCCAATAATTCCCTAAAGTCAGAGGATAATAATTAAAAAGTTCATTTGGTATTGGTAATGATTTTATAACAGTAATTGTATCATTCGTTATTTCATAAATTTTATATTTTGATGCAGCATATAATTTATTGGAATTAGGTTTTTTATAAATACCAACAATTCGATTATCTAGTTCTTTATAAAGATTAAATGTAGTCCCATAATCGAATGAATAAAAAATTCTTTTTCCATCCGCTAAATAAATAGCCCCGGATTGTGATTCATCAAGACTTAAGAAAAAGCTATTATTTGAATTGTAAATATTTTGCCAGGTAAATGCATTCCCTTGATTGGCAGATGCTTTTAAAGATCGATTAGGATAACCTGTTGAATGCTCCCTGTAGATATGATTTCCATCTATATCATAATAAAATTTTGGAAACCAATCGTTACCCCCGGTATCCACAAGTGTAAATGAATTTCCACTATCGGTTGATCTAAAAATTGCAGATATGTTTGATGTTGTAAAGTCGATGGAGAAAAAAACTTTATCATCGATGGGTGAGACAGATACTAACTGATGATCAAGTTGTAAAGTATCCCAAACAAATCCACCGTCATAACTGATAAGATCAGGTAAAGCAAAAACTAAGCTGTCGTTTTGTTTAGAAATAATGATTTTCTGTACATCATTAAACATATCACCATATACAAAGTTTGAATCAAATCGAGAGATAATAAAATAAGGTTCAAAACAGTTGACTAATTCACCGGCAAAAATGTATTTGCTTAAATCATTATCCCAAATATCATACGAACTTACTGTTGATCCCCACCCCATATAAATGCTGCAAGTATAACCATCGTATAGAAAAATTGTATCGATAGAAGTTTCAGGCACAAAATTATAAATATTATTTGTCCCGGATTCATAATTTGGTCCATGTTGATACGAGTGTATCCGATATAATAGATGTGTATTTCCTTGAGCATCCTCCATTCCTTTTAACTCAGAGAATTGAGGAGAAACATTTTGTGCAGAAATTTCAGAGTACAGAAGTAAAGAAAAAACCAAAGCAAAAAATAACCCTAACTTTTTCATATCGCACCCCTATGAAATAATTGATGGTTTAAACTTATAAAAGGAAAGTATTAAAGTAAAGAAGTGATTAATTGCCAATTGCCAAACAATTAAAGATGACATCTTTTAGGAAGATGTCATCTTTTTAAAATGGGGTTGTTTATAAAATAAACTTACTCAAGTCTCTATCTTTAACAATTTTTTCCAATTTATCTTTTACAAACTTTGCATCAATCTTTACTGTTTTTGATGGAATTATATCCGGTACATTAAAAAGTATTTCATCAAGCAAGGTTGTAAGAATTGTATGCAATCTTCTAGCTCCAATATTTTCAACCTGCTCATTAACTTCTGTTGCGATGCGGGCAATTTCTCTTATTCCATCTTTACTAAAAATTAATTTTACACCTTCTGTTTCCAACAAAGCATTGTACTGTTTTAATAAGGCGTTTTGAGGAGTTGTAAGGATTTGAACAAAATCATCTTCACTTAAACTATTAAGTTCTACGCGAATTGGAAATCTTCCCTGCAATTCCGGAATTAAATCCGATGGTTTTGAAACATGAAAAGCACCTGATGCAATAAATAATATATGATCCGTTCTAACAACGCCGTACTTTGTATTTACGTTCGATCCTTCAACAATTGGAAGTAGATCACGTTGAACACCTTCGCGGCTTACATCAGGACCCTGCGCTTTTCCACCGCCGGCAACTTTATCTATTTCATCAATAAAAATCATTCCGGAGTTTTCAACACGTTCAATCGCCTCTTTTTGTACAGCATCCATATCAATAAGCTTTTGCATTTCTTCCTGCGCAAGTATTTGTCTCGCTTCTTTAACAGTTGTTTTTCTTTTCTTACGCTTCTTAGGCATGATGTTGCCCATAATTTCCTGGATATTAATTCCCATATCATCCATACCGAATGGTCCCAGCACTTGCATACCGATTGAAGATTGTGCCTGAGAATCAAACTCAATCATCTTATCATCCATCTCGCCGTTTTTAACTTTAAGTTTCATCCACTCGCGTGTTTTTTGGTTTTGATAGGCTTCATTCTCTTCACCATTTGCAGGCTGATGTTCTTCATTTTCTTTAGCAGCGGCTGCGGTTTTAGTTTTTTTAACAGGAGGAATTAATAAATCAAGTACACGTTCATCGGCAAGCTCTTCTGCTTTTGCTTGTACTTCAACAGCTTTTTCAGCTTTAACAAGATTAACACCAACTTCTATAAGATCGCGCACCATTGATTCTACATCTCTGCCCACATATCCAACCTCTGTAAATTTTGATGCTTCAACTTTTACAAAAGGAGCTTGAGAAAGTTTTGCAAGTCTGCGTGCAATTTCTGTTTTGCCAACGCCCGTAGGTCCAATTAAAATAATATTGTTCGGCATAATTTCTTCGCGAAGAAAATCTGTAACCTGCTGCCTTCTCCATCGATTACGAATCGCAATTGCAACAGCGCGCTTAGCTTCATTTTGTCCGATAATATATTTATCAAGTTCCTTAACAATTTGAGAAGGAGTGAAAATTTTCATATCAAAAGATTTTTTATCCATAATTTATTCAATAACCTCTACATTAATTTTATCATTTGTGTAAATACAAATATCCGCCGCTGTATTAAGGGCTTCGTGTACAATTTCTTTTGTAGAAAGATTGCTGTGTCTTTTTAACATTTGTGCAGCCGCAAGCGCATACATTCCACCGGAACCAATTGCAACTATTTGATCATCCGGCTCAATTACATCCCCTGTACCGGAAATTACAAGCGCCGTATCACTTGAGATAACTGCAAGCATAGCTTCTAACTTTCGCAGGTATTTATCTGTACGCCAATCTTTGGCAAGTTCTACTGCAGCACGATTTACATTGCCGCGGTATTGTTCAAGTTTATCTTCAAATCTTTCCATCAATGTAAATGCATCTGATGATGCACCCGCAAAACCGCAAAGTACCTTTCCGTTTGCAATTTTTCTAATTTTCATTGCATTGTGTTTCATCACTGTATTTCCGAGTGACACTTGACCATCGCCGCCGAGTGCTGCAATTCCGTTATGTATCATTCCAAGTATAGTTGTTGATCTAAGTTTTTGTTTCATAAAAATTTCTTTCGTTTTAAAATCTTCTTTTAATTACTTTATAAAAAAACAGATTCCTGCTTTCGCAGGAGTGACAATTTCAAATTACTATTAAAATTTAATTGGAAAAAATCTTGGTACTTTCTGTTGATAATTTCTATAATCATCACCAAATAAACTAATCATTTTCTTTTCCTCAAAGTGTGATCCGATGTAAAAATATGCCGTGAACGAAATGAACATTGTGAGGTAAAACAAATCCATCTCTGCTCTAAAAAGTAAGAAGATAATTGAGAAAAAATAAATTGGGTGTCTGCTGTATTTATAGGGTCCTTCAACTCTTAAGGTATAATTTTCATCCAACTCTTTTTCAGAATATTTATTTTTTAAAAAGCGTTCGATCTGATTTAATCCAATAAATTCTTTAAAGCATATGTATTTAAAACACCAGATTATTCCGATAAGAGAAATTAATTGGGGAATTAAAACAAGATAATCAAATGGCGGCGGTAGTTTATAAATCTGTACCGATGGATGAGGTGCTAAATCCCAGATAAGGTATAATCCAACAAGAGCAAAAACATTAAACAGTAATCGGTAAAAAGCTATCAACTTGCCGAATGTTTTTCTAAAAAACATCTTAACTCTATTTGAAGCAAGAATTGAATGGATAAATCCATAAAGAGCAAGAAATAAAACTAACGCTGCAACATCAAAAAAATAATTCATTAAATCATTTGTTTACGCAAACGTGCTACGGGTAGTTTTAGCTGTTCACGATATTTTGCGACTGTTCTTCTTGCGATATGGATTCCTTCGCTATTAAGAATTTCAGCAAGTTTATCATCGCTAAAGGGTGCTTTTTTATCTTCAACTTCAATTATTTCCTTAAGCCTTTCACGTATATGCTTGTTGGAAACATCTTCACCAGAATCGGTGGACAAACCTTCACTAAAAAAATATTTTAGTTCGTGTATGCCCATTGGACTCTGCACATACTTGCCATTTACTACGCGGCTTATTGTTGAAATATCCATTTGAATTTCTTCGGCAATATCTTTGTAGATCATCGGTGTTAAAAGTTTTGGGCCCTTTTCAAAAAACTCATACTGTCTTTCAAGAATTGCACGCATAATTTTCATCAGTGTTTCGCGTCGCTGCTGTATGCAGGCGATAAACCATTTTGCAGATTCAAATTTTTCTCGTAAAAATTTATATGTTTCTTTCTCCCGCTGATTTTTTTTACCGCGTTTATTTGTATCGATCATTTCTAAGTAATGCTTACTTATTGTAACGGAAGGCATGCTTTTATCATTTAAAGTTATAATCCAGTTATCATCAACTTTTTCTATAAGAAAATCAGGAGTAACCTGGTTACTTTCCATCGAGGAAATATTTCCTTCTCCGGGTTTTGGATTCATGCTTTGAATAAGTTCGATAGTATCGCGCAAGCTGTCATCTGTAAAATTCATTCGATTTTTGATAAGATCAAACCGGCGTTTGGTAAATTCATCGTAATGATCTTCAAGTAATTTTATAGCAAGAAATTTTATGTATGGGTCCGATTTACTTTCACGCAATTGAACAATTAAACACTCCTGTAAACTTCTGCAAGCAATACCAATAGGATCAAACTTTTGAATTCGTTTTAAAACCTCTTCGCCCGTTTTAGCATCGATTTTAATATGCTCAAACATATCAAGCTCGTTAAGTATCTCAGCTAAATCACGTTTTAAATATCCGTCTTCATCAAGGTTGCCGATAATTTCTTCACCAAGAACAAAAAGATTTTCTTCAAGATTAAGCAGTCTTAATTGTTCTGTTAAATGTTCACTGAGAGATTCTCTTTGAGGTGCAAGCGGCTGATAAATTTCTTCATCTGCGCTCCTGTTAATTCTTTCGTGGTCAAAATCATCGTCATTGGAGTAATCTTCAATATCAAACTCTTCATTATCCTTATCAGAAAACTCATCTTCTTTTTCAGAATCAGAATCCTTTTCTTTATCATCCTGCTCTAAAGTCATTTCCAATTCTTCTTCAAGAACAGGATTCATTTCCAATTCAGTTTTAATTCTTTGTTCTAAAGCAAGAGTATTTAACTGCAGCAGTTTTTGATATTGAATTTGCTGCGGTGAAAGTTTTTGACTTTGTGTAAGTCTTTGACTGAGTGAAAGCATTTTATCTACCTGAATAGTTCATAAGTTTATTGTACCAATTTTCCCCGTATAATCTTATTAAAGAATCTTTGCAAAATTCTGCAATTATGATATTATCTTCTTTGCCTTTTTCTAAAGCCGGTGCGCACTCGCTAAATTTTTCATACCGCAAAACATCGCCGCTAAAATCCGAAACTCGTATCGGAAATAGATGACAAGAAATAGGTTTTCTAAAAGATACTTTGCCGTCAAAATAAGCGCGTTCTATGGCACACTTAGCAATTGAGTTATCATAAAATGAAAAAACACAATCCTTATTGTTTACGCTCGCTATCATCAATTCGTCGTCTTTGATTTCGTAAAAACCATATTCTTCAATTTCATCAATATTTCTTTGAGATAGATAAGTTTTTACAATAGGTAATATTTTCTCAATCTCTTCAATTTCATCTTTTTTTACAGGAGCGCCAAGCTCGCTTTCTAAAGTACAGCATGCGCCCTTGCATTTCTTTAAATCGCAGGAAAAGGGAATTTCTACTATCTCGTCCCGGACTAAAACGTCATTTATTGCAAATATTTTATCAGTTACCATTGGAATAATTTTTGCTATTATTGTGCCAAAATATACAGTAAAAATACATTTTATAGCAACTTGATTTTTACTTTTATTTGGCATTACTTACCAAACCTGTAAATTTTATTTACTATCAGTTGATTTTAATCCTTCAAATCGATTATTTGTCATTACAAAACTCAAATTTATTATGAACTTCAAAAATTCTGTTATTTTAATTACCGGCGCTTCATCAGGAATCGGTTATCAACTCGCAAAAGATCTTGCAAATGAGGGGGCGCAGCTTGCTCTTCTTTCCCGAAGAGTGGATTTGATGGATTCGCTTGCAAGTGAATTAAGCAGCAAAACAAAAATCAAATCTTATAAATGCGATGTTACAATTAAGAATGAAGTTGCTGAATCATTTTTAAAGATTAAAAAAGATTTTGGCAGGATTGATATCGCAATTCTTAATTCCGGTGTTGCTTATAGATCGAGCGTTTTAAATTACAATTCTAAAGATGCTGAAACTACTTTTAACACAAACGTGCTTGGTGCAGTTTATTGTATCGAACAATTGCTTCCGGAATTTATTTCAGAAAAACGCGGAGTGATTGTTGGAATCTCAAGTCTTGGTGATGGAAAAGGTTTTCCGAAAAGCGGGTTTTATTCTGCAAGCAAAGCTGCGCTTACTGTTTTATTAGAGAGCTTACGAATAGAATTAAAAAAATATAATGTAAAGGTTATAACTATTAAGCCCGGATTTATTAAAACAGCAATGACAGATAAAAATGAATTTGTGATGCCGTTTCTTATGAGTTTAGAAAAAGCAAGTAAAATTATTTTAGCTGGATTAAAAAAAGATAAACGTATAATTGAGTTTCCTTTTGGAACCACACTCGGGGCAAAGTTTATAAGAATGATACCAACAAGATGGTTTGAAGCGCTTGCTAACAGAGAACCACCATCTAAAAAAAGATGATGAAGTTAATTTTAAAACAATATTTTTTTTGTGGGATTAGAATGATTAAAAATATTTCATTCCTTTTACCTTTATTATTTAATGTGTCGTTTGCACAAACAGATACTTTGTTAATTTTTTCTGAGGTTATGTTCTCTCCAACTTCGGGCAACAATGAGTTTATAGAAATTTATAATCTCAGCAATACACAGTCTGTTAATCTTAATGGTTATAGTATTAAATATTACACATCAACTGCAGATCAGATTGTTGACGCGGGTTTTGGTACAATGCTTCAACCAAATTCTTTTGCAATTATTTTTGAAAATGATTATGACATCGCAACGGGAATTTATAACGGGCTTGTGCCTGTTAATGCTTTAATTCTAAAAATTGCTGATAATTCTTTCGGTGCATCGGGAATGGCAAACACTACAAGCAGACCGTTGTGGTTATTTAATTCTGTAAATGATACTATTGATTATTATTTTTATTCCGCAAACAATGCAACTGCTATTTCTGATGAAAAGAAAATTTTAAATCGTGATTCGCTTCAAACAAATTGGGCAAACTCACTTGTAACAGATGGAACCCCGGGATTTATAAACTCTGTAACACCTACTAATTACGATTTACAACTAAGTGCGCTTTCTTTTTCACCACAAGTTCCTATCGCCGGTAATGATGTAACAGTTTCAGCAAAAGTTAAGAACAACGGAATTATAAACGCTGCAAATTATTCCATAGAAATTTTTAATGATGTTAACAAAGATTCAATCGCAGATTTAAGTGAACGAATTTTTAATCAAGCTTTTACAAATCTTGATGCGGGAGATTCCATAGTTGTAACTACAATTCTAAATTCTCTTTCTGCGGATCTTTATCAAATTATAGCAAAGGTAAATTTTATCGAGGATCAAATTCCCGCAAACAATATTTTAATTAAACGATTTACAGTTTCTCCACCGGGAAATAATTTTAACGATATCGTAATCAACGAAATAATGTATGCGCCTTCAACCGGTGAACCGGAATGGATTGAACTTTATAATCGGACTAATGAAGCAATTAGCATAAAGTATTGGATGTTGTCAGATGAAACGACTACAATAATTTTATCTCCACCCAATTGGATCTCTGATATTCTTATTCCAGCACATTCCTATTTCATTATTTCAAAACATGAAAACATTATTAATTTCTATAACATATCTTCCGAGATATTTGTAGCAAACATCCCTACTTTAAATAATACCGGAGATAATGTTGTTCTAAAAGATTTTAATAGTACCATTATTGATTCCGTTTCATATTTACCAGCGTGGGGCGGAAACGTTGGCGGAAAATCTTTGGAACGAGTTTCTGTTGATCAATTAACTAATGATCCAACAAATTGGAAAACATCTACGAGTATTTTTAAAGCTACGCCGGGAACGTTTAACTCTGTAACACAAAAAGATTTTGATTTACTTGCGGATGATATTTTGTTCAATCCGCAGTTTCCTTTGCTTAATGATAATGTTAACATCGCAGCCTCAATAAAAAATATTGGAAAAAACACAGCTTCATTTTCAATTGATCTGTATGAGGATACAGACCTTGATTCTATTCCTGATTTATTTATTGAATCAATTTCAAACCTAACTCTTGCTTCGGTTGATTCTGCTGATTATCAATTCAATTATGTAATTCAAAACATTCAAAATAAAAAAGCATTTTATATAAAAGTTTTTTTTGCACAGGATCAAGACACAACTAACAATTCATTTTATAAAAACATTGAGCCTGGTTTTCCAAATCAAACAATTGTTGTAAACGAAATTATGTTTGCACCATTTGGCGGCGAGCCCGAATGGGTTGAGTTATTAAACAATTCTAACACCGATATCAATTTAAAAGATTGGACTGTGTGGGATGTGATTACCACTCCTGCTAAAGCAACGATAACACATAATTTTATTATTCCCGCAAACGGCTATGTTGTTTTAACGAAGGATTCATCAATAATAAACTATCATAGGTTTGTACCTGCACCGATTTTAAAATTATCTCTTCCCTCTTTTAATAATGATAGAGATGGCGTGGTGTTAAAAGATAATCGTGGGATTGAAATTGATTCTGTGTTTTATTCTAATCAATGGGGCGGAACAAATGGATTTTCATTAGAACGTATTTCATCAACTGCTGCATCTAATAATCAATATAATTGGGCAAGCGGTAATGATATTGAACAAAGCACTCCTGGTAGAGTTAACAGTATTACTCCAAAAGAATATGATTTATCTGTTGCGGGAATATCTTTCTCGCCAAGATTTCCGACAATAGGCGAAAACGTTTCAATCACAGCAAAGATTAAAAATAACGGAAATCAATCCGCACAAAACTTTATAACAGAGTTTTATATCGATACGGATTCTAACAATATTGTTGATTTGTTGTTAAGTTCTGTTTCAACTGCAAGTTTAAATTCCGGTGATTCTATTTCTATAACTTCATCTTCCCAAATACAAAATCTGCAAAATAAAATTCTAACTGCAGTAAGAGTTATTTATTTATCGGATGAAGATACACTTAATAACTATTTTGAAAAATCAATTGAACCGGGCTTTGCACAAAACATTGTTAAGATAAATGAGGTAATGTATAATCCGGCAGATGGTGTGCCTGAATGGGTGGAATTTATTAATGTAAGTTCAGATTCAGTCAATCTTAAAAACTGGTTTATAAGTGATGTACTTACAACTCCAACTAAAAATTTTATTACAAACGATGATGTTATAATTGAACCGAATGAAATTTTTATAATTGCAAAAGACACTTCCTTTAACTCTGCATATCCAAACACAACGGCAAAAATATTTTATTCTAACTTTGGCAGTCTTGGCAACACTTACGATGGTGTTGTTATTTATGATTTTAGAAATGGAATTATAGACAGCTTATTCTATCGCTCAAGTTGGGGCGGTAAAAAAGGATATTCGTTAGAAAGAATTTCATTATCAGCAGAAACTAACGACAGCACGAATTGGGTTACTTCGCTTGATGAAAGCGGCAGCACACCGGGAAAAGTAAACTCAATCTTTACTGTTCCCTCTTATTCAAGAAATTCAATTGTAATAAATGAAATTATGTACGATCCGGCAACCAATGCCAGCGAGTATGTTGAGTTTTATAACTTAAGCAGTGATTTTATAAATATCGGCGGATGGAAATTTGAAGATGAAAACGGGAATACAAATAAATTAATTGAAACAAGTTTCAACATTCCGCCGCAGCAATATTTTATTTTAATTTCAGATTCCTCTGCGCTAACAGCTTATAATCTTTTTGAGTATCCAAACAAAAATATTATTGGTGAATCAAGTTTAGGACTTGTAAACACAGGTGAATTAATTTTATTAAAAGATGTTCGCGGCAATGTTATCGATTCTGTTTTTTACAGCGATAAATGGAACAATAAAAACATCGCCTCAACAAAAGGAAAATCATTGGAGAGAATAAATCCAAATCTTAACGGTAATGATCCTTTAAACTGGAGCACCTCTGTAAATACACTCGGCGGAACACCCGGAAACCAGAACAGCATCTTTGCAGAAAACTTAAATCAATCTGCAACTATTTCAGTTGAGCCAAATCCTTTTTCACCGGATAACGATGGCTTTGAAGATTTTACAGTTATCAATTATAATCTTACACAAGCAACAGCACAAGTACGAATAAAAATCTTTGACAGCAAAGGAAGATTAGTTCGCACGTTATTAAATAATATGGCAAGCGGGCAAAGCGGCTCTGTAATTTTTAACGGACTTGATGATGAAAACCACGCACTACGAATGGGAATTTATATCATCTTTCTCGAAGCGTTAAATGATAACTCCGGTGTGGTTGAAACAATTAAAACCACCGTTGTGGTTGCAAGGCGATTGTAATTACAACGAAACAAAAATCAATTACATAAAATTCTAAAACAACTCATCTTGTAATATATGTTTTGGTCTAAAATCACCAATTATTACAAATGGATTAGGGGCTATAAGGTGATGTCGTTTTGTTGTGCCAAGAAAAAAATAATAATCTTTTGTTTTAGCAAAATCATCAAAATATTTTTTCTTAACATCTTCACAAGCTTTTACTTCATTTCCCTCGTGTTTGGCTAATGAATTCCAGAATAACATACCCGTTTCCCAATCTTCAATCATTAAAGTAGAAGATTTACCCTGCTCATCTTCAAACTTAAATGAGAATTTATATGGCAGCTTATCAACAACCTCAAATTCAGTAATATCATTTTCATCATTATTTTCAAAAAGATTTAGCTGCAGTTTTTTATTTTTCAAATAATCAAGTTTTTCTTTTTTCCATTCTCTATCAGTTTCATGATAAATAAAATCAATAATCTTTGCGGGTTTAAAGATTGCGAGTGAAGTACAGATTTTTCTATCTTTTGCTTCGGCTATTAACTGATCAAGATTAGTGTAAATGTTTTTCAGAACATATTTTCTTCGCATAGCCCAGG
>JAGOXU010000102.1 GCA_018059515.1 Ignavibacterium sp.
CAGTGCGATTGAATCTGTGAAAAGTGTTTTTGATAACGTTCAAAAATTTGCGGATGGTGTTGAACAATCGGATGATATTACCTGCCTTGCATTAAAGTATCTAAAGCATTGAAAATTGTTTTTATATTTTTTGTTTTAAACTTATAACTGCTTTTTATATGTGATTTAAATAATATCTATTAGAAATCCATAATATATTCTCGTATTTTTACAGTTAATAAAACAAAATAATAAGGAGAAATATTATGCATGCAAAAAGTGTAGATTTATTAAACAAAGCTATTGCGGATGAATTACTTGCAGTACACCAGTATATGTATTTTCATTTTATTTGCGATGATCTTGGTTATGATTTACTTGCCGGATTATTTAAACGCATCTCAATTGATGAAATGATACACGTAGAAAAATTAGCTGAAAGAATTTTATTTCTAAAAGGCGAAGTTGAAATGAAGGTCGGTGGTGATGTGCAGAAGATAAAAGACGTAGCTAAGATGTTGGAACTTGTTTCAAAGATGGAACAGGAAAGTGCAAAGGATTATAATATTTGGGCAAACGAATCCGCCGCAAATGCTGATTCTGCTACAAAGCAAATCTTTGAAAGTTTAGTTGCTGACGAAGAAAGACATTATGATCAGTTCGATACTGAACTTGAAAATATGAAAAAATTTGGCGATAAATATCTTGCGCTTCAATCAATTGAAAGAAGCAAAAATATTTCTGCTTCAGGCAAACCGGTATAATATAATAATTTAATTAATCTAATCGAGTTAATAGGCTGATTTTTCAATCAGCCTTTTTTTATGTACTGTTGTTATGTGAAAATTGAGAAAATGATATTATTGTTTTAATTTTATATTTCAATTCATTACACATAATAGTTAGCTGGTTCATAAAAATTCATCATCAACTAGAGGTATGTTACTAATGGAATCAAAAAAAGATACTTGGCCACTTCTCAGTTTTAAAGAATATGAAACGGATATTAATCCTGTTCCAACATATCAACGTTCTTCTGTCTGGAAGCCAGAACAGAAACAAATGTTGATTGACAGTATTTTACGTAAAATTGAAATACCTAAAATTTATTTAAGAGAAATAAACCAAGATGGTTATCAATTTGAAATAATAGATGGTCAACAGCGTATGCGCGCTATTTGGGACTTTCTAAATAATCAGTATTCTTTGAGTGAAGAAGCTGAACCGCTACTTGTAAGAGGTAAAATGTATATGGTTTCAGAAAAAAATTATGATGAATTAGAACAACCAATAAAGGTTGAGAGAATTCACAAATATAACCTTGATATTGTAATCATATATGATGCAACTGAAGATGAAATTGCTGATTTATTTCACAGATTAAATAATGGAACACCATTAAGCACAGCAGAAGTTCGTAATTCAATGCCTGGTGTTATGAAAAATACTATTAAACTTCTCTCAAAACACCCTTTTTTATCAAAGGTAAGTTTTTCAAATAGAAGATTTATTCACGATCAAATTTGTGCACAAATGATGTTACTTGAGTTAAATAATGGATTAGCTGATACAAGGGATATTTCTTTATCGAAAATGTACAGTGACTATAATAAATCAGTTCCTAAATCAGCAGTCGAAAATATCAACTCAGCACTCGATACATTAAATAAGATTTTTCCAGACTCTTCACGTTTATTAAATCGTGCATCGACAATTAATCTATATCTAGTTATTTCCTATTTATTAAAAACTACAAAACTTACAAAAGCATTTTATAAGAGATTTTTAGACTGGTATTTACAAACAGAACCTCTGCGAAGAAAAGACAGCGAATACAAATTTTATATGTTAAGTTCAGCAAATTCGAGAAACTCAATCGAAGAAAGATTCAGAATGTTAATGCTTTCTCTATATAATAAATTTCCTGAGTTTGAAATTATCGAATTAGACCCAAAAAGAATTTTTGATGAAACTCAAAAGACAGAAATATTTGCAAGAGATAAAGGTATTTGTAAAATATGTTCAAGAAAAGTAACTGAACATACTTGGCACGCCGACCATATTAAACCTTGGATAAAAGGTGGAAAAACAATTAATACAAATGGGCAAGTTCTTTGTGTTAAATGCAATCTGCAAAAGAAAGATAAATTATGGTAATTCTGTTTCCGTTATAACCTATTAATTTAGTAAAAAGTCCCCAAGTGGGCAGGTCTTTAATCCCACACATCATTTTGAATATAGATTCTTCTTCCACTGGGCGCCAACTGCATATAGTTCAAAATATTTCTATATTTACAATAGAAAGAAAAAATATGCAATCACAATTATCAGATACATCCAAACAATTTGAAAAGATTTACATCAATCTTTTACAAAAAAAGACTTTTGCCCAAAAGTTTAAACAGATAGAATCAATCAGTTCCTTTGTAATTGGTTTATCTAAAAAAGCAATTCAGAATGCTAATCAGACGCTAAATAAACAAGAGCAAGATATGCTTTTCGTTAAGTATCATTATGGCGATGAGTTATATTCTAAAGTAAAAAAATATATAGAAAAATTGGGCAATGGATAAAAACGAGATACTTATTGCTTTGGAACCTGTAGTTAAGGCTCTAGATGAATTTTCGATCGGATATTTTATAGGAGGCTCGATTGCAAGTTCTGCTTATGGAATTGCAAGAGCAACGATGGACGTTGATATGATTTTGAACATTGCGCCGTTTCAAGTAAAACCGTTTGTTGATAAGTTAAAAGGGGAATATTACATTGATATTGAAATGATCAATGATGCTTTAGTAAATAAATCATCTTTCAATATTCTTCATTTGGATTCAATGTTAAAAATTGATTTTTTTATTTTAAAAGATCAAACTTATCCACTTAATTCATTTCAACGACGCATTCAAAGTTCATTAAATGATTCTGATGATTCAATAAAAGTATTTTTAAGTTCTCCTGAAGATATTATAATTTCCAAACTTGAATGGTTCAAATTGTCTGATGAATCTTCTGAAAGACAATGGTCAGATATTCTAGGCGTGGTAAAAGTTCAGAAAAATAATCTTGATAAAGAATATTTAAAGCATTGGGCAATTCAATTGGATCTATTTAGCTTACTTCAAAAAGCATTTGAGCAATCCGAAGAAAGCTTATAGTTCTTATCTAAGATTTCTTCATCAGCCTAACTCATATACTTCATCCTAACTCTAACTACGCAAGCAACATATAATAAAACGAAGTTGATAAAAAATAATGAATTCTTTTCAATCCTGTTTTACTTTGTGAGTTTTTCCAGCAGTACGATACAATTTTTCTAAATTGAGGAAACATATTCATCATTTCATCAATTTCTTTTGCATAAACAGATTTTTTATTTGATAAATATTTTTGAAATAATTTCTTTATGATCGGTGCTAAAAATATATACCAAATAAACGTTAGTGCTACCGATCTTACTAACATTATGATTATTTCAATAGAAGCAATTTCTTTTGAAGAAGGAAACAAATAAGTAAAAATTAATAATGAAATTAAAACCGTTATTATAATTATTCCCGTTGGACGCAGCAGCCAGCTTTTCTTTTTTCGTTTCTCATCTTTTTTTGGATACTCAAAATCAGTTTCATCAAAATTTATAAGTGGATTGTTTTGCAGGAACGAATTTAACTTTTTCGGAAGTCTGCCTGCATAAATTCCGATAAATACTCCGGCGAGCAAATGAATCGAAACATAAATTCCCACCAATAAATAACCGTAATTAATATTTGAGTTGATACCAAGACTTAAAAAATCATTAAATACTTGATCAATGAAGATGTTTATAGATTTCCACAAATTATTTCCAAATAAAATTGTAAGTACAACAATTTTTTGAATTCCTGAAAAGAATAAAGTAAATATCCCAAGTAGTAATGCAGAAAAAGTATAAAACTTCTTTGTACTGAAAAGTAAATATCCCAGCAAACCCTGAATACCAACTGCAAAGTAAGCTGTAAGAGGCGAGTGTGGACTGACCAACGCTTTTATCAATATTACAATAAGTGTTGATTTTAAAATTTCCTTACCGCTTTTAGAAAACAAAGCGATCAATGAAATAAAAAGTACAGCCGCAGCGCTAATAAATAAACCACGAAAAGGAATTGTAAGTGCATGCAGTATTCCGCCAAATGCGGATTCGCTGAAAGCCCAAAGCGCTGTTATTTTTATAACGGAAATTTGAAAATCAGATATACTGCTGCTTGATGTGTTATCTATGTTTTGTGAAAGGCTCAAAATTATTTCTCAAGACTTGCATTCCAGGAAATTATTCCTTCTTCAAGATGATGGACATTGATAAAACCTTGTTGCAGCATAAAAACGCCTGCGTGATAACTTCTGCTCCCGCTTCTGCAATAGATATAATAATTTTTTGATTTATCAAGCGCGGAGATTTTTTCTGGAAAAGTTGGGTTGTAGATATCTATCAAAAGTGAATTAGAAATATGTCCTTCATTAAACTCCTGCGGCGTCCGCACATCAACCACAACTGCTGATTTATCATTTACAATTTTATCGCTAAAGTCTGAGGCACTTAAATTTACTACATTGTCCATATTAATTCGGTTTTCGTTTTATAAAAATTTAAGTGCAAATATAGAATAATTTTGTTTCAAGATTTAGATAACCTTATCACATCTGATATTTCGTTCCAAGGAAGACAGCTAATTGGAATTTAAATGTCTTTAGGATAGTAGCAGCATGTCGCTACATATAAAACTGCGATTTGTAACTTTGAATTATCTCATTTCTATTGTCTATAAATTTACTTTTTATATAGAAAGGCAAACTCTTTTGGCTTTTTTAAAGAGGAAAATATTTTACTGACTTGCAAGTCATATAAGTGATCAACTTCATTTCATTTATTTTTTAAGCTCTATATATTTGCCCACACGAAACAACTAATCAGGATTATTTTTATGGCAAATCAGTATCAAATTGCTATTCTTGGCGGTGGTCCAGGCGGATATGTTGCAGCAATTAGAGCAGCGCAATTGGGCTTTAAAACCGTTGTTATTGATAAGGATAAATTAGGTGGTATTTGTTTGAACTGGGGCTGTATTCCAACAAAATCACTTCTTAAAAATGCTGAAATTTATGACAATGTTAACAATCATGGTAAAGATTTTGGCATCTATACAAAGGAACTTACCTTCAAATTTAATGAGATAATAAAACGCAGCCGTGATATTTCGGATAAGATTACAAAAAATGTTGAGATGCTCGTTAAGAAAAATAAGATTGACAGGATTCGTGGTTTTGGTAAACTAATTAGTCAAAATGATATTGCAATTATTGATAAAGACGGTAAACAAATCGAAAAATTATCTGCGGATAACATCATCATTGCCACAGGTGCTCGTCCAAAAACTTTCCCAAACATTCCTGTTGATAAAAAAAATATAATTACAAGTACTGAAGCGATGAATTTATCTGAACAGCCGAAGGAACTAATTATTATTGGTGCCGGAGCGATAGGTATTGAGTTTGCATATTTCTATTCTGTTTTGGGTACTAAAGTTACTGTTATTGAAATGTTGGATAATATTCTACCTGTTGAAGATGCAGAAGTTTCTCAACTGCTTGAAAAGAGTTTTAAAAAACGTGGAATTGATATTTACACAAAAACAATGGTAGAAAAAGCTGAAGTAAAAGGTAAAAAGGTTTTAGTTACAATAAATCAAAACGGTCAGAAAAAAGTATTAAGTGCGGATAAAGTTTTAAGCGCAATTGGTGTTACCGGAAATGTTGAAGGATTTGGACTTGAAGAATTAAGGATTGAACTTTTCAAAAATCACATCAAGGTTGATAAGAAAACTTATCAAACCAATGTTAAAAATATTTATGCTATTGGTGATGTGATTGGACCACCGTGGCTTGCACACGTTGCATCTGCCGAGGGCATACATTGCGTTGAGCACATTAAGGGAATAAAAAATCCTGAATTAGATTACGAAAATATTCCCGGTTGTACTTACTGTCAGCCGCAAGTTGCAAGTGTTGGATTAACAGAAGCCAAAGCAAAAGAACTTGGATATGAATTAAAGATCGGTAAGTTTCCGTTTATGGCAAGTGGAAAAGCATTTGCAGTTGGTGAACGTGAAGGTTTTGTTAAACTAATTTTTGATGCAAAGTACGGTGAGTTACTTGGCGGACATATTATTGGCAGTGAAGCCACAGAACTTATTGCTGAGGTTGCTTTGGCAAGAACAATGGAAGCAACTGCTCATTCAATAGTTAAAACTGTACACGCACATCCGACTTTATCAGAATCAGTTATGGAAGCTGCAGCACATGCTTATGGCGAGGCTATTCATATTTGAGATTAAAGTTATTTATCGTCATTGCGAGTGAGTCTTTTCGACGAAGCAATCTAAAGATCTTTACATAGTGAATTTATCAGATTGCTTCACCCACTAAAGTGGGATCGCAATGACTTGAAAAAAAGATTTTAATGAATAAAGAAACAAGAAAATTAATTTATTGCGATTTAGATTCGATTGATTATAATGATGCGTGGGATTTGCAAAAAGCAATTCACCAGCTTAGAGTTGAGAATAAAATTGATGATGTTTTCTTTATGCTGGAGCATCCGCATACTTATACACTCGGTAAAACTGCGGATAAACATAATTTAATCGGTGATGAAAAGTTTTTAATTGAAAATAAAATCTCAGTTTATGATATTGATCGCGGCGGTGATATTACTTATCACGGTCCTGGACAAATAGTTGGATATCCAATTATCAGTCTTACAAATTGGCAGCAGGATACGCATAAATATTTAAGAGCACTTGAAGAAGTAATTATCAGGGTTTGTGATGATTATGGATTGAATGGAATCAGGGTTGATAAATATACCGGTGTTTGGATTGATGATAGAAAAATTTGTGCAATCGGAATTAAAGTTAGCAGGTGGATAACGATGCACGGCTTTGCATTCAATGTTAATACTGATTTAAAATTGTTTAATGGAATTGTTCCCTGTGGAATTACAGATAAAGCTGTAACATCTTTGAACAGTGAATTAAAACATAAAATGAAAATTGCAGAAGTAAAAGAAAAAATTATTCATCACTTTTTGGACATATTTAAATACGATCAGATTGAATTTAAATCTAAAAGTGAGATGTTAAATTTAATTTGAATATTTTTTAATCAATTAATCAATATTGGTACGGTTAAATGGTGTGTTAAAATTTACATTCGTCAGGCTGAGCGTAGATGAAACCGAGCATTTTTTAATAAATTTACATTCAGACCCTGTCTTCCGCTGGAAGTGTCGCTTGATGCGACGTTTAGAATATTTAAACACAGCCTCTAAAGATCGTGGCAATTGAATAGTATGATCAAAGAACAATAAAAAATTTAAAGATTAAGTATCAAAATAATTAAGGTTTTAAATGGCAAAGAAAACAACATCACGACAAAGCAAATCGAAACAAAGAAGTTCAATTAAACCAACGAACGGAAAAAATGAAATTGTAAAAGTTGGTAAACATGAGTTTACAAAAGATAAACTTCTTGAAGTTTTAAAAATGATGTTGAGTGCACGTACTGTTGACAACAAAGCGATGAACTTATTGCGACAGGGAAAAACTTTCTTTCACATCGCAGGCGCTGGACACGAAGCTGTGCAGCTTGCAATTGGTTTGTCACTCGATCCTAAAAAAGATTGGCTCTTTCCATATTATAGAGATTTAGCAACAGTTCTTACTGCCGGCTTAACTCCATATGAAGTATTTCTCGGCACTTTTGGCAAAGCAAATGATCCGGCAAGCGGCGGAAGACAATTACCTGTTCATTGGGGTTCTAAAAATTTTAATTTGCCATCTCAATCATCACCAACCGGAACGCAATTTTTACAGGCTGTTGGTGCTGCAATGGCTTTAGTAAAACGAGGTGAAAGAAATATATCTTATGTAAGCAGTGGTGAGGGGACTACATCGCAAGGTGAATTTCACGAAGCGGTTAATTGGGCAAGTCGTGAAAAACTACCCGTGCTGTTTGTTATCCAAAATAATAAATATGCTATCTCGGTTAAAGTTTCGGATCAAAGCGGGGGAAAAGACCACTCAATTTCAGAAATGATGGCAGGTTTTCATAATCTTCATCGTGCAAGAATTGATGGAACGGATTTCTTTCAATCGTTTGAAAAAATTCAGGAAGCAATTGAATATATTAAAAGCGGTAAAGGTCCTGCGCTAATAGAAGCAGAGGTTGTAAGATTAGAATCACATTCTTCATCTGATGATCAAAGAAAATATCGTGATAAAAAAGAACTTGAAGAAGATTTAAAGAATTGCCCGATAGAAAAATTTGCAAAAGTATTAATCTCAAAAGATTTTATATCACAAAAAGAATATGATGAGTTAAAAATTTCCATTGTTGATGAGATAAATGATGCCTCAGATAAGGCTCTTAACTCCGCAGATCCAAAACCTGAAGACGCAACAAAATATGTTTTTGATGAAAGCGGATTTAAGGAATCACTTGATTATGAATCTACAACCCCTAGCGGAAATAAAATTGTAATGGTTGATGCGATAAATCATGCGTTGCACGAAGAGATGGAAAAAAATCCCGAGATGCTAATCTTCGGAGAGGATATTGCGGATCCAAAAGGCGGGGTGTTTACTGCAACTAAAGGATTATCAACAAGGTTTACAAAGAAAAGAGTTTTCAATTCACCGTTAGCCGAAGCAAGTATATTGGGCGTTGCAGTTGGTTTGTCGTTAGCAGGAATGAAACCCGTTGTTGAAATTCAGTTCGGAGATTACATCTGGCCTGCATTTATGCAAATGAAAAATGAAATGGCTCCGATGCGTTATCGTTCAAACAATGCTTGGTCTGCACCTGTTGTAACACGTGTTGCTGTTGGCGGATACATTCATGGCGGATTGTGCCATAGCCAAAATATTGAAGCATTTTACTCTCACATCCCAGGAATTTTAATTGCATATCCAAGCAATGCGGCAGACGCGAAGGGATTGTTAAAAACAGCATGCAGAATTAAAGACCCGGTTTTATTTTGCGAGCACAAAGGATTGTACAGACAAAGTTTTGCTATCACACCTGAGCCTGATGAAAATTATTTATTGCCGTTTGGCAAAGCTAAAGTTATAAGAGAGGGAACTGATGTTACAGTAATTTCGTGGGGAATTTCTGTATCGGATACAATGATTGCTGCAAAGAAATTAGAGGATGAAAATTTTTCTGTTGAAGTAATTGATCTCAGAACAATCGTTCCTTTGGATGAAGAAACGATTTATAATTCTGTAAAGAAAACAAATAAAGTAATTATAATTCACGAAGATACTTTGTTTGCAGGATTTGGCGCTGAAATAGCGGCACGTATTGCAGATAATTGTTTTCAGCTTTTAGATGCACCGGTTAAAAGAATTGCAGCTAAAGACACACATATTCCTTATGCACCGATATTAGAAAATGCTGTTCTGCCAAGTCGTGAAGAAATTTATAATGGAATAAAAGAGTTGTTGATATATTAAAAAAGTAATTGTGTCCTTTTGTGCATTTGTGTTTTAGTGCAATTAATTATTAGTCACGAAAGCACTAACACACTAAAAATCACAAAAAAAAAATTGTATGAAAAAAGTTTTAAAGTATAGGAGTTTTATATGGATATCGTAATGCCGAAAATGGGCGAAAGTGTAAGTGAAGGAACCATAATTAAATGGCATAAAAAAGTTGGTGACTTAGTTAAGCGAGACGAAATAATTTTTGAAATCAGTACCGATAAAGTTGATACTGAAATTCCTGCTGCCGAAGCAGGAGTTTTAACAGAGATATTAGTTAAAGAAGGTGATACTGTTGAAGTTGGAACCGTAGTTGCAAAAATAAACACAAGTGGAAATGAATCATTAGAAACTCCAGTCCCAAAAGAACAGCCAGAAACGATAAATAATTCTTCCAAAAAAAATCTAGGCGCAGAGGAAGTCATTACGAAGTCCACCACGGCGGATTCGACCTACCTACCGGACAGGCAGGCTGAGAAATCTGAACAATCTGAAACCAATAAGATTTCTCCTTCCAGTCGAAATGACAATAACGGTGATATTTCTGAAACTAAAGCATCTCCAATATCAAATAAAGTAGATGGAAATGTAATTGAAATTGCAATGCCTAAAATGGGTGAATCTGTTATGGAAGGAACTATTATTAAATGGTACAAAAAAGTTGGTGATGTAATTAAAAAAGACGAAACGATTTTTGAAATCAGCACAGATAAAGTTGATACTGAAATTCCTTCTCCTGAAGCCGGTACTTTGGTAGAAATACTTGTTGGTGAGCAGGAAACTGTTGAAGTTGGAACCATAGTTGCAAAGCTGGGTGTAGGAGTAAAAGTTAAAGTTCAAGATCAAGTTCAGGATACGAAGGAAGAGAAGAAAGTTCAAGATCAAGATCAAGTTCAAGACGTAGATTCAATGCATGATAATTTTTCAAAGAATATTGATTTAAAACCTAAAGAGCAGGGAACAGGTTCAGGATTTTATTCACCTCTTGTTTTAAGTATTGCGCAAAAAGAAAATGTAAGTTTTGATGAATTACGATCAATAAATGGAACCGGACTTGAAGGTAGAGTTTCTAAGAAAGACATACTTCAATATTTACAAAATCGAAAAGCTCAACCAGAGCAAAAAGTTCAGGTTCAAGTTCAAGATAAAGTAGTTAAAGAGAGTAAATCAGTTATACAACCATCTCAAGCCATTCCAACAACATCACAAACTGTTTATAATGAAGCTGATGTTGAGAGAATTCCGATGGATAACATTCGCCAGAGAATAATGGATCACATGGTTCATAGCCGCGATACTTCTGTTCATGTTACCGGATTGATTGAAGTTGATATGACTCGTATTCATAATTTCATCCAGGCTAAAAAAGATGAAATCTTGAAAAATGAAAATGCAAAAATTACTTACATGGCTTTTATTGCAGACGCAGTTGTCAATTCACTAAAAAAATATCCGCTTGTAAATTCAAGTATTGATGGGAATGCAATATTAAAAAAGAAATTTATAAATCTTGGTATTGCTGTTGCGATTGAACCAACAGGTTTAATCGTACCAAATATTAAAGGTGCAGGAGACAGAAATGTAATTGGGTTAGCAAAAGCAATTGCAGATTTAGCAAACCGTGCAAGGACAAAAAAACTAACTCCGGATGATATTTCAAACGGAACATTTACAATTACCAATTACGGTGTGTTCGGTACTATATTTGGAACGCCAATAATTAATCAACCCGAAGTTGCAATACTTGGAGTTGGTGCTGTTCAAAAAAAGCCTGTTGTAATAGAAGTAGATGGTTCTGATACTTTTGCGGTAAGACAGATTGTGGCATTAACACTTTCGCACGATCATCGTTTGGTTGATGGAATGTTAGGCGGAATGTTTTTAAAGAACATTAAAGAAACTTTAGAAAATTTTGAAGGTAATCTTTAGATATTAGTTACAGCAATTCATCCAGAGTGAACTTGACTGCGGTAGGAAGGTCTAAGAATGATTATTATTTATTATTATGTCACACTTTATATTCACTCAGTGTAACAGCGAGATGTTTATTAGATGATTAAATCAGAAATTAAAAATAACACCGGAATAATTTTTCTTGCACGACCTGAAAAACGAAATGCGCTAAATCCTGAGTTAGTAGAAAGTTTAAAAAATATTTTATCAGATTATAAAATCAATGATGAAATAAAATCTATAATCATTACAGGTGAAGGTAATTCATTTTGTGCAGGGGCTGATTTGGAATACCTAAATAGCCTATCAACAAATTCCACAATAGAAAATTATAATGATACAAAATCATTAGCAGAACTATTTTTAATGATTTATGGATACCCAAAACCAACTATCGCTGCTGTAAATGGCGCAGCAATTGCAGGCGGCTGCGGGCTTGCATCTGTTTGTGATTTTATCATTGCACATCCTGAAAAAAGTAAATTTGGCTATAGTGAAG
>JAGOXU010000285.1 GCA_018059515.1 Ignavibacterium sp.
TTGAGTTGATGAAAGAAAAACACGAATTGGAGAAAAGAAGAAAATCAATTCGTGAAGAAATAGAAAAAACTAATAGTGCTGAATAACAGCTCCGTGATTATCTGTGTTCCTCTGTGGTAGAACTTGATGATATATTTTACTGAGCACCGCTTTGAAAAAAAATAACCCAAAATATAAATGCAAAAAGCAAAACAAATACTTAAAGAAATTTTTGGCTACGATGAGTTTCGTCCGCTTCAACAAGAAGTTATTGAAAGCATTGTAAGTAAAAAAGATTGCCTTGTTGTAATGCCAACAGGCGGCGGCAAATCTTTGTGTTATCAAATTCCTGCTTTAATGTTTGATGGCTTAACAATAGTTATTTCACCACTGATTTCATTGATGAAGGATCAGGTTGAGCAGCTAAGACAGCTTGGTGTTGATACAGCTTTGTTAAACAGTTCCCTATCTCAAAAAGACTATAATTTAAACTATACAAATGTAAAATCAGGCAAAGCAAAATTGCTTTATCTTGCACCGGAATCTCTGCAAAAAGAAGATATATCCACGCTGTTAAAAAATATTAAAATAGATTGTATTACTGTTGATGAAGCTCATTGTATTTCGGAATGGGGACATGATTTTAGAAAAGATTACAGGCAGCTTGGCAGCTTTAAAAAAAGTTTTCCATCTGCTGTCTGTATTGGATTAACCGCAACTGCAACTCCACGTGTGCAAAATGATATTATGAAAAACTTAAAAATGAATAATCCTAAAAAATTCATTGCAAGTTTTAATAGAGCCAATTTATTTTTGCAGGTGTTTCCTAAACGGGAACCATTTCAACAAGCGATTGATTTTCTTAACGA
Organism: Ignavibacterium sp.; assembly: GCA_018059515.1. GTDB lineage: Bacteria > Bacteroidota > Ignavibacteria > Ignavibacteriales > Ignavibacteriaceae > IGN3. Next base: position 849 of record JAGOXU010000285.1, read on the forward strand.
GCATAAAGATCAATCGGGAATAATTTATTGTTTCTCCCGCAAGCAAGTTGATACACTGCACGATAGTTTATCTGATCTTGGCTTTTCAACAAAACCTTACCACGCTGGTTTATCTGATGAAGAAAGAAATACAAATCAGGATTTATTTATAAAAGATGAAGTTCAAATCATAATTGCAACCATTGCTTTTGGAATGGGAATAAATAAATCCAATGTGCGTTTTGTTTTGCATTACGATCTTCCCAAAAATCTTGAATCATATTATCAGGAAATCGGTAGATCAGGGCGCGATGGTGTTCGCTCTGATTGTCTTTTACTTTTTAGTTATGCTGATATTTCTAAAATAAATTATTTCATCGATCAAAAAGAAGATGAACGCGAAAGACTTTCTGCAAAAGTTCATCTTGAGGCAATGATTAAATATGCTGAAACTGAAATCTGCAGAAGACAGCCTCTTATAAATTATTTTGGAGAAACTTATAAAGTTGATGTTTGTGGAATGTGCGACAACTGCTTATCGGAAGAAGATGAAAGCGATAAGGTTGATATTACAATTTTAACGCAAAAGTTTTTATCAACATTAAAACGCACGGGAGAAGTTTTTGGTTTAAATTATATAATTGATGTTCTATTGGGCAATGATACAGATAGAATTTTAAGTAACAACCATCATAAGCTAACGGTTTTTGGAGTTGGAAAAGAGCTTAATAAAAAACAATGGCAATTACTTTCGCATCAATTAATTAGAAAAGAAATTGTTGTTCGCGACAATGACTATGGCAGTTTAAAACTGTCCCAAGCAGCGTCAGATGTTTTATTTAACAATAAAAAAGTTTTTGGTTTGATAAAAGAGCCTGAAACTAAAAAGAGAAAACTTAAATCAATTGCTCTTGAGTATGATCAAAAATTATTTGATTTACTGCGAGTAAAAAGAAAGCAAATTGCTGATACAAAAGGTATTCCGCCGTATGTTATCTTTGCAGATAGCTCTCTGATACAAATGGCAACTGATTATCCGCAAACAAAAAATGATTTGCTGAAGATAAACGGTGTTGGTGTAAAAAAGTTAGAAAGTTTTGGAGCAGCATTTTTACTTATTATTAAAAACTATGCTGCACACAACGATGTAAAAGCAAAGAAAGAAAAACGAATTGCGCATTTACAAAAAAAAGTATATGATGAACCGCGTCATCGTGTTGTAAGTCGAGCTTACAATAATGGTAAATCAATAGCGGATTTGGCGCTGGAATACAATGTGCAGGAACAAACAATTATAAATCATCTTGCACGATTTACGAATGAAGGGAATAGAATTAATAATAATGGGTTGGCGGAACGATTAACTATTGATAAGTTAAAACAGAAAAAAATATTTTCTGAATTTGATGAAAACGGCACGCTTCCGTTAAAGCCAATTTATGAAAAATTTAACGGTGAAATTTCTTATAATGAACTTCATATTTTAAGAGTTATTTATCTTAACAATCAAAAAAAATAAACCTCTGTGTTACTCCGTGCAAACTCAGTGTTTCTCTGTGGTAGGATTTAAAGTCCATTGCACAGAGTTCCACTGAGAATTAAGTACGAAAAAGCTATATGGATTTTAGACAAGCAAAAAACGGCAAACTAATGATAGAAATCCTGCCGGATAAGTGCGATTTTTGCGGCTGCTGTGTAGGCGTTTGTCCCGAAGATGCAATCGAACTGAAGGAAGCAGAAATTTTTATAATAGATGAACGATGTACAAACTGTTCAAAGTGTGTGTGGTCTTGCCCGATTGAAGTAATTAAGTTTAATAAAAATGGAATCCTTTTAAAGTAGAACATTGAATTATAAAAGTCTTCAGTCCACAGTCGCCAGTCTTCAAATAGGAAAATAGTTTAAATGAGCACGTTTAGAGATTTAAAGGTTTATCAAAAAGCATTTAAGCTGGCAATGAATATTTTTAATGTAACAAAATCATTTCCGGAAGAAGAGAAGTACGGATTGACATCACAGATACGCAGATCATCAAGAGGTGTTTGTTCCGCAATTGCAGAAGCTTATCGAAAAAGAAAATATCCTGCTCACTTTGTTTCTAAAACCACAGATGCCGATATGGAAAATTCTGAAACTCAAGTTTGGTTGGACTTTTCTTTAAGCTGTAAATACATTAACAAACAGACTTATTTAGATTTTAAAAATGAGTCTGAGGAAATTGGTAAGATGTTAAACCATATGATTGAAAATACGGGAAAGTATGAATAATGATTTGACATTTGTTTTATTAATTGTGGACTGCCCACTGAAGACTGTGGACTTAAATATTAAAGCGAAAACTTAAGCTAATGAAAACAAGTTATGACATAATAGTAGTCGGTGCCGGACCAGCCGGAAGTATGGCTGCACGGTTTGCTGCAGAACAAGGTGTTTCTGTTTTGATGCTGGAAAAAGATCGTGATGTTGGTTATCCGGTACGATGCGGTGAAGCTATCAGCAAAGCGGGAGTAGAAGAATTTATTCCAAGCGATGATAAATGGATTGCCGCAAAGATTAGTAAGTTTTCTTTTAACTCTCCCGATGGCAGTGAAGCAATTGTTGATTTCGGTGATGCAGGTTACGTTCTTGAGCGAAGAATATTTGATTACGAACTTGCGAGAACTGCTGCAGAAGCAGGGGCAGAAATTGTTACCCGTGCTTATGTTAATGGATTATTGTTTGATGATGGAAAGGTAAGCGGAGTAAAGTACGAACTTAACGGTGAGCAGAAAGCAGTTACGGCAAAAGTTGTAATTGCTGCTGATGGAGTTGAATCGCGTG
>JAGOXU010000103.1 GCA_018059515.1 Ignavibacterium sp.
ATTCAGTCTCTCACACTTAACCCGTAGGCGCGGCAGAAAATAATATTGAAGGGATGGTACTGACCAGAAAAATTGCACAATGTTTTTACTAACCGGCGGTAATAAAACTTCACTTGTATTTTTAAATAAAATTTCTTCCGGAGTTTTATTAAAAGCTTTTAATCTTTTACCGGTTGTTAATAAAACTTCTAACTCAATATCTTTTGAATAATCGATCTTAAAATTGTTAGAGTAATAATATTTAATTGTATCAGTTCCTTCCGCAAATATAATGCTCGTATCTCTAAATCGGTAAACAGAATCCTGATACCAAACTCTAACATCAGCACCGGGTTCAAATAAAAATTTTGGAATTGTTCCAACATCCGAACCATTTGGATAATTGTTTGTAACCGATAACAATTGCAAAGTTGTATCAGATCTTAAAATGCATGCAACACCGTAATTCGGTTTAAATTCTGTAAACGGGTTAAAAGATTCTTCGCACGATAATAGTCCGACTGACATAAGTACAAAGAATAAAAAAAATAATTTTTTCATATCTCCACCTTTACTGTTGCAGTAAAAAGAAATGGAAGCATATTTACTCTTCTGCCCGAATCACGCTCGTAATAAAAAATATTTTCTCTGTTGTAAGCATTAATAACATTCAAACTTAAACTAAAAACGGATGGACCAATTATAATTTTTTTAGATAAGCCAAGATCAAGTCTGTGATAAGCTGGGAGCCTGCCTAAATTTTTATCAGCTAAAATTAAATAGGGTAAAAAGTTTGTGTTGTTTGAAGTAATCTCAAATGGATTTTGAATTTTATATTTATCGTAATAAGAAATTAACTGTGTAAATGGCAAGCCTGATGAAATAGTCCAAACAGCACTGAAATTCCATGAGTTATCAATATTATATTCCAACAAAATATTTCCGGAATGTCTTGTATCGTATTTGGGATAATAAACATATCCATTTACCGTTTTGTAAACCCAGCTTAATGAGTACGCAGTTGAGATTGAATAAACATCGTTGTGAATATAATAGCCAAGTTCCCAACCGTAAGATTCTAATTTTCCCGAAACTAAATCCGGATCATAAGAAAATATTTTATCCTGGTTTAAAACCGGAATGTCCCTGCTCTTTCTATAGTATCCTTCAACTTGTAAACTTGATTCTTTTGAAAACTCATACTCAACTCCAGCAGAAAGACTTATGCCTTGAGCAGGATTTAAATAATCAGGAATGATAATCCAAGGATCAAAAATTGAAATTATCTCATCCTCATCAGAAACAGCAGAAACTTCTTGAAGATAAATACCAGCAGATCCTTTTAAGATAAGATGTTCAAATGGTCGGAATGTGAAACTTGTTCGCGGTTCAAAAAATCCTGCTGAGTTTGCGTTTAATCCTGTAACATTAAAACGCGAACCAATATCCAATCCAAAAAGTTTATACCGCAGCAATTTGTATTTAGCATAAATGCTAATGTTGCCTGCAAATCTATCAAACTGTGATTCAAGTCCTGTTTTATTTTCTAAGAAAAGCTGTGTATCAAGTAATTTAATCATCACACCCAAATCTATTTCATCCTTCGTATCCATCACAGCGTTTAGATCAAATGAAATTGAAATATCTTTTAAATCATTATTTAATGGTTTTAAATTACTGCCGTTCGGAATAATCTTTCCGTTAAAATTACTCATTGAAACACCGAGGCGGGAAAAGAACGGTGCATCATAAATTTGAAGCCATTCAAAATCCAAAAGAAAATTTTTCCAGCCGTATTCTTCGCGCGATGGATCAGAATATTTTATTTTATCATTACTTAAAAAAGTAAATAAAGAAAACTTAGCATCATTAAATATTTTGGGGCTGGAGTAATTAAACTTAGCAGATATATCATAAAAGTCTATCGGCAATGATTCGTTGTTTAAAAATTTTTTTAAAATTTCATCTGAATGGCTAAACCTGCTTGTAACGATAAAAGAGCCGTTTGGAATTGGTCCCTCCGCTAAAAGTTTACCAGTTAAAAAGCTAACACTTCCTGTAGCGCTAAATCTATTTTTGTTGCCGTTTTTTGTAAGCACATTTAGAATTGATGATAATCTTCCTGAAAATTCTGATGAAAAACCGCCTTTAAAAAATTCAATTGAATTAATCATATCAGGATCGATTGAACTAAATAATCCAAGTGAATGAAATGGTGCGTAAAGAGTAACACCGTTTAACAACACAAGATTTTGATCACCGCTTCCGCCGCGAACATAGTATCGCCCTGAAATATCTCCTGTTGAACTAACTCCGGGTAAATACTGCAAACTTCTAACAACATCAGTCTCAATTCCTTTAGGAAGATTTTCTAATTGTTTAATTGAAATTTTTTCCAATCCAAGATCGGTTACATTTTTTTCTACAATTCGTTCACCAATTTTTACGATGGGATTCAATTCAAAGTTTACCGGTTGTAACGCGATTGTAGTGTCCTTTATTCCATTGGCAGGCACAGTAAATCTTATACTCTTGGTTTGATAACCCACGTAGGATATTACTGCCTCAAATTGTTTGCCGCTGGGAATGTTGTTAATTAAAAACATTCCGCGTTTGCTTGTAGATGCGCCTGTTCCTAATTCATTGATAAAAATATTACAATAAACAAGAACTTCTCCATCAGTGGAATCTGTTACGATGCCTCGTAGTTTACCAAACTGCTGTGCTGATGTTTGTTGGATGCTGACTGCGCAAATAAAAAACAGTAATATGAGAAAAGTATTATACCGAAACTGCATTGTTGGATAACGACCTAAAAAAATGTTGCGCAAATATAGAATACATTCACTTAAAATAATATTCTAATGATGATTTTGATCGAAAAATTTTTAAAAAAATATCCGGACTTTTGCTTCAGATATTATAAACAACCTGTTAAATTTGCACACGATAAAAATAACTTAAAGTATTATAGTTGCTGGGATTTGCTTCAATACGCGCTAAATAGTTTATTTATGCTATTGCTCAAAATTTAAAATACAACTATGTTTGAGCCATCAGAAATTATGAAAATTTTTAAGAGACATAAAGTAAAACTGGCATCAAATTGTTTATGGAAAAACACCATAAGCACAATGTTGATATATTCAGTTTTATACTTAACTGCATCCGAGATATTTGCAGACAATTCGATTTCAGTTAAGAATTATAGCCATGATTATATTATCATGGTCACTCAAAGCAATATAGAATTAAATCTTAATGAAAGAAGTCAACGAACAAAAATTTCAGATCAAAACAGATTTAATTTTAATGATAGTGCCATAAACTCAGATAGACTTTATTCTCAATACACAGAATATTTTATAACCCACGTTCAATCTCCGGTTAGTTTTTTTTATCTCACTACAAGTTCAAACAATTCCTTTAGAGCGCCGCCAATAGCCTAAAATATCAAGGTGCCGATATTAAAACTCAGTTTTGTTTTTCAATCTGAGTTTACACTTTTAACTAAAAACCTTAGGTGATCTATGAATTTAGGAGGCTGGATATTTTTAGTGCTCGGTTGGGGAATAATTATCACTCTTACCTTTTACTGTTTTATAAAGGTAATGAGAGTAACAAAAAAATAATAATTTTAAAGGAAGTATATGAAAGAGATTAAAAAAGAAGAGGACAATTCCTCAGCAGTTAAAGATATTATTCAAGGGATTATTTTTTTAGTTATCCCAGTTATCATAATTTATTTGATAATTAAATTTGTATAACAAAATAAGGGGTCGTTAGCGACCCCTTATTTTATCTTATTCTTCAAGTGTACTTAGATTTCCGGGATCTTGTCCAAGTGCTCGGGCTTTTAACACACGCCTCATAATCTTACCACTGCGTGTTTTAGGTAATGAATCAACAATCTCAATACTCTCAGGTTTTGCAATTGGTCCAACTTCATGTCCAACGTGCTGTCTTAATTCATCAATTAATTTATCAGATTTTTCATAACCTGTTTTTAGCAGAACATAACAATAAATTGCATTACCTTTTACATCATGGGGTAAACCAATTGCAGCAGCTTCCGCGACTGCTTGATGACTAACCAGAGCGCTTTCAATTTCTGCTGTTCCTAATCTGTAACCTGAAACTTTTATCACATCATCAACTCTTCCGATTACCCAATAATATCCATCTTCATCCCTGCGTGCAGAATCTCCTGTAAGATACATTCCGGGAAATTTACTCCAATATTGGTTTACATATTTACCAGGGTCATTCCAGATAGTCCTTAGCATTGCTGGCCACGGGTTTTTGATAACAAGAAAACCTTCTTCATTCGCTTTAACTGAATTTCCATCTTCATCAACAATATCCATAATTAAACCTGGGAAAGGTTTTGTACCGGAACCAGGTTTTAAAGGAGTACAAGGCATTGGTGTTATCATAAACATTCCGGTTTCAGTTTGCCACCACGTATCCATAATCGGACATTTTTCTTTTCCAATTACTCGGTGATACCATCTCCATGCTTCCGGATTTATTGGTTCACCAACACTTCCTAATAATCGTAATGATGATAAGTTGTAACGATTTGGCCAGGCATCACCATAACGCATCAATCCGCGTATTGCAGTTGGTGCGGTGTATAGAATATTAATACCATACTTTTCAATCATTTGCCACCAGCGATGCGGATATGGATAAGTTGGTGCACCTTCATACATAAAAGAAGTAGCTCCATTTAACAACGGTCCGTAAACAATATAACTGTGTCCTGTAACCCAACCCGGATCAGCAGCACACCAGAATCTATCCTCTTCATGAATATCAAAAACATATTTTAATGTTGTATAAGTTCCAACCATGTAACCGCCGTGAGTATGCACGATGGCTTTTGGTTTTCCGGTTGTTCCGGATGTGTACAACATAAAAAGTGGATCTTCAGCATCAACGATCTCAAGACATTCTGTACTGCTTGCAATTGGAAGATTTACCAACTCGTGATACCACATATCTCTTCCAAATTCCATATTTATCTGGTGACCTGTACGTTTAACAACAAGCACACTTTCAACTGTTGCGGCTCTCTGCAAAGCTTCATCTGCTATCTTTTTAAGTTCAATTATTTTACCTCTTTGAAATGCACCGTCAGCAACAATCAGCACCTTGGATTGGCTATCCTCTAATCTTTCGCGAAGTGCTTCAACAGAAAATCCACCGTAAACTACGGAATGTATTGCACCAATTCTTGCACAAGCTAACATCGCAATCATTAATTCAGGAATCCTGCCCATATAGAGTGTAACACGATCGCCTTTTTTAACTCCAAGACTTTTAATAACATTTGCAAATCGACAAGTCTCCCGATGCAATTTAAAATATGAGTATGATCTAAATTCACCGTCTTCACCTTCCCAAATCAAAGCAAGTTTATTTCTTCTTGGTGTTTGAACATGTACATCCAAACAGTTATAAGCTATGTTTGTTTTTGCACCGGTAAACCATTTGAAAAATGGTTTATTAGAATCATCAAGAACTTTATCCCACTTTGTAAACCAATGCAGATTATTCGCTTCTTTTTCCCAAAATCCAACAGGATTCTTTTCCGCAGATTCATATAGACTTTCGCATTTTGCATTTGCATTATCCATAATCTCTTTTGTTGGATAATAAACTTCACCGATAAGTTTTTTTTCTGCCATAAGATGTTCCTTTATGTAAGTGAGTAAGGAATAAAAATTTTAAGATGAAATTAAAAGTAGTTTTGATTAGAAGCAATAAAGGCGAGCAGCTTTTTTAATGTGGGATAAGCATAATTGTTTATCCCACAAATTAAATTTGTCAGAATTTATTTGGACCCGCATTCTTAATCGAATCAGCAGTTCCGTCAGAATATTCTTTGAAGTTTTCTACAAACATATTTGCAAGTTTTTTTGCCTGCTCATCATAAGCTTTTTTATCTGCCCATGTGCTTTTAGGATTTAATATTTCAGTTGGTACATCAGGACAAGAATTTGGAATCATCAAATTAAAAAAGGGATCTTTTTCAAAAGATACATTATCAAGTTTTCCTTCCAGCGCTGCGGAAAGCATTGCACGTGTGTATTTAATTTTCATTCTGCTTCCAACACCGTAAGCTCCACCTGTCCATCCAGTATTTACAAGCCAGCAATTTACTTTGTGTTTAACAATTTTTTCGCCAAGCAGTTTTGCATACACACTCGGATAAAGTGCCATAAATGGTGCTCCGAAGCAAGTACTAAAAGTAGCTTTCGGTTCTGTTACACCTTTTTCCGTTCCAGCAACTTTGGCTGTGTAACCGGAAATGAAATGATACATTGCTTGTTCGGTTGTTAGTTTGGAAATTGGAGGCAGCACACCAAAAGCATCTGCAGTTAGCATAATAATATTTTTTGGATGTCCGGCTTTTCCCTCTTCTACAATATTTGATAAATGTGTAAGAGGATACGCAGCACGAGTGTTCTCTGTAAAGGTATCATCATCCAAGTCTAATCTTCGTGTTCGCGCATCTATCTGAACATTTTCTAAAATCGTTCCAAATTTTCTAGTAGTTTCATAAATCTCCGGCTCTGCTTCTTCAGAAAGTTTAATAACTTTTGCATAACATCCGCCTTCGTAATTAAAAACACCATCCTCACTCCAGCCATGTTCATCATCACCAATTAATTTTCTTTTTGGATCGGCAGATAAAGTTGTTTTTCCAGTGCCGCTTAATCCGAAGAACAAAGCAACATCATTATCTGCACCAACATTTGCAGAACAGTGCATAGACATTACACCGCGCAACGGCATAAGATAATTCATAATTGTAAAAACGGATTTTTTGATTTCACCTGCATAGCTTGAACCGCCAATCAATACAATTCTTTTATCAAAATTTAAAAGAATAAATACTTCGGAGTTTGTGCAATCAACTTCTCTATCAGCATGAAAATTGGGCATTTGAATTATTGTAAAATCTGTTTTATGATTTTCTAATTCTTCATCGTTTTTATATCGTCTAAACATATTTCTTGCAAACAAATTGTGCCATGCATTTTCTGTAACAACACGAATTCCAATTCTATTTTTTTCATCGGCACTTGCGTAGCAATCCTCTACATATAAATCATTTCCTTGAATGTAAGCCATCATTTTAAAGTAAATTCTACCGGCACACTCTGCAGACATCCCTTTATTAACTTTTCCCCACCAGATATTTTTTTCACTTTCCGGTTCACGCACAATAAACTTGTCGTTTGGGCTTCTGCCAGTGTGATGACCCGTTCTAACAACAAGCGGACCGAGATGTGCGAGTAAGCCTTCACGTCTTCTTATTACCTGTTCGTAAAGTGCAGGTGTTCCGTAATTATAAAATACTTCTCGTGTATTTTTAATTCCAATGGCTGCAAGTTCTTCCATAAGTTTTACTTTTTTTAGCATTTTGTTTCCTTTTTTTAATGATTAAAATCAATTGAAAATTTTTTTATAAATGTAATTAACTTTTTCTTAATAAGTGAACCATATCATATTCTACTTTTTCTTCACAGAAAAATGGTTCTCCAAATTTTTTACCGATTGAAAATCCATAAAACTCAGCACGTGATTTTATATAATTGATAAATTCCGGTCTGCTTATAAATGTTTCTGGCTCTTTACTTTTTGGATTATGAAATTGTGTAGCGTAACATTCAACAGCTTTCATTTTTAAATCAAATGTTTCAGAAATATCCACAATAAAAGTGGGATCGAAAGTGTAAGTCTGCATGTAATAAAACAGCTTCTCTGGTCTGTAGTGATTCTGCGGAACTTCTTTATCAAAGGATTTTATCTTACTTAACCCGGTTGAAAACATTGCACGTTTAATAAGATTACTTGCATCAATATGATCCGGATGACGATCGTTAAAATAAGGAGCAAAAAGAACTTTAGGTTTAAACTTCCTAATAGCAATTATCACTTTCATCAAATTTTCTTCTGAGTTTTTGATATCGCCGTCGGGCATATTAAGGTTTTTTCTAATGGCAGCCTTTAAAGTAATAGCTGCGTTAAAAGCTTCCTTCTGCCTTGTTTCAGCAGTTCCTCTTGTACCAAGTTCACCTTGCGTTAAATCAATTATTCCAACTTTAAGATCGTTCTTAGTAAGATTTGCAATTGTTCCGCCCATAGCAAGTTCAGCATCATCTGGATGAGCGCCAAAGATTAAAACATCTAATTTCATTTTCTCCCTTAAGTAATTTTTTTATAACTGTGAACTTAAAAATTTTATTCAATGTATGCTAATGAATAGACACAAGTTTTGATTTAGTTAATGATAAATTTTTACTAAAAGCAAAAAAAATATTTGCAATTTTCCATCATATCTTTATCTTAAAAACAATAATCCTATTATTTAATAATTTTTAAAACGAGGTTCTCGAATGAAGTATGTCTATACATTATTATTTGTTATGATGATTTCTGTTTTTATGTTTTCGCAATCCTATGTGTGGGAATTAAAACAATCAGGCTCAAGTTTGGGTGGCCCAATTGATGTAGAAAAGTATAACACCGATATCGTGTATTATGGAAGTGTAAATAAGATTTATAGAAGTACAAATAGAGGTAATACTTTTACACAAATGGGAAATTTAATTCCAGGTTCTAATGATATTAAAAGTGTTAATCTTAATGATAATGTACTCGGTACAATCGTTGTTGCCATTGAATCAAGTCCTAATGATAAAATTTATAAGACTACCGATTACGGTCAAACGTGGTTGCTAACAAATGACGAAGGACAAATGTCATTTTTTGGAATTCCTGTTACTCAGGACCCATCACATCCCGATACGCTTTATACAATGGTTAACACAAATTTTAAACGCTCAACGGATTTTGGCAGCACGTGGACAACGATTTCCAGCAGCTTTGGTCCCTTAAACGCACCGTGCGATATAGAAGTTTTTCCAGACACTTCAATTATACTTATCGGAGATAATGGTACAGGAATTTTTAAAAGTACCAATTACGGATTAACCTGGACGCAAACCCTCACTACATCGGGTGAAATACCAACTGTTTCTGTTGATTATACTAACCCCGGAATTGCATGGGCAACAAAATGGGGCGGCGGTGGTGGAATGCTAAAATCTACAAACTATGGACAAACATGGACTCAGGTTACATATTTTGGTAGTATAAATATGTGGGGAGTTCACATACAGCCAACTGATGGAAATATAATTTTGGCTAATAGTTATTCAACATCTCCGGGCAGTTGGAGATCGACCGATGCAGGCGCAACATGGACTCCAATTAATATTCCCGCAACTGGTTATCAAGTTTTTTCTGTTGATTCTATGACGCAATTTGCTGCACAGGGCGGCGGGTTTTATAAATTAAATTCACCATACTTCATTCCGGTTGAACTTACTTCTTTTAGCGCTACTGTAATTGATGAAAATATTATATTAAAATGGTCAACCGCAACAGAACTTAATAATTCAGGTTTTGATATTGAAAAAAGTAGTAACAACAAAGATTTTGAGAAGATTGGATTTGTTCCCGGTTACGGTACAACCACAGAAACTAAAAGTTACAGTTATACAACTTCTGCATCAGCTTTAAAACAATTTTATAGATTAAAGCAAGTTGATTTTGATGGAACGTTTGAATATTCATCAACTGTGGAAGTTAATGGTGTTACGCCAACTGATTTTGCTTTAAAACAAAATTATCCAAATCCGTTTAATCCAACTACCAAAATTGGATTTACACTTCCGATAGAAAGTAATGTTAAAATCACTGTTTACAATTTAATCGGACAGAAAGTTACTGATATTGTTAATTCAAAATTCGCTGCAGGTAATCATTCAGTTGATTTCAATGCAGGTAATCTTTCAAGCGGAATTTATTTGTACAAGATTGAAGCAGGTAGTTTTACTTCAGTAAAGAAAATGCAATTGATGAAATAATTTTTTGGATATTTATATTTAAAAGGGATGATTTAAAAGTAAATATTCTAAAATTGTCATCTGCAAAAAAGAGACTGTGTAAATCTCTGCCCGCGTCAGTCTGAGCGAAGTCGAAGATGAACATCGTTAAAATAGTTCTCACCTCGACTCCGCTCGGTTTGACGATTTTTTTTATTATCACAGTACCTCATGTAAATGACAAATTTGGAACTACTTTTTAATCAGCCCTTTTTCTTTTTAAATCTCTACCCTATTTTTATATAGACAATTCAAAAAGGAAATTATGAAAATTATAATTTGTCTCTTTTTTACAATTCTAACTTTTACAACATTAACGGCACAATCCATGAAAACCGCATTTATAAATGGCAAAATCTACACTGTAAATGAAAACCAACCTTTAGCACAAGCAGTTGTTGTTGAATCAAATAAAATAATTTTTGTTGGATCAAATGAGGATGCAAAAGTATTTATTGATCCTTCAACTAACATCGTTGATTTGAACGGCAAATTAATGCTGCCCGGTTTTATTGATAATCATGTTCACTTTATTACAGGCGGATTTTATTTACTCGGAATTGATTTGCGTCCAGCAAACTCCACAGCAGAGTTTAAACATATCTTAAAAGATTATTCTCAAAAATTTCCCGGCAAATGGATAACCGGCGGTTATTGGGATCATGAAAAATGGGAAACAAAAGATCTTCCTACAAAAGAAATGATTGATGAAGTTGTTTCAAATCAACCTGTTTTTGTGGATAGACTTGATGGACACATGGGCGTTGCAAATTCTTACGCTCTAAAGTTAGCCGGAATTACAAAAGACACCGAAACTCCTGAAGGCGGATTGATTGTTAAAGATCCAAAAACCGGAGAACCAACAGGCGTTCTAAAAGATAATGCTATGTATCTTGTTACAAAGTTAATTCCTGATCCAACAGCAGAAGAAAATTATCAAGCATTACTTGCTGCATTTGATGAAGCAAAACATTTAGGAATTACAAGTGTGCAGGATATTACTTATGGTGATGCGCTAACAGCATTTGAAAAAGCAAGGGACGAGGGAAAATTAACTTGCAGAATTTTCACCCGCTGGCCTATCTCAGATTATCAAGACCACGTAAAGAAAAATATTAAAGTTGGTTATGGTGATGAGTATATAAGAATGGGCTCACTAAAAGCTTTTGCAGATGGCTCGCTTGGTTCAAGTACAGCCTGGTTTTTTGATAAGTACAATCAGGATACAACAACTTACGGCTTGCCTATGGATATAATTACTGACGGCAGCATGGAAAAATGGTGCTTGGATGCAGATAAAAATCATTTGCAGCTTTCCGTTCACGCTATTGGTGATAGAGCAAATTCCTGGATGCTTGATTTATTTGATAAGATTACAAAACAAAATCCAAAATGGGATAGACGATTTCGACTTGAACACGCACAGCATGTAAGATTTGAAGACATTAAAAGATTTACAGAACTTGGTGTTATTGCCTCTGTTCAGCCTTATCATTGTATTGATGACGGTGCATGGGCTGAAAAAAGAATCGGACATGATCGTATAAAATATACTTATCCATTTAAATCTTTTTTGGATGCTGGTGTTAAATTGTGTTTTGGTACTGATTGGTATGTTGCTCCGCTAAATCCATTACTTGGTTTATATGCAGCGGTTACTCGTAGAACTTTAGATGACAAAAATCCAAACGGCTGGATACCCGAACAAAAAATCTCTATTGAAGATGCAATTAAATGCTACACAATAAATTCAGCTTATGCTTCTTTTGAAGAAAATCTAAAAGGCAGTATTGAAGTTGGAAAACTTGCAGACCTAATTGTTTTGAGTGATGATATTCTTACAATTGATCCGGTCAAAATAAAAGATGCAAAAGTTGAGCTAACAGTATTTGATGGAAAAGTAATTTATAAAAAATAAGAATACGGTATTTGCCTTATTTGCCTGTTATGTTTTTTTAGATAGGTTTTGCTAAAACAAATTAAGGAATTTGAAATGAGCATTACCAGA
>JAGOXU010000104.1 GCA_018059515.1 Ignavibacterium sp.
GTTATTGGTACTGGAGGCGGCAACGAGTTTGTTTACGCTCTAAATGGAAAGACAGGCGAATTACTCTGGGAATTCGGTAACGCAGCAACAACAGATGATGGCGATATTATGGGACTTGATGGTAAACGTGATTTTAATAATGATGGCGTACCGGATATACTCGCTGCTGCTAGTGGAAATGAATCAACAGGTTCAGGTCGATTTTCTGTTTATTTGTTAAATGGTGTTAATGGAAATGAAATCTGGAGAATCAATCAACAATCACAACAAAAACTAAAATATATGGTTACTTCCACGGATTTTGGAGGTGCTGCCGGTTCTAGGGTAGGATCAACAAATGAAGTAATTGGTTTTAATAGAACAGGAAGTTTAACTTGGACTTTTCCAACTACAGGTACGCCCTGGACAGTGCGTGAAATCTCTAATGTTGGCAATACACCCGGCTCCGATGTTGTCGTTGGAACAACAACCGGTAGTGTTTATTGTCTTTCAGGTGATAATGGCACTCAAATATGGTTTACAAGTATTGGAAATGTTTTTATTGAAGATTTGAAAATTGTACCTGATGTAAATCAATCAGGTTATCCGGATATTTTAGTAAGCGGAATCAATCAAAATATTTTTATGCTTGAAGGTTCGACAGGCTCTGTTATCTGGTCTAATTCAACTGGTGGAAATATTCTTGGTAAAGATGTTTTAGGTGATCTTAATGCAGATGGTATTCCAGAAGTTGGCTCAGCATCTTTAAATGATATTGCACACGTTTATAATGGGGTAAATGGAAACATTATTTTCAATTATGCGTTTGGCAGCGGATCAACATCAAATGCAGCAGAACACATTGTTGATCTTGATGATGTTGATGGAAATTATAGCAATGAATTTGCAGCTTGCTCAAGAGATGGCAGAGTAATTTTATTTTCCGGTGGAATTGATGTTGTACCGGTTGAGATGATCACTTTTTCAGCTTTCGTTCAAGGGGGCAACGTTAATTTAAATTGGATAACCGCTACTGAGACAAATAATTCGGGATTTGAAATACAAAGAAGCCTATCCCCAACCCCTTCCCTAAAGGAAGGGGCTTTAGACCATTGGGAAAAAATTGGATTTGAAAAAGGGAATGGTACAACTACGGAACGTTCTTATTATTCTTTCGTCGATGAATCTCCACTAAATGGGAAAATTTATTATAGATTAAAACAAATAGATTATGATGGAACTTTTGAATACTCCAATGAGATTGAAGTTGAGGTTGGTGCTCCATTAACTTATGCACTTGAGCAAAACTATCCAAACCCATTCAACCCAATTACCACAATAAGATTTGCTGCTCCGGTTTCTGGAAATGTTAAACTAACAATTTTTAATTCACTTGGCGAAAGTGTTGAGACATTACAAAATGGTTTTTTGGAAGCTGGATTTCATAAAGTTAGTTGGGATGCAAGTAAATATTCTTCGGGCGTTTATTATTATAGATTGGAATCCGAAAATTTCAATTCAGTTAAGAAGATGATTGTTTTAAAATAATTTTTAAAAGTTTCTTTACAGTTTTGGTCTGAGCAATCAGACCTTAATTTTTTCCAGTTCATTCAAACACATAAACGGAATAAGAATGTTATAGTAGTAATTAATCTCATTTAAGATTGAGGAGTCAAGCTGCTTTTCAATCTTGAAAGGAATACCTTTTAATTGAAGTTCCTTAGCAATTACCAAGATTTCTGATTCTTCTTTAAGTGATTTGAATTGAACAAACGGTGATTTTTGAACCGAGAGCGTATCCGAAATACTTACTCCACAAACACCACAAGTCTCATTATCAAAACTAACTATCGAATCAAACTCTGCAAGATAATCTGCAAACGCTGATAGATCTTCATTATCAGAATTTTTATTGCCCTCAATCATTAAAAGCTAATTGTTTTTCGGTTTGTTTAATGTAAAGATAATTTTAGTGCCTTCACCAAATTTACTTTGTACTTTTATTTTTCCATCGTGAATATTTACAATTTCTTTACAAAGGGCTAATCCCAATCCCGTCCCTTTTTCCTGTTGAGTTCCTTTTGTTGTAAAACTAACATCGATCCTAAAAAGCTTTTCTATATCAACTTCTTTTATACCAACTCCTGAGTCCGTTACGATGTATTCAATATAATCATCAAATCTATTTTCAGATACCTCTATATTTCCGCCATCAGGTGTAAACTTAATAGCGTTTGAAATTAAATTTTGCACCAGCGATTGCAGCATAGTATCATCACCCCAAACAAAACTTTGATGACCAAGTTTATTTCTTAAATTTATATTTTTTAATCGTGCATTTTGATTAAGCAGAATGCGTGTATCCTCAACTATCATAAACATATTTTGCAGTGCGGGATTAAATTTCATCTTTCCAGATTCTAATCTTGACCACTCAAGCAAATTTTCTATAAGCTTATAAGTACTTTCAGTAGATTCTTTTAGGACTTGCAAATACTTTCGAACTTCAGTTTCAGTCATTGATTCATATTCTTCAGCTATCATACGAGTTAGACCAAGCAACCCATGAAACGGACTTTTTAAATCGTGAGCAATGATTGAAAAAAACTTATCCTTGGAGGCATTTGTTTCTTTAAGTTCTTCAGAATATTCAATGATCTTTTGTTCATTTCGTTTTTTATCAATAGCAAGTGCAATCTGTTCCGATACATAAATTAAAATATCTTTTTCTTCTTCGCCGTAAGTTGTTGCGTCGGAATAATCCTGCACAACAATTGCTCCGATCGTATTACCTTCAACTTTTAAAGGTACTCCAAGCCAAATTTGTGTAGGCTCACCTATTAAAGAAGTTTCACCAAGTTCACGAAGTTTTATATCCATTTCAGCATCAATCAAATGTGCTTTACCCGATCTAAGGATATATTCAGTTAATCCGTTTCCGGCTTTTCTTTCTTCCGGCGGCTCATCAACCAGATCAACAAAATAAGGAAAACTAACTGTTTCAGTTTCTTTATGGTATAGAGCTATATAAAAATTATCTGCTCGCATTAGTTCACTTACTACTTGATGTATAAACGCGTAAAGAACATTAATATTATTTTGTGAAGTAACTGCTGTTGAGATTTTAAACAAGGCATCCTTGATATCTTCGGCTTTTTTTAAACTTGTAATATCTCTTGTAATTCCAAATGTACCGTAAACATGATTATTTTCATCTATCAACGGAACTTTGGTTGTAGTTGCCCAGGTTATTTTTCCGTCATGCCAGATTTCTTTTTCGATCTTGTTAATTATTGATGTACGATTTTTAATTATTTCCGCTTCATCTTGTTTAGCCAGCTCAGCATGTTCATCCTGAAAAATATCGAAATCAGTTTTACCCAGCAGATCATCAATACTGCTTAAGCCCATTTTACTAAGCGTTGCTTTGTTTGCCTTAATAAATTTACTGTTGATATCTTTGAAGTAGATTGAATCGGGAAGGTAATCCATAAAATATTTTTGAAGCTCTACTTCTCTTACAAATCTATTTTCGCATTCAATTTTTTCAGCTAAATTTTTTATGATAACGAATTGAAATTTTTCAGTGCAAGAGCCGATTATTCCTACACTGATTGAAACAGGAATAATTTTTTGTTTGTCTTTATCGATTAGATCAATTTCATATTGAGTGGGAACTTCTTCACCACGCTGTCTTTTTTGATAACGCTCCAAAACTCTTTCAAGATCATTTGGTGCAATCACATCACGCAAGCGAAGCGCAGTAATTTCATCAATAGTATAACCCAGCATATCTGCAAATTTTTTATTTGAATACTTGATCTTTTCATCCTGAAGTAAAACCAATCCATCAGGAATTGTATCTACAAGTACATCAAACTTGGATTGAATATCATTTGATGATTTAGATGTGTTGAGATTAGAGGATAACACATTGTTTTCTGTTTCTGTACGGGTATTTGAATTATCAATTTTATTCATCTTTACACTAAGAAAATTTGAACAACATTTTTTTGTGATAATTAACTATAAACGTGCCAGCAAATTAAATCAAAATCTCATCAAATTGAATGTTGAACGAACTTTTCATCTACTTAAATAATTTTTAGAAATTTTTACCGCTCAATAAGTTTCTATTCGCGTACGATTTGCATATATTTGCACCTGTTTTTGCGGAAAATAGAAAGAATTATGCAAATATTTAAAGACTTAAATCCTGCTCAACTTGCAGCAGTTGAATATCTGGATGGCGCTCAAATGATTGTTGCCGGAGCTGGTTCCGGTAAAACCAAGGTGCTTACTTACAAAATAGCTTACTTGCTTAAAAAAAACTTTTCACCTGAGTCAATTCTTGCGCTAACTTTTACAAATAAAGCAGCCAACGAAATGAAGGAAAGAGTTATTGAGCTGATTGGCAAAAAAGCTGATGATTTGTGGATGGGAACTTTTCACTCTGTATTTGCTAAAATTCTTCGTACCGAAGCAAAGCATATTAATTACAGAAGTAATTTCTCAATTTACGATACAATAGATTCTACTTCGTTAGTTTCTAATATTATGACTGACTTGACTATTGATATTGAAAATCTCTCAACAAATTCAGTTCGACACAGAATTAGTTTTCTTAAAAATCACATGATTACTCCAAAAGAATATAGGAAGAAACATGTCGGTTCATTTTTAGAAGAAAAAATTGCAGATGTTTATGTGGAGTATCAAAAAAGGTTAATTGAATTTAATGCTATGGATTTTGATGATCTACTGCTTAAACCAATAGAGCTTTTTAATGATAAGAAACATATTCTTCAAAAATATAAATCACGTTTTGAATACTTGCTTGTTGATGAGTTTCAGGATACAAACAAAGCTCAGTATGAGTTATTAAAATTACTTGTTTCCAGAAGCGGTTTAATTTCTGTTGTTGGTGATGATGCGCAAAGTATTTATAGCTGGCGCGGCGCTAATATTGGTAACATGAAAGATTTTGGAATAGATTTTCCCAAGTATAAACTATTTAAACTTGAACAGAATTATCGATCTACAAAAACCATTCTTAAAGCTGCTGATTCCGTTATAAAAAACAATAAAGATCAGGTTGCTAAAACGCTTTGGACTGACAACGAAGAAGGCGAACCTGTAATGCTTTTAAAGTGTGCTGATGAAAAAGATGAAGCATTACAAATTTCAAAGTATATAAAGCACGAACTGACCAAGAAAAAATTAGTATTCAATGATTTTGCAATTTTGTATCGTACAAATTCACAATCGCGTGCAATGGAAGATATTTTCCGCAGGGAAAAAATTCCTTATACCATAATCGGCGGCTTAGAATTTTACAAACGTAAAGAAGTTAAAGATGTTGTTGCGTACCTTCGTGTAATATCAAATCAAAATGATGAAGAAAGTTTATTGCGAATAATGAACTTTCCACAGCGCGGTATTGGAAGTACAACTGTAACAAGAATGATAGCATTTGCACGCAAGCACGAAATTTCTTTATTCCAAACAATGGGTAGAGTTTTTGAAGTGATTGATATTAAAGAACGAATTCAAAAAAATGTTAAAGGTTTTAAAACCTTACTTGACAAATACACTGCACTTAAAGATAAACTTTCTGCAGGTGAACTTACTCGTGCTATGGTTGATGATCTAGGGTTGATAAGAATGTTTAAGGATGAAGGCACTCAAGAATCAATGCAGAGAATGGAAAATATCAATCAACTGCTGGCATCATTAAGTGAGTTTTCTGATGCGAATTCAGATGCTAAACTTGAACAGTATCTTGAAGAAGTGTCTTTGATAGCAGATATTGATAATTATTCCGATAAGAAAAACAGCGTAACACTTTTAACTGTACACGCCGCTAAAGGATTGGAATGGCCTATCGTTTTTGTTAGCGGATGTGAAGAAGATATTTTTCCTATTGCAAGTAAGTTTTTATCGGACGCTTCTGTAGATGAAGAACGAAGATTATTTTATGTTGCACTTACGCGTGCAAAGAAAAAAGCTTATGTTACTCACGCTCGTTCAAGATATAGATTCGGTGAAGTTGCTTACCAAAGCAGATCACGTTTTATTGATGAGCTTGATCCAACAACGTATAAAGAAACTAATGGCGGACTTGGACGCAAAGCAAATCGTAAAACAAAAAAAGAAATGTACTACGAGTATTTTGAAAAAGTAGAGTACGAAAGTTTTGATCAGGATGGAAAAGCATTGATGATTGGCAGCCGTGTAATGCACGATAAATTCGGTCTTGGTAAAGTTGTGGATGTTACCGGAGCAGGTGATATGACTAAAGCAACTGTTCATTTTGAAGGCAATAATGTTAAACAGTTGATGCTTAAGTTTGCTAAGCTTAAAGTTTTGTAAACAATTAATATATTTTTTTGATCGATAATTATTATTCAGGAGTTATGATTTTATGTCTATTGCACCAAAAAAATTAGCAATTTTGGTCGGCGGAGGACCCGCACCCGGAATCAATAGTGTTATCGGGGCTTCAACAATCCGCACCGCAGTTGAAGGTGTTGAAGTTATTGGTATCAAAGATGGTTTTAAATGGATTATGCAGGGCGATATTTCCCATGTAAGAGATTTGAATATTCAAAACGTAAGCCGCATACACTTTAGAGGCGGATCATACATTGGTATTTCAAGATCAAACCCGACCAAAGATCCTAAACATTTAGAAAATACTGTTACTTCCTTATTAAGATTGAACGTAGATAAACTGATTACTATCGGTGGTGATGATACTGCATTTAGCGCTTTAAAAGTTAATGAAATGGCTTCGGGCAGAATTAAGGTTGTGCATGTTCCCAAAACAATTGATAACGATTTAGATCTTCCGCATGGTATTCCAACTTTTGGATTTCAAACAGCAAGACACATTGGAGTGGAAGTTGTAAAAAATCTTATGGTGGATGCACAAACAACATCCCGCTGGTATTTTGTAATTTCTATGGGAAGAAAAGCAGGGCATCTTGCACTTGGAATTGGTAAATCTACAGGTGCAACGCTTACTCTAATTCCGGAGGAGTTTGCACATAAACAAATTAAGTTTAGTGATATTGTTGATATTCTTGTCGGTGCAATAATAAAAAGATTAAGCTACGGCAAACTTGATGGGGTTGCAATAATTGCAGAAGGATTAGTTGAACGTTTAGACCCCACCGATCTTGAATCTTTAGTTGATGTTGAAAGAGATGCGCACGATAATATCAGAATTGCTGAAATAAATTTTGGTGAGATTCTTAAATCAAAAGTCCAGGATAGACTTAAAGAGTTTGGATTAAAAGCTACTATAGTATCTAAAAATATTGGTTACGAGTTACGATGTGCCGATCCAATTCCGTTTGATATGGAATACACAAGAGATTTAGGATTTTCTGCAGCACAATTTATTCTTGATGGCGGAAGCGGTGCGATGGTTTCGATACAGAATGGAAATTTTGTTCCGATGTATTTTAAAGATATTATCGATCCGCAAACATTAAAAACAAGAATTAGAATGGTTGATCCTGCCTCCGAAAGCTTTTACATTGCACGCAGATATATGTTAAGACTTAATCAGGCTGATTTTGACGATCCACACGAACTTGCCAAACTTGCTGCAACAGCAGGAATCTCTATTGAAACATTCAAAAAGAAATTTGGTTACTTAATTGAAAACGATTTGCTTTATCAATTTATTAGTGAAGGAAAATTTGCAATCACATCATCAGAATCAAACCTTGCACACAGATTGCAGGCTGAACATGAAAAATCTGACGAATATGAAGAATGATAATTTTTTAGAATAAGTATAATAGTTTAATATACAAGGCGACTCAATTGAGCCGCCTTTATATTTTTAATTCTTCTTTTCACCTTTAAGAACCTTGTAGAATGAAAATACTACCATAGTTATTATTATTGTCCAGGCTAATGTTAAAAAAATTATACCGTTTGTGGTAAGTCCCATCATTTAACCTCGTTGTGATTATTTTCCCAGGCTTTTTTAACCAAATACATTAAAATTATTGCAATGGAAAGCATTAAAATACGTGCGCCCCAAATGTACGGAACGTTTTCCGGAAGAGCGTTATCTAATAATAAAGTTGGTATTGCACTCTGTATAAACCACCAACCCATTAGTATCATTAAAATAAATGGAGTTATATATTTCATCACGTAATAAAAGAAAAATGGTATCTGTATATCGCCACCTTGATTCATTTCTTTCCACGCTTTATCGGCTCCAAAAACCCACATAAATAAAACAGTTTCAATCAAAGCAAATACAACAAGACCAAAAGTGCCAGCCCAGTAATCCATTTCATCTAAAAATCCAAACTTTAAAAAGAATATTACGAACTGTACTGCAACAAGAACAGCAATTGCTAATGCGGTAACAGCTTTTTTTCTATCCATTCCAAATTCATCTTCTAAAAAAGCAACTACAGGCTGACCCATTGCAACAGATGAAGTTATACCTGCAAAGAAAAGCAACAAGAACCACATAAATCCAAATAATTCGCCCATCGGAAAATGAGAGCTTCCAAAAATTATCGGCATAGAAACAAAACCAAGATTAAACGCACCGCCGGCAGCAATTTCCTTAGTTGCATCTAATCCAAAAAAAGCAACTGCAACAGGTATTGCAATTGATGCACCAAGAACTACTTCTGCAAATTCATTTGTGGATGCAGTTGCAAGTCCTGAAAGTACAATATCATCATTTGGTTTTAGATAGCTTGCGTAAGCGTGTATTGTTCCCATCCCAACAGAAAGTGTAAAAAATATTTGTCCGGCTGCAGCAAGCCAGATATTTGGATTACCAAGTGCTGCAAAATCAGGATTCCAAATAAACGCAAATCCGTTAGCAACCGAATTTTCCGGAAATGCGGGATCAGGTGTGCCAAGTGTAAAAATTCTTATCGCTAAAATTATCGCAAAAATAAAAAGCATCGGCATAGCTATCTTAGCTAATTTTTCAATCCCCTTGGATATACCTTTATATAGAACTGCAAAGTTTATAGCAAATGTAACTAACATTAGAGAATATGCAGGCCAAAGTGAGCTAAATGTTTGTGATGTTGTAATTCCCTGGTAGCTTGATAGAAATCCTGTCATTGTTTCTCGGGTTTCATTGGAGTATAAGCCAAGTACAGAAAATATACTGAAACCAAGAGTCCACGATTCGATATAAGTGTAATAAATTAGAATTGTGATTGAGATAAACAAACCGATTGCACCAAAATATTTTGCAAGTTTATTTTTCCAGAGTACATCAAACATTCCGGGTGCACTGCCATGTCTAAATTTTCCGCCGTGTCTGCCGATTCCCCATTCAATCCACATTAACGGAATGCCGAGTAAAATGAAAAATATAAAATATGGAATCATAAAAGCACCGCCGCCATTTTGTGCCGCTTGAACAGGAAATCGAAGAAAGTTTCCTAATCCAACCGCGTTACCAGCTACGGCTAATATCAAACCGATTTTTGTTCCCCATTGTTCACGTTCGCCGTTTTGAGACATCAATCCTCCTGAATGTTAAGGAATTTCAGAAAATCATTTGTGAATATGAAAACTTTAGTGATTAATATCAAATGTAATCGAGAATATTAAAGGTGTTTTTAAAGTTCCTCCAAGAAATAAGGTTATATTTGATTGTAACGATTTTTATTCTTTAAACTGTAATTATTAAATTTACTTGTAATTTTTTAGTAGGATTTGTAATGGCAAAAAAATTTATTTCTAATAAAGATGAAACTGTAAGAATGTTTGAAAATGGTTTTTTAGAATCACTTTCTAAGGTACATTTTACAGTTCCGCTGATAATATTTGTACCCATAATTCTTTACATGTTGTACATCGCAATTTTTGAATTTTCAATTTCAACTCTATCAATAATTGGATTAATTATTTTTGGTCTGTTCATCTGGACGATAACGGAATATTTACTTCACAGGTTTATATTCCACTGGGAGTTGAAGAGCAAGTTGGGTGCAAGAATTCATTTTATTTTTCATGGTGTTCATCACGATTATCCAAGCGATTCTAAAAGATTAGTTATGCCGCCGTCTGTCAGTCTTCCACTTGCAGCATTATTTTATTTTTTGTTTAGATTTTTGATAGGTGATGTTTTTATCTATCCATTTTTTGCTGGATTTTTAATAGGTTATTTATTTTATGATATGACGCATTACGCAGTTCATCATTTTAATATGCACAGTAAATTTTGGCTCGCAATTAAGAATCATCATATCAAACACCATTATCAAGATCCGGATAAAGGTTATGGAGTTAGCTCTCCTTTATGGGATTTTATTTTTAGAACAAATTATCTAAAAAAAGAAGAAGAAAACATTTAGATATTTTATTAGGCAGTTAACAGGAGATAAGAATTATTAAAAATGGATTTGTGAAATTTAGTTATGCCGCCTTCTTGATTCTTTCACAAATTTTATTTGTTAACTGCCAAACCTCTCTAACCGATTCAATTTTTATTCGAACAAATCAAGTTGGATTTTTACCGCAAGATGTAAAAACTGCTGTTGTACTTTCAAAATCAAATTTAAATGGTAAACAGTTTTTTGTAGTTGAAAACAAATCAAATGAAATAAAATTTAAAGGCAGCGTTAAAGATTCACCATCGGTTTATGGTAATTTTTATTTTTGCTATGAAATTGATTTTTCATCTCTTACCACAAATGGAAACTATAAAGTGAAATTATTGGATGTAGAATCTCATCCCTTCGAAGTTGATAATTCAATCTTTAATAATGTAAGAGATACACTAAGTTTATTCTTCAAAGCACAACGCTGTGGACCAACAAATCCAATTTTACATCAACCTTGCCATTTATCAGATGCGGCAAAAATCATTGGTTATAAAGATTCAACTGCGCGGGATTTAACAGGCGGCTGGCACGATGCAGGCGATTATATAAAGTTTTTAAAAACAACAGCACTAACAACATATCTTTTACTATTTAGTTATGAGTTCGATTCCCAAAAATTTGGATATGATTTGAACAAAAATGATGTACCGGATATTTTAGAAGAAGCAAAAATAGGACTTGATTGGCTGCTGCGCTGCAATATTGATAATCAAAATTTAGTATCGCAAGTACAAAACGAAGAAGATCATAAAATCGGATGGCGATTACCGGAAAATGACAGCTTACAATTTGAGCGTCCAGCCTTTGTAAGTATCGGAAAAAACACAATTGGAATTTATTCTGCCGCACTCGCTTTAGCATCCAGAATCTGGAAAGAAAAATTTTATGAAGATGAATTTGCTGCTAACTGTCTCTTGACCGCTGAAAAATTTTATTCGATTAGAAATCAAGTTCAGGATATTGACTCCACTTACTCAAATCATTATCCGGAAAAAGATTTTAATGGAAAATTAGCTCTCGCTGCGGTTGAACTTTTTAACAGCACCTTAAAACAAAAATATCTTGATGAAGCAATCGATTACGGAACAAAAGCGGGCTCCGATTATTGGTGGGGTGCTGGTGATATTAATTCTTTAGCAGATTATAAAATTGCACAGCACAATTCAGATTTCATAAAATATATTTATCAAAATCTTAAGCACTTTAAAAATATAAGTGATAGCTCATTTCTGCGTGAAGGCTTAGCTTATTCCTGGGGAACAACAAATGCTTTACTCGGAGTTAGTTTGCAGTCAATCCTCTACAAAAAATTAACCGGTTCTACTAAGTTTGATTCACTTGCTATTTTTCAACGAGATTATATTCTCGGCAGAAATCCTTGGGGCGTTAGTTTTATTTATAATGTCGGTAGCAATTTCTCAAAACATCTTCACTCACAAGTTGCTTTTTTTAATAATGGATATTTACCTGGTGCACTTACTGCCGGACCTGCACCTGCACAATTATTAGATAATTATAAAATCAAAATAATTAATAATGAGTATGATAAGTTTAATACTGATAGTATTAAA
>JAGOXU010000105.1 GCA_018059515.1 Ignavibacterium sp.
CTATAAATAAACCTATTCATAAGCCAACTGGTAAGGACAGAGTTTCTCAGGTACCAAAGGAATGGTTGCAACTTGAATTAAAGAATGTAAACGGAAAATATAACAGAGTTAGTCATCAGAAATGAAAATAGCACAAAAATACTCCCATTTAAACGGAGAAGAATATCTAATTGTTCATCATAAAAAACTTTACAAAGAAATCATTGATACTATTCAAAGCATAGACGCATCAAAGTTTATGACCAAGGAAAGCAAGGAAAAAACAATGACTGGTAAATTGCTTTATAGTCCAATAGAATTGAATAAAACATTCAATGAAAAATTTAATAGACTTGGTTGGAACGAAAGCCGTTACCGATACTACATTACAACTGACCAAAAGGTTTTGCCCGAATTAATTACATTACCTTACGATCAACAAAAAGATTTTCTAATTTCAAAGGGCATTAATGAACCTATTTCGTCTTATAAGCAAACGGATTTTGTGAAAGACCAGATTGCAGTTGAAGTTCAATTTGGTAAATATGCTTTTGTTGCATTTGATTTATTTGTTAAGCATCTGCTTTTCTATTCGGGTGGTGTAATAAATCTTGGAATAGAAGTTTTACCAACAAAGAAAATGCAAGCACAAATGAGTAGTGGGGTTGCATACTATGAAGGCGAAGTTTATAACGTTCTTAGACACGGAAGAAATAATCCACCAGTTCCTCTTTTGATTTTAGGAATTGAACAAGATTAAAAACAACGAAACGCCAATAAAGGCTATAAGCAATAAGGGTTTCGGTGGTAATTCAAGCATTCTGCCCGACTCAAACTTCGGTGTAGGTGGACGGGTTTATAACTCGAAATCCGCTTCTTTGCTAGCCCCAAACCGCCAGTGTGTGGTTGCAGATAATTAATAATAATATCCGATAGAAAAATAAAACATAATATCGCCCCAGCTAATTGGATTTTTAGGAATATCCTGTCTTAACAAAAAGCTTCTTCCAATTGCAAACTCTGCAGGTCCAATCGGTGTATCAAACGCAATAGAGCCGCCAATACCGTGTTTTAAATCTTTAAATTTAATTTGCTCCTGCTGCGCCCACATCGAGCCTAAATCATATCTAACTTTAATGTAAGTATCAAAGAAAATTAAAAACGGCAGTTTATATCTATACATTAAAGAAGCAAGAAAAATCTGTCGCCCTCTATATTCAAAATCACGCATACCGTAAAAGGATTCCTGTCCGCCAAGTGAATATAGTTCGCTAAGCGGCAATGTTTTATCTGCAAACCCAAATTTAATTTTGGGCGAGATAACTGAACTGCTAAAAATTGGGAAATAGTTTTTATACTCAAAGCCAAGGTTGCTGTAACCTGTTTCTCCGCCTAAAACAGAGGCTGCGGTTTCGAAAAATCCGGAAAAGTAAACTCCGTTTTCAGGAAAAGGATATTTATCCTGCGTATCAATTGTTGTTAAAATTTTCAGACTTACTATTTTTATTTTAAACGGATCTTCGGGATTGTTTCCAATATTTTTAACTTCATCAAACTGATATCTACCCTCAAAAATTAAATTACCAAAACGACCAACCTGCGTTCCTGCGCCAAGTGACAGTCCATAAAATATTTGTCGATATTTTCCTGTTTCAACGCGAGTGAAGTTTTCTGTATTCAGTAGTGGTTCGTCTTTATAAACACTAACATCATTAAACTTATAAAAGGCATTAATTTTATAAGTAAAGTATGTATTAAAAATTCTGTTTGCTTTTTGTTCAAGTATAATTGCGCGGTTATTTAACCCGCCAAACAATATCAAACCAAGTTCTGTACCTGTTCCAAATACATTTTCATCTCTTAAATCTAATCCAAATTGTGCACGATATTCATTATCGATTCTAAAACTGATTCTAAGCAGGCTAGATGGTTTTTCATCTACGCTTATAATTAAAATATTTTGTCCGTTTTCTTCCTTTACTACAATGTCTATGTTGTCAAAAAGTTTTGTACTTCTAAGATTTATCAATCCGGTTTCAACTTCTTTAATTCGGAAAAAATCTCCCTCTTTAAAATCAAACTCTCTTGTAATAACACTCTTGTTTGTGATTTTATTTCCCGTGACATCAATTCGAGAAATCATTCCTTCATCGATATAAATTTTTAGGCGCTGCTCTTCCGGCTTGTATTCGATACTCTGAACTTCTGCAAGCGAATATCCTTCCTTGCGATACAGCTTAATAAGCTCTACAACTTCTTTAAGAATGTGTTTTCCGGAAAAAGGTTTTCCTTTTAGTGAAGAAAATATTTCACTGATTTTGTTTGATTGGATTAATGAGATGCCTATCAAATCAATGTTTTTTATAATTGGATTTTCTTCTTTTATAAGATCAAGTACGCTGCCATTTTCGGTTACAGAAATTTGTACGGAAAGATTTTTATAATCTCCTGTTTCAAAAAGTTTGTACAAATCGTAGTTTATTTTTTTGTTGGATATTGAATCCAATGATTCATATCCAAAAAAGAAAGCTTTTTCTTTTAGTGATAGGTTATCGCTTAGCTTAACATTATAAAAATATTTTTCTTCTTCTTTCAGCGAATTATAATCAGCAGAATCAATTTTGGATTTAATACTATTAATTAATGGCTTTGCTGAATTGTAGCCAAGAATAATTAGGCTATCAGCTCTATTAAAATCGGTTAAAAGTATGTTGTTTAACTTGGGAGAAATAACAAAATCTGCTTTAGCCAATTGCTCGGTGTTATTTTGTTTCATCGGTATGCTAACAATTTGATCAGCAACAATCCATGGTGTGGAAAGGTTTTCTTCTGGCCAAAGATCACTTGTAGTGTTTACGGCAATTACAAAATCACCTCCATTATTTCTTGCAACATCCACAGGTATGTTTGCAACAAGTCCGCCATCAACCAAAAGCAAGGAATCCATTTTAATAGGCGCAAGAAAAAAAGTAACGCTAGAGCTTGCACGCAAAGCATTGCTTAACGAGCCGCGATCCATTAAAACCATATTACCCGTTACAAGATCGGTACAAACAGCTCTAAATTTTACAACAAGTAAATCAAAAGATGTTTCTGAATGTAACGGCGCATTAAAAGCGATTATATTTAAAAAGTTTGAAAGCTTTTGACCATCATTAAATGAAGTTGGTAAAATAGGATTAAGCCCATCAAGCCTTAGTGAAAAGATAGCTCGGTCTTCTGTTACTTTTTGATCAACAAATAAGTCTCTTCTGTTTGATTGGGTTTTTAAGGTAAGCAAATCATTCCAATCGGTATTACGTGCAATAGAATCAACCTGTTCAATTGTGTAGCCCGCAGCGTACATTCCTCCAACAATACTGCCCATGCTTGTGCCAACAATTAAGTCGGGTTTAATTCCTGCTTCTTCAAAAGCTTTTAGAACACCAATTTGTGATATGCCCCTAGCGCCGCCGCCGCTAAGCGCAAGCGCGACTTTAGGTTTTTGTGCGGGTAAATATTCTGTTAATCCGAAAGGGAGTTTTTTTTGAACAACATCTAACGATAAAGTATATTTTGTTTGACCGTAATTATTTGAGAGTAATAAAACAAAAAGTATAAAAAATATTTTTATCCGATCACTCATCTAAAAATTTAACTTTCAAACAAAAATAGAATTAGTTAAAACTCTATTTTTTTTTCTTTTGTTGATTTTTTGTTTGCTCTTCTGCCGCTTCCATTATTTTAGACATAAATCCTTTTTTCTTATTTGGATTTGCAACAGGAACAAGTTCAACCGTTCCGCCTTGATGATTTATATAATATTGCTGTGCAATAGACAAAACGTTAAACATAAAGTAATATAAGTTTAAACCTGATGGAAAGCTCATAAACAAAAGCGTAAGCATAATCGGCATCATATAAATCAATGCCTGCTGTTTAGGGTCTTTAATTGTCATCTTTTGCTGAACGAAGGTTGTAATACCCATTAACAATGCTAATCCGCTAATATCTTGTATTCCAATAATCGGCAGCTTTGTACCAAGATGAAAAATAACATCCGGCTGCGATAGATCTTTAATCCATCCAACAAAAGGCTGCTGGCGTAACTCTATCGATGATTGGAACATTCCCCATAGCGCAACAAAAATCGGCATTTGCAATAACATCGGTAAACATCCTCCAGCGGGATTTATACCGTATGTTGAATAAAGTTTCATTGTTTCTTTATTCATCTTTTGCGGATCATCTTTAAGTTTTTCTTTTAACTCTGCAATCTTGGGCTGCAAAGCTTGCATTTTCTTCATCGATTGATAACTGGATTTTGTGAGAGGATAAACCACAATCTTAATGATGATAGAAAAAATTATTAATACAACACCGTAATTTGGAATAAATGAATTAATAAACTGAAACAGCGGCAGCAAAACATATTCTGCTATTGGTCTAATAATAAACTTAAGACCAAAAAAACTGCCAAAGTCAACAATCTTAACTAAGTTTCTTCCATAAGCTTCTAACTCTTTATAATCTACAGGTCCTATGTAAAGCGTAAAGGTTTGTGTTTCAACAGATTGATTTTGAAATGGAAGTGTAAGTCGTGCGTTGTAAGTTTCGTGCAATCCATCTTTACCTCTTACTTCTTGTATCCCTTCAATATATGCGCCTTCAACTTTTTTAGGATCATCGGGAATTATAATCGCAGCAAAATATTTGTTTCTAACTGTCAGCCAATCAACCCTGCCCCGAAACTCCTTAACTTCTTTTTCACCAACGGAAGAAGCATCAACAATAACTTGCTCATCTCCATAATAAACACTTGCGTTGGAGTAGTTTGCTTCATCAACTGAGTTTTTTTCCACAGAGCGAATTCCGTTGCTCCAGATTAGATCGTAAGAATTGCTGTTTATAAGATTATTAAAACCAGCAAAAGTAATTTTACTTTTTACTTCATACATGTTTCCATAAAAAGTGTATGCTTTTGTAATGGTTTTTCCCGGTTCTAATTCAAAAGAATAATTAATGGTTAAAGAATCATCATCATTTATTTTGTAAGTGTTGGCTTGTTTATCCAAATTAAAAGTAATGTCTTTTGTGTTAATTCCTTTCCCATCCGTAGAAACAAAAGAAAGATCATAAGAGCCGCCTTTGTTATAATCAATAAGCTGAACGTAATTGCTGTAATTTGTATTAGTGTTTTTACCTGCGCTGTACCAGTTGTTAAATTTTGAAAGAAAAATTTTTCTAAAGTTTGCGCCTTTGTTTGATAGCTCGAATCGTGCTAACTGTGTTTCTATAACAAGCGTTTCTTCAGGAATGTTAGATTTGTTAAGATTTGCTATTTCTGTTTTAACCTCTTCTGGAACAATTTCTTTTTCAACAACACTGTCTTTAGAACTGCTTGTAACCGTGTCCTTGTTTTGTGATGTTTGGTCAACTTGTTTCGGCTGCTGCTTTGGATCGGGCGCACTAATATAAAGCCACAAAACTAAAATGGCGCCAATTAAAATAAATGCAATTGTTGTTTGCTTATCCATCAATAAAACTCTGATATTAAATTACGGTTGAAGAAATCTTTATTAATTCCGGCGTGCTAAGAAGAGTAGTTTTTTTTTGAAGTCTTTTATTCAAAATAACCTGTTAAATCTGTTGTATGATTTTATTCATCAATTCAACAACACCTGGAGAAACATCTCTTAAATATATTTTTTTATTACTTGCTTCGGATAATCTGTTTGGAGAAAAAACTAAAAGCAGTTGTGTGCTTTTGTTTAAAACTTTTTCTAATAAGGGGTTCTTATTAATTCTGTAAGATTCTTTAATTAATCTTTTTAACCTGTTTCTCCAAACAGCTTTGCCTGATTTTTTTGAAACGGCAGCAGCAATCTTAATTCCGGGTGTGCCGCTATCAACAAATAAAAAATGTACTTTTATCAAACGATCCGAACTGAACAATACTTTAGCAGAACTATAAATTTTTTCAAAATCACTTTTCTTTTTTACTCTTTCATTTCGAGTTAAAGAAAAATTTTTCAAAACAATTACATCTCATCGCTAACGGTAAGTTTTTTTCTGCCTTTAGCTCTTCTGTTTGCTAAAACTTTTCTACCGTTTTTTGTTTTCATTCTTTCTCTAAAGCCATGCTTATTTTTTCTTTTTCTGTTGCTTGGCTGAAATGTTCTTTTCACTTTGTTACTCCTATTTTACATAAAGTTTGCAAAAATATAGATAGATTCAAATTTTTCCAACAATTTTAAACCTAAACTTAGTGTTTAAACTTAAATAAATATCTATAATCTTGTTGTTAAAAACAGGTTACTTAATAAATTAAATAATAATCTGTGATAAACACGTTGATTTTTAATCAATTTGTAGTCTTTTGATTTATTCAGATGTACATTAGAACAACAAAAAATGTTTTCGACAAAGAAAAAAAAATAAATTAAAATAAACTTGCTGATATAACTTTTTGTATCTATTTTTTAGTCGAGTTAGTGATGTTCTTTTTGTGTTTATAACCTGTGGATAACTTTACGATGTGAAAACGTTTCACACACTAAAGCAATACTAAAGCCAGGTAAAAATTACCATTGGTTGTTTGATAACATGAAAATAATCCTTGTAATTTGTTAAGAAATAGCCACTTGGTTGCTGTTTGATAATGTTGATAACTTGTTAGCTTGTTCTTCGTTGCTTAGTAAATCAAAAAAATTTTTTATTTAAATATCGCTTTTTACGCTTACAACTATTGTGGATAACCTAAAATTTATCAATTTAGAAACCGCTAATACCTCTACTAACACAGAGGCTAATTTAGTATGGAAAAACTGTTTAACCCGCATCAAAGAAAACGTTACTTTAATGACTTACAATACATGGTTTTTGCCAATCAGACCAGTAAGCGTAAATGGTAACAATTTAAAAGTTCAACTTCCAAATCAATTTTTTTGGGAATGGATTGATGAACACTTTAGTACTATCGTAAAACGAACTATACTTGATGTACTTGGTGAAGATGGCAAACTATCATACATTATTGCTGATGAGCAGGAACAAAAAGAAGATTTTTTAAAAGATAGTCCCGTTGTTCATAATAAAGTTAAACCGATTGAAACTAAACGACCTGAACATGAAACAAATCTAAACCCGCGTTACAAGTTTGATAATTTTATAAAAGGCGAAGGTAATCAATTAGCCAGAGCTGCGGCTGGTGCGATAAGTGATAATCCAGGTGGAACCTCCTTCAATCCATTTTTTATTTATGGCGGAGTTGGATTGGGAAAAACACATCTTATTCAGTCTATTGGAAACAGCATCATTGAAAAGTTTCCGGAAAAAAAAGTAATATATCTTTCATCAGATTCTTTTACGGTTGAATTTGTTGAGGCTATTCAAACCAATAAGGTTAATGATTTTTCCGGTTTTTATAGAAATATGGATGTTCTAATAATTGATGACATTCAATTTCTAATGGGTAAAGAGAAAACACAGGATTTATTTTTTCATATTTTTAATACTCTTCATCAATCCCGCAAACAAATTATTTTATCAAGCGATAAACCACCAAAGGATTTAAAAGGTTTGGATGAGAGATTAATTTCAAGATTCCAATGGGGACTTTCTGCTGATATTCAACCACCGGAACTTGAAATGAGAATTGCCATCTTAAAAAATAAAGCTGAAGAATATGGAATGAATGTTTCAACTGAAATTCTTGAGTTTATTGCTGGCAGTATCACATCAAACATACGCGAACTTGAAGGCTGCTTAATAAAATTACTTGCTAACGCATCTTTAAACTCTAAAGAGATAACTATTGAGCTTGCAAAAAAAACAGTTAAAGAAATTGCAACAG
Organism: Ignavibacterium sp.; assembly: GCA_018059515.1. GTDB lineage: Bacteria > Bacteroidota > Ignavibacteria > Ignavibacteriales > Ignavibacteriaceae > IGN3. Next base: position 7,814 of record JAGOXU010000105.1, read on the forward strand.
ATAGAAAAATAAATATTACTATCGATGATATCAGCAAAGCCGTTTGTCATTATCTAAATATCCCTGAAAATAAGATAAGAGAAAAGACAAGAAAAAAAGAAATTGTACTTGCTCGCCAGTTGGCAATGTACTTTTCAAAGGAACTTACAAAATCATCTCTCAAAACAATTGGGCTGCATTTTGGCGGAAGAGATCACTCAACCGTAATACATGCTTGCAACAGCATCGAACAAATGAGAAATAATGACCTTTCTATGAAGGAACTGATAGATAGTATTAGAAATAAGATTGAGCTTAATTATTCCTGAAATATTTACCTGATCAAAATAAGGCTCTTTACTGAGCCTTTGTTTTTTTAAAGTATTTGCACTTTTTGATATGTTGATAACCTGTGGCTTAGTGGTATATAAATTGTTAATTATTAGTCAATTATAATGTCTCTGTTATTAACATAGTTTTTGTTGGGTCTATAATTAACTTTAAGTGTTGTTTTAATATTTTGATTATTAGATAAAAGAAAAGATTACAGAGCTTATCAACATATTAACATCATTATTATTATTATTAATATATTTATATATCTATTAATTATTAATATTGTGTTGATTGATTTATGATTTGAAATAGTTAAATTTTGAGAAACAAAAATATCTCATTAGTAACAAGTAAAATGAGAGAGGAAAAAATGAAAAAATTAGTAGTTCTTTTTACATTGGCTGCAATAGCGTTAATTACATTTAATAGCTGCGAACCATTTATAGAAAATAAAATAACTATTAGAAATGAATCTAGTGGCAGAGTATGGGTTAACCTTAAAGCTACAATTCATGAAATAGCATCAGGTGATATTTTAGTACTTAGTGATTTTGATCGTGGTAAATATGATTTTGAAACGATATATGAAATACCATTTGCTGTGTCATCTTCTTCCGCAGAAGGAGATGTTGCCGGTGTAATGAATTTAATCGGTGGAACTGAAATTTTTCTAATGTACACTAGCGCTGTAACAGGAACCGGTACTTCATCAAAATATACGATTTATGGTTCGATGACAACATCGGATTCGAATGATAGAAAGGATCCTTTTATAGTAGATCCGACAGTTCCATAAAAAAATGTCATTTTTTATTTTAAGGAGTTAAACTTTAACGCGTTTAACTCCTTTTTTTTGTTTTAAACTAATACCCAACCTCTCTTTCCTTTAAAATTTAATCTTCTAATTTTCATTGAAATTACCTCGATATTTAGTATTTTTGTGCGCTTCAAAAGGAGATTTTTTTATATGGAATTTAAGATAAACAGCAAAATTTTAGAGAGACTTTTAGCCAAAATAATTCCCGCTGTTCCATCACGTACGCCAATGGCAATATTGGAAAACTTTCTATTCGAAATAAAAGATGGTTCGCTTACAGTTAGCGCAACTGATCTTGAAATTGCGTTGCGTTCTTCATTGAATGTTACAGCAGAAAAGAACATCAAAATGGTTGTTCCCGCCAGATTGCTTTATGATATCGTTAGATCATTGGATGATACACAAGTAAATTTTATGGTAAACGACAATGGCAAAATAAAAATAACAACCGATAAAGGTGTTTACGGCTTAAGTTATTCTCCTTCAGAAGATTTTCCTGAAATTGCATCTGTATCAAAAGAAAAAGAAGTTATTATTAACGGTAATGATTTAAAGAAAGCTCTTGAGCAAACATCATTTGCAATGAGTAAAGAAGATATGCGTCCTGCTATGACAGGAACGTTAGTTGAATTTGCAAAAGAGGGGTTAAGATTTGTTGCAACAGACGGACATAGATTAGTAAAATTTATTAATAAATCTTTTGCATCAGACACACAGGAACAATACATTATTCCTGAAAGAGCAATCTCTGTTTTGCTAAAACAATTAGGTGATGCTGATGTTAAAATTTATTTAAGCAAAACTTATGCTTCATTTATCATAAATGATCTTGAATTTATTAGCCGATTGATAGGCGAAAAATATCCATCCTACAGCAGTGTTATTCCGTTAGAGAACGAAAACTTTTTAACCGTTAATAGATCAGAGTTGCTATCCGCAATAAGAAGAATGATGCTTTTTTCTACATCAAACTCCAAGCAGGTTAAATTTTCAATTGGTGAAAATTCTTTAGAAGTATCTGCAGAAGATATTGACCATGGTTCTGACGCCAAAGAAAATATTCAGTGCGAGTACAAAGGCGACCCTATGGATATTGGGTTTAACACAACTTACGTAAATGATATTTTATCGCATCTTGTGGGCGATCAAGTAGTATTTAAACTTCACTCTCCTACAAAAGCAAGTATTATTGAGCCTGTTAAAAACGAAGAGAATGAAGACGTTATGATGTTACTTATGCCGGTACGTTTAAATAATTAAAATGATCCTGTCTCGTTTGGCTCTAAAGAATTTCAGAACTCATAAGAATATTAACCTTACCTTTTCTGATACATTAAATTACATTGTTGGAGGCAACGGACAAGGAAAAACATCTATACTTGAAGCTGCATATTACATTTGTACAACCAAAAGTTTTAATGCAAAAGATTTTGAGGTTGTAAGTTTTGGTGAAAGTGATTTTGAAATAAATGGTTTTTTTAGAGATATAACCGAGGATAAAATAAGAGTTTATTTTTCAGTGTCTGAGAACCGCAAGTATTATTTTCAAAACGATAAATTGATTTCAAGAAGTTCACAAGTAATCGGAAATTTTCCTGTTGTTATTTTAACTCCTGCAGATCATGCTATTACCCAGGGTTCTCCAGCAGAAAGAAGAAAATTAGTTGATTCCGTTATTTCCCAGGCAAGTAACACATACTTAAATATTTTGCTGGATTACAATAAAACTCTTAAACAGCGCACCGTAATTTTAAATCGGTTAAAAGAAAATTTTACCAAAGAAATAAATGCCGAGCTTGATGCCTGGACAGAAAAGTTAGTTGAAAATGGGGTTGAATTAATATCCCGCAGAAATATTTTTATAAAAAACTTTAATAAATATGTTTCTGAGTCGTATCAAAAAATTATAGGTGATAAAGAACATCCATCTATCCAGTATTATTTTTTAGATGGTTGTGATGAAGATGAAACTGTTGGCGCTTTTCAAAATCTTTTACAAGATAAAAAGAACGAAGAGATAAGACGCGGAGTAAACCTCGTTGGTCCACATAGAGATGATTTTATTTTTAATATTAATGATATAAACCTTAGAACGTATGGCTCTCAAGGACAGCATAAAACATTTCAAACGGCATTAAGATTTGCGGAGTTTTTTTATCTAAAAGATACTTGCGGAAAAACACCAATTTTTCTTTTGGATGATGTTTTTGGTGAACTTGATGCTTATCGTGCTGGAAAAATAAGTGAGTATCTTAAAGAAGTTGGACAAGCGTTTATAACATTAACAGATTTTGCAGATTTTTCTTTTTTACAAAAAGATGAAAAAGATTTGATAATAAAATTAGATAACGGAAACATTGCTTATGCCTGATGGATTTAAAAGCATTAAAGATGTTTTTAATAACGATCCCGCTCTAAAAAACATTAGAAATGTTATAGTTGAAAACAATGTTGTAAATGATTTTGAAAAGATATTTCCAGAATTTACAAAAGTTGCAAAAGCCAAGTGCGCACAATATTCAACACTTACTCTAAAAGTTGAAAATGCAGCATGGCGAAACGAATTAAAGTTTAAAGAAAAAGAAATAATAGAAAAGATAAATTCATATTATGGTCAAGAAAGAATAATTAGAATAAACTTTTCTGCTAAGTAAAGAATTAAAAGGATAAAAACTTAAATGGCTAAAGCACAAAACAATAATGATTACAGTGCAAAAAATATAAATGTTTTAAAGGGACTTGAAGCTGTTCGTAAGCGCCCCGCAATGTATATCGGCGATGTTAGTTCTCGCGGTCTTCATCATCTTATAAACGAAGTTGTGGATAATAGTATTGATGAAGCGTTAGGCGGATATAACGATCGAGTTATCGTTACTATAAAAAAAGACGGAAGTGTTTCTGTAGAAGATAGAGGAAGAGGAATTCC
>JAGOXU010000106.1 GCA_018059515.1 Ignavibacterium sp.
AGTTTGCATCGCTTGCATTTATTGAGTTAGGCAACATTAAAATGCAGCAAGCTAAGTTAGATGAAGCTGAAAAACTTTTTCAATCAGTAAACAATTTGCCACGAATAAATTCTGAAGATAAAAGTTATGCAAATTATCAACTTGCAAGATTATATTCGTTTAAAAATAATTTCGAATCAGCACGAAAAAATCTTACTACCGTAATGAACAACTTAAAAGATAATGTTGCAAATGATGCAATTGAGCTTTCAATTTTGTTGAACACTGCAAAAAATGATTCGTCTAACCTTGCACTTTATTGTTCCGCAGAATTTTTAGCTGAACAAAAAAGATTTAACGAGGCAAAGGATTTATATTTTCAGCTTGCACAAAATCCGCAGGCATTTGTATTTCATTCAATTGCAAAGCTAAGAGTTACGGAAATGTTAATTGCAGCGGATGATTATCAAAACGCAATTGCAAGTTTATCGCTGATAGTTGATGAAGCAGAAAAAAACATTTATGCGGATAAAGCCTTATATTTGCAGGGTCAGATTTATCAGTTTGGCTTAAAAGATGAAGCAAAAGCTGTTGAATCTTACGAAAGTTTGCTTGCTAAATTTCCAAGATCATTGTATCTGGATGAAGCAAGAAAAAATATAATTGAGTTAAAGAAAAAAATAAGTTAGGATTATTAGATGGCTAAAAAACCGGGACAAAAAATTGTTAAGTGTTCATTCTGCGGAAGAGATGGAAATGAAGTCGGCAGTATGATTGCCGGACCTGATGTTTACATCTGTGATGTTTGTATCGGCAGCAGCGTTGATATTTTAAAAAACAATCTTGCGGCAATCGGAAATCAGAAACAAGGAAAGTGGAATCAGCATTCACCGGAAACAATAAAAAAATCTCTTGATGAATATGTAATCGGACAGGATCGCGCAAAAAAAGTTTTAGCCGTTGCTGTTTATAACCATTACAAAAGAATTGGAAGTCGCACAACATTTTTTGAGCTTGATGATGTTGAAATTGAAAAGAGTAACATTCTGCTTATTGGTCCAACCGGAGTTGGTAAAACATTACTTGCACAAACGCTCGCAAAAACTTTGGATGTTCCTTTTGCAATTGCAGACGCTACAACTTTAACAGAAGCTGGTTACGTTGGTGATGATGTTGAATCAGTATTAGTGCATCTGTTACAGGCGGCTGATTACAATCTTGAGCGCGCACAAAAAGGAATTGTTTACATTGATGAGATTGATAAGGTTGCACGCAAAAGTGAAAGCACTTCAATTACTCGAGATGTTTCCGGTGAAGGAGTTCAGCAAGCTTTGTTAAAAATATTAGAAGGAACAATTGCCGGCATCCCACCCAAAGGCGGAAGAAAACATCCCGAACAAAGTCTGATAAATCTTAACACAAAAAATATTCTCTTTGTTGTTGGCGGTGCTTTTGATGGAATCGATAAAATAATTGCAAAAAGACTCAATGAAAACAGAATGGGATTCGCCTCAGATCTAAAAGCAAAGACAAAAGAAGATGATTTAATATCTCACATCCAACCGGAAGATCTTTTAAGATTTGGATTGATTCCGGAATTGATAGGAAGATTACCTGTCGCAGCACCTCTTCATCAGCTTACAGAAGAAGCAATGCGTAATATTTTAACTCAGCCTAAAAACGCAATCATCAAACAATATAAAAAGCTTTTCTTGATGGAAGGCATTGAACTTGAGTTTGATCCGTTTGCACTAGATTCGATTGTAAAAAAAGCAATGGAACGAAAAACGGGCGCACGTGCATTACGCAGCATTGTTGAAGATTTTATGATTGATATAATGTATGATCTTCCGAACAAAAAAGATATTGATAAGTGTATTATCACAAAAGATACAGTTGAAAAATATGCCGAACCGATTTTTATAAAGAGCGATGTTAAGTCCGCTTGATTATTCCTGAAATGTAATTGCGAGGAGTCCTCGACGAAGCAATCTGAGTTAAAGTTTGAGATTGCTTCACTCCAAGAGTTGTTCGCAAGGACTTTTAAATGCTAAAATGAAAAAAATAATTACCAACATATCTGTATTGTTAGTTCTCTTTACATTCCAGATTCTCCCCCAAAATAAAATATTCATCCCGATGGATCTTACACAAACGGATCATCTTAAAGCTTATGGAATTACTTTTCATGCTTTAGAAGATGGGCTTAAAGCCGATTGGCTTTTAAATTACCGCGGCGGTTCTTTTTTGATTGATCAATCAGAAAAAGTAATTTCCGAATGTTTGCTTGAAGAAGTTTACTTTGAACAAATAAGTTTATCTCAAGCATCTCAAATTTATGCCGAGGTTCAAAGCGAAGATAATAATATGGATGTTGTGCGATTAGAAAAGGCTCCAAAGATTGCTGTTTACGTTCCGCCTGGATTTGCGCCTTGGGATGATGCTGTTACTCTTGCACTTGAGTATGCCAATGTTAAGTATGATAAAATTTGGAATGATGAAATCCTTCGCGGCGATCTTGAAAAATATGATTGGATACATTTGCATCATGAGGATTTTACCGGACAGTATGGCAAGTTCTATGCAAGTTTTAGTAACGCACAATGGTATATCGACCAGCAAATATTGTATGAAAATGATGCGAAGAAAAATGGATTTGCTAAAGTTTCTGATATGATGAAAGCAGTTTCGCTTACAATTAAAAACTTTGTTGGGCAGGGTGGATTTCTTTTTGCAATGTGCAGTGCAACTGATTCTTATGATATTTCTTTGGCTGCAGAAGATGTCGATATTTGTGCCTCGGTTTTTGATGGAGATGCTGCTGACCCAGATGCACAAAGTAAGTTAGATTTTTCAAAAACATTTGCATTCCACAATTTTAAAATTGATATGAATCCTTACGTTTATGAATATTCAGATATTGATATTCAGCCTGCTGAAATAGGCTTAGAGCAAAATGATTACTTTACACTTTTTGATTTTTCCGCCAAGTATGATCCGGTGCCAACAATGCTTACTCAAGATCACACAAATGTTGTTAAAGGGTTTATGGGACAGACAACGATGTTTAGAAAGAATCTCATAAAAAATTCTGTTATCATTTTAGCGGAAAGACAGGGGACAGATCAGGTAAAATATATCCACGGAAATTTTGGAAGGGGAACGTTTACTTTTTATGGCGGGCACGATCCCGAAGATTATCAGCATGCAGTTGGTGATCCGCCAACGGATTTAAGTTTGCACAAGAATTCGCCCGGTTACAGGTTAATCTTAAATAATATTTTATTTCCTGCAGCAACAAAGAAAAAACAGAAAACTTAATACAGTTTGTTGTCAGTAGTGGGTAGTTTGTAGTTTGAAAATAAGGAATTAAATGAAAACAATTAAAATCAAAAACAGCAGTAAAGAAATTACAATTGGCAAAATAGTTTGCGTTGGCAGAAACTACGCTGAACATGTTCATGAGCTTGGAAATGTAATTCACGAAAAACCTGTTGTGTTTTTAAAAACGGTTTCTTCCGTGATTCTTTCGGGAGATAAAATTGTTTACCCAACTTTTTCAAACGATATGCACCACGAGACGGAACTTGTTTTATTGATTGGTGAAAGCATTAAAGATGCTGATTCTGAAACCGCTGAACGGGCAATTGCAGGATATGGAATCGGACTTGATATGACATTGCGTGATGTTCAGTCTGATCTTAAAAAGAAAGGACATCCGTGGACGATTGCAAAATGTTTTGATACTTCAACAGTGCTTTCTGAGTTTGTAGAAAAATCTACACATCAACTTACACTTGATGAAAATATTACTCTAAAAATAAATGGTGAGTATCGACAGAAAGATCAGTTAAATAAAATGCTGCACAAACCTGTTGAGATTGTTCAATACATTTCTTCTTTGATGAAGCTTGAAGCTGGTGATTTAATTTTTACCGGCACACCAAAAGGTGTTAGCAAAGTTGTTAGTGGAGATAAATTAGTTGCAGAACTTGAAGGTATTTTAAAACTTGAATGTGTCGTGAAGTAGCAAAACAGTCATTGCGAATCCCAATTTATTGGGATGAAGCAATCTATATTAGATTTTAGATTGCTTCACTCGAAGACTCGTTCGCAATGACAATCTTGTTCTATTTATTCAGCCCCGCCAAAGCTTTTCTGATAAGTTCTTCTAAAGAATAGTTTTGATTTTCTGATAATAAATCTCGTACAACTTTTTCTGCAAGTTGTCTTTGATAGCCGAGTGTTGCTAATGCAGAAATCGCTTCATCTTTTGCAGATTTTTCTTTAATCGTTCCATCAGTTTTAATTGAATCAACTTTATTTCTTAACTCAAGCACAACGCGTTCGGCGGTTTTTCTTCCTATTCCGGGAATAGCAATTAACCGGGAAACATTGCCGTTTGCTATTGCGTCCTTCAAATCATCAACAGAAATTCCGGATAAAATACCAAGGCTTACTTTCGGACCAATTCCACTAATAGAAATTAACAACTCAAACATTTCTTTTTCGGATTGAGTGAAAAATCCAAACAGAGTAATTGAATCTTCTTTAACGCTAGTGTGGATGAAAAGGGAGGCAGTTTCTTTTTCGGAAATCTTTTCAAACGTGGTTATTGAAATGTTAACCAAATATCCAACACCATTTACATCAAGTATAATTTGTGTTGGTTTGGATGAAATTAATTTACCAGTTAAAAATCCAATCATATTTTATCCTATAACTCTTTCCGGATAAGCCTCAATAAAAGATTTCCAGCCTTTAGTTTTCTTTACCGTAGTTTTCATTCTGAAAGCATGACACAGCGCAATAGCAAGTGCATCGCTTTCATCAACTTTAATTTTTTCTGATTTCATATTAAGTAAAGTTTTAATCATAAATGAAACTTGATCTTTACTAGCAGCACCTTTACCCACAACAGATTTTTTCACTTCTCGCGGAGAGTACTCGCTTGCAGGAACATTATTATGCAATGCACAAAGGATTGAAACTCCGCGAGCATAACCAATCTTCATTGCTGATTGAACATTCTTTCCATAAAACGCAGTTTCGATTGCAAACTCATCGGGCTTATATCTTTTTATGATTTTACTTATTTCGCTGTAAATAATTTCAAGTCGTTGTGGAATTGGTTCGGTGGCAGGAAGGTTAATCGCTCCGCTTGCAATTTTTATAAAATTATTGTTAGTGTATTTGATAACACCGTATCCTGTTATTCTGGTTCCGGGGTCTATGCCTAAAATGATCATTTATTTTTATAATTTATAATGACTAATAAGGAGTTTAATATAGACTCCTACGTAAGAGGTTGTGTTAAAATATAAAAAAGCGTCACATCGAGCGAAGTCGAGATGTGAAGTTATTAAAAAATGCTCGGCTTCGTCTCCGCTCAGCCTGACGATTGCAAATTTTCACACAGACTCGTAAGTGGGAATGACAACACAAAAAATTTAATTAAAACCTACTCAACAATATCAGCATTAGAAAAAACATTTTGTACATCATCAAGATCTTCAAGTCCTTCAATCATCTTTAATGTTTTTTCAGCATCTTCACCTTTAACTTCAATCATGTTTTTAGCAATCCATTGAAGCGAAGCATTTTCTATATTAAAGTTTTTATCAACCAAAGCTCTTCTAACTGTTTCAAAAGATTCTATTGAAGTTGTGATTTCAAAATAATCTTCTTCTGTTGTAAGATCATCTGCGCCAGCCTCCAGAATAATTTCCATAATATCAGCTTCCTTTTTACCTTCGGCAGGCAGAGTGATAACACCTTTTCTATCAAACATCCATGCAACAGAACCTGTTTCACCCATACTGCCGCCGTTTTTGCTGAACAGATGTCTTACCTCAGCAACTGTTCTGTTTTTGTTATCGGTAGCAACTTCAACAAGAACTGCAGCACCGGCGGGACCGTAGCCTTCATAAGTTAATTCGTGATATGTTACACCTTCAAGTTCGCCGGTAGCTTTTTTGATTGCGCGTTCGATATTATCCAACGGCATATTTGCAGCTTTAGCATTATCTACCGCCAAGCGTAATCGTGGATTTCCATTTACATCACCACCGTCTCTTGCAGCGATTGTAATTTCTTTAATAAGCTTTGTAAAAATTTTTCCTCTTTTGGAATCGAGGACAGCTTTTTTTCTTTTAATCGTTGCCCATTTTGAGTGACCGGACATTACAAATTCTCCTGAATTTCTTTTGGGTTTATTCTTAAATCTTTTAATCGAAGCTGCGGATATGTTCTGCCATCTCGCACGGTTTTATCAATAGTGTAAACGATATCCACTTTTGTTTTTTTGTCTGATAACAAATCTAAATATTCACGCATATTAAAACCAATCGTATCAAAAATCTTATCATTGCCGTTCTGTTTAAAGCAGGCAATAAGATGCTTGTTGCCAACTAATCTTGGCGTGTTATAAATTTCCACACCTTCCGAAAGAAATACCGGGCGCATATTTTGCGGACCAAACGGCGCAAACTGATCAAGTATTCTTAAAAACTTAGGTGTTATTTCTGAAAGCTTGACTTTTGAATCTATAATAATTTCCGGAAAAAGATCATCGCCGGTAATTGTTTCTTTTACAATTTCATTAAACTTGTCTTTAAACTCTTGCACCTTCTCAAGTTCCACTGCTAAACCTGCTGCTGCCTGATGTCCGCCAAAGTGGATTAATAGATCTTCACAGCGCTGTAATGCTTCATAAATATTAAAATTAGTAATACTTCTCGCAGAACCTTTTGCAACTCCATCTATTGTTGTAAGCATAATTGTGGGACGATAATATTTTTCAACTAAACGAGATGCAACAATTCCTATTACGCCAGGATGCCATTCTTCTTGATGAAGAACAATTGCAAGATCGTTATCAAGATCAATTGAGTTTTCCACAAGCAGTAATGCATTATCAAAAGTATCAACATCAATTTTTCTTCGCTCGTAGTTTTCAGTTTCAAGAACTTTTGCAAGTGTTAACGCTTCTTCTTTACTGTTTGTAATAAGTAATTCAACAGCGCGTTTTGCATCGCCTAACCTGCCAACAGCATTAATCCTTGGTGCGATAGTAAAAACAATTTGTCCTGAATTTAAATTACCAACATGCAAGCTGCTGTTTTCAATCAATGCAAGAATTCCCGGTCGTGGATTGTTATTTATACTATCCAAACCTTCTTTAACTAAAATTCTGTTCTCATCAACAAGAGCAACAATATCAGCAGCCCCGGCAAGGGCAACTAAATCAAGATATTTTAAAGGCATTTCGCGTTTGCCGATTTTTTCTGCAACACCCTGTGCAAGTTTAAAAGCAACGCCAGCACCAGAAAGATATTTAAATGGATAATTACATTCTGGCTTCAATGGATCTAAGACCGCGAGTGCCGGAGGCAGTTCATCTTTTGGTTGATGATGATCGCAAATAATAACATCCATTCCCAATTGGTTTGCATAGGCTGTTTCTTCAATTGCAGTGATGCCGCAATCTACCGTTATTAAAAGCTTTGCATCAGTAGTTGATTTAATTACATCAATACTTTCTTTTGATAATCCATAGCCTTCGGTTAATCTTTGAGGGATGTAAAAATCAACATTAGCCCCAAGCTCTTTTAGGAACATATATAATAGTGCTGTTGAGCATGTGCCATCAACATCATAATCGCCATAAATACAAATTGGTTGATTTTCTGTAAGAGCATGAATAACTCTTTTTGAGGCAGTCTCCATTCCGTTCATAAGAAACGGATCGTGTAAAGATTCTAAAGATGGTCTGAAGAAAAATTTTGCATCAGCAAAAGATTTGATATTCCTAAGATATAATAGTTTTGCTAAAATCTCTGAGATATTAAGCGAATCAGCAAGTGATTTTAAAGAATTATCATCTTCAACTTCTCTGATTTTCCAACGTTTATATAACATAAAAGAGTTAATTATATTTTATAAGAACAAATCTAAAAGCTCAATCCTATAAGCCGAATTCTGTAACCCCGACTTGTCGGGGCGGCAATTATTTGTCTTGTTCTGCTGTTACCAGCAGACTTTAGCGGTCCACCCGAAAATCCATAATACAATTAAGTATTATTCAAAGCGAACAACTTTGCCCCGACAGTCCTACCTTGCGGCAGACAGGCGGAAAGATTTTCATACTTGACCTTGCTTCAGGTGTGGTTTGCCATGCACTTGATATTACTATCAAGCCGGTGAGCTTTTACCTCGCCTTTTCACCTTTTCCCTGAAATAAATTTCAAGGTAGTTTATTTTCTGTGGCACTATCAGTCGATAATAAATTACTCCATTATCTCCCGGGGGTTACCCGGCACCTTGTTCTGAGAAGTTCGGACTTTCCTCCCCGATATTATCGGGGCAATTGCCCGGATTGAGTTATTAGATTATTCTTTTAAATGAATTGACATCGCTGCCAATTCTGCCAATTACTTTAGTAAGTTTTAATAGATTAATAACTGAGTAAATCAGTAGTGTAGAATATAATAAAAATAGAAGTCTGTTCTTAATCTAACTAAGCCTTGTTTCCATCAATCTCATCAGCAATTTCTTGCGAAACCAGGATTCTGCCGCAATACTCGCAGGTAAAAATCCTTGTATTTCTTCTAATTTCTAACTGTCTTTGCGATGGAACGATGTTATGACATCCGGAACAAGCTGATCTACGTATAGTTGCTACAGCCTTACCTTTTTTTGCTCTACGGATTCTTGAATAAATAGACAAATCCGGTTTTTTAACTTGAGCTTCTATTTTTTTCCTTTGCTCCTGTAGAACTGTTTCTTCTTCTTCGTTTGCTTTGATAATTTCTTTAAGGTCGGCTTCTCTTTCCTTTAATTCGGCTTCAAGTTCGGTGAGTTTAGGTTTTACATCTTCAATTTGTTCGGTTAAACTTTTGCTTAAATCAGCAAGCGCATTGTTTTCAGCTTCCAATTTTGATATTTGTTCATCCGAGTGATCAATTTCTTTTGTTAATGCATCGTATTCTTTATTGTTTCTAACCTGATAAAGCTGTGCTTTAAATTTTTTCTGGCTCTCTTTAAATTTTTCGACATCTTCTTCGTTATGTGCACGTTTTTCAACCGATTCTGTTTGTGAAGCTTCTTTTTCTAAAATTTCATTTTTAAGTGCGTTAATATTGTTCTCTAATGAGCTAACCATATTTGGCAAATCTCCGCGTAGTTCTTCAAGCTTATCAAGTTGATCATCAATAAGTTGTAATTGGTACATTACTTTTAGTCTATCGTACAATTTTTTCTGGCTCCTTAATTATTATAAAAAACAATAGGGTTTGTTGAACCCGAATACTTATAAACCTTTGTTTTATCTGTAACAGATTTTTCGATTCTAATTTTTAATTCATCCAAAACAGGAATCTCAGTTTCAAAATGTCCCGCATCCACCAAAAGTATTTTGTTTTCCGCATCCTGAAAAGTATGATACTTAACATCCGCAGTTACAAATGCATCTGCATCGCTTTTTATCGCAGCATCAAGTAAATCACTTCCTGATCCTCCGCAAACAGCAACTTTTTTTATTTTTGATTTTGTACCACGAGCAAATCTTAAATTTTTAGCTCGCAAGGATTTTGAAACAAGATTTAGAAACTCCTTTTCTGATAATGCGTTTTTCAATTCACCAATAACACCCATACCATAATTAACATTATCGTTTGTAAGCGGATAAATATCATAAGCAGCCTCTTCGTAGGGATGAGCTTGCTTCATAGCAGCGATAACTTTATTAACATCAAAAGAATTAACAATAAATTCTATTTTAACTTCAACCACTTTTTCAAGCCTGTTTTTTAACCCAAGCTTGGGGTTTGATTTTTCTGATCCTTTAAAAGTTCCAATTCCGGAAGTTCTAAAACTGCAATTCGTATATTCCCCAATTATCCCAGCACCGGCAGAATGTATTGCCTCTGTAACTTTATCTGCAGAAGTAATCGGAACAAATACAACAAGCTTGTTTTGGTTTGATGAAAGATTGACAAGGAATTTTTGATTGGTGAGTTTTATTTTCTTTGCAAGCTGAAAACTTACACCGTCTTTGGTAAAATCTAAATTTGTGTGTGCGGAGTAAAGAGTAATATTTTTTTTGATCAGCGTTTCAATTATACGCGAAGTTTTATCTGTTTCAACATCAACTTTTTTTACAGAGCGGAAAAGTAGCGGATGATGGCTGATAATCAGGTTGCATTTTTTACGATTCGCTTCATCAACAACCTTTTGATCAACATCTAAACAAAGCAAAATCCTTGTAATCTCTCGGCGTAATGATCCAACTTGTAAGCCAACGTTGTCCTTTTCCCAGGCGATTGATTTTGGTGCCCAGTCTTCAATTATTTTAATGATCTTGTCACATCTCATAATATCAAAAAAAAATGCACCCTACTTTTGTATAGAGTGCATTTTTATAAACTTGTGTTGTTTGCATTTTGACTGTTAAGTTCAGTCTTTGCAAGGAATTTTAATTTTTTCGGATTTAATCTTATCATATTTAGTGCATAAATATAATCCTATCCGATAAAATAAACAATTTTTGGTTGCACTAAATCACAGGATTTATCCATTTTCCATCTTCCTTAATTAACTCAATTAACTCATCAACTGCATTTTTGGCTGGAATGTTACGCCGAACTATATTTTTTTCTCGGTATAATGTAATTTTGTCCACACCGGCACCAACGTAGCCATAATCAGCGTCAGCCATTTCTCCGGGACCATTTACAATGCAGCCCATTACAGCAATCTTTAATCCCTTTAAATGTTCAGTTCTTCTCCGAATCATTTCTGTAGTTTCCTGCAAATCAAACAAAGTTCTTCCGCAAGATGGACATGCTATATACTCTGTTTTTGATATTCTTTGCCGTGCAGCTTGTAAAATATTGAATAAAAGTCTGTTAATTATTTTTTCTTTTGTTTCGGATTTTTTGATAAAACTTTTAACATAACTCCCGGAATTTTCTTTTTTTGATTTAAGTTCGTTTACAGATAACCAAACTCCATCACCAAAACCATCTATTAATAATGCGCCAAAATCAGTAGCAGAATAAATCTGTAAATTTTCAAATGCTAAATCAGAATAATTTCTTTTTAAGATTACGGGATTTTGAATTTCATTTTTTATCAATTCAAAAAACACACGGCGCTGTTCTGCCATTCCGTGCAGGTTATCAGTTTCTAAAACAATAACAACAGTTTTGTCATTTCTAATTTTTTCAATCAGTTCAGTTGATAAATCATTAATACTTAGGGCAACAAAATTTAGTTCGTGGGATTTATTATCAGAATAGGTAAATTCTTTTACTGTAAGGATTGGATAACTATTGTATTTATTCTCTAATTCTTTCCAAGCTTCAAAATCATAAATTGCGGTTAATCCATTTGGGCAATTAAAAGAAAGAATGTTTTTCCCGAGATAAATTAAATCAGCAGCAATATCAGAAAGATTCCATTTATCGCTTGGTACATCGTAAGTGTAGCCAATATCATTTAAATCTTTTTGTGATGATATTTTTCGATTACTGTAATCAGCTACAACTCTTGGAACGTTACCTCCTCCGATTGATAAAACTTCAAATGATTTCCTTCTGTTATAAACAAATGGATCAATCGGTGTCTCATTAATTTCTTTTATTGGTTTATGGTCACCTCTCCCTTCGTATCGATTAGCAATTGCGATTGCAACGGGTGCTTCAAACTCAGGATCTTCTGTAAGTGAAACTCTTATTGTATCTCCAATTCCATCTTCTAACAAAGCTCCTATTCCAAGTGCAGATTTTATTCTTCCATCTTCACCGCCGCCCGCTTCTGTTAC
>JAGOXU010000286.1 GCA_018059515.1 Ignavibacterium sp.
AAGCGAAATCATCTAGCCATGTTTTATTTTCTTTACAGAACTTGTTAAAATCTTTTTCAAACTTTTCTTGTTGATGTTTAAAGTTTACAAACGCTTTTTTTAGCAGTGATTTTTTATACTCAATTACTTCGCCGTAATCTATTGCTATGGGATTGTGATCCGGAATATTTTGCAAATCGTGATCGTTTAACAAGCTATCTTCTTTTAATTTATCGGGACTAACAAGATTTGGATTACCAGCAAATGCTGAAAAGCACTGATAGGGCGAATCTCCATAACCCGTTGGACCAAGTGGAAAAACCTGCCAGAGTTTTTGCCCGGCTTTTTCTAAAAAATCAATAAACTTAAAAGCATCATCACCAAGATCACCAATTCCGTATTTGCCGGGAAGAGAAGTTGGATGAAGAAGTATTCCGGCGTTGCGTTCAAAAACCATTTAAACCTCTAAAAATTTGTTGAGGAAAAATAAGGAATAGGTATGAAAAAAATGAGGTACTGGAAAATAAAAAAGCGGCACCGCTTGAATCAATACCGCTTATTAAAGAATTAAAAGAATTTGAAAACTATAGTTTTACATTTAAGCCAAGCGTTATATATCCGATACCATAACCAAGTTCACCAAACACACCGAATTTTGGTGAAAACATATATCTTGCACCGGCATGGAAACCATAAAACAAGTAGCTTGCTCCTACACTATAATTTCCCGCAAATCCTGAGGGTTCGGATACGCTGACGATATTATAACCGATTGTTAATCCTCCATATAAATCAAAATCTTTTACATCCAAATCTGTAAAATGATATTCACCTCTTGCACCAACAAGAATGTATCTATACGTCCATGACCAGTCGTTGTTATTTCCATAATAGCCATAATCATAACTTGATGAAGAATATCCAACAATACCGCCAACAGATATGTTTTTATGAACACCAAATTGCAGACCCAAGCTTATTGGTGGGAAATCAGAAGTGCCGTAACCACCGGCAAACCCGCCAATACTTACGCCAACATTCAAATTATTTACTCCCTTTTTATAGACTTGACCGAAAGACAAAGATGATACAAACAAAAAAACGAATATAGTAACAAGTACTTTTTTCATAGAGCGCTGCTCCTTAAATTATAGAAGATTAGTTAATTATTGCCCGAACAAATTTATTAAAATTATTTAGTGCTTTCCAAATATAGATTTTAAAAGCGCGGTGAAATGGCGATTTTAAATCAAAGTTTAGCGGATTTGTAAAAAAGTTGATTATTTAATTAAGACCTTTATAAATGTATTAAAAAAATTACATTAGAAAAAAAATCAACGATTAAAACGGGTTAATAGTTTAAGGCTGTCAATTAAAAAGACAGCCTTATCAAAAAAATTAGAAACCATAACTTGCAGAAAGATATGCAAAACTTCTTGTACCGCCGCCAATAAGATTTAATCCTTGTCTTAGAACGTCATCGTTTACTGTTGCGTCAAGATTAAATCCGCCAAATCTAAAACCAACACCAAGCCTTACATCACCGTTGTCAAAACCGGTTCTGTTATTTTCATCTATTGTTGTTGAGCTTGCAACTGTTTGATTTGTTTGAGAGAAAGTACTTGCAACATACCCTAATCTTCCGATTAACCAATTAGTAAAATACCACTCAGCACCTAAGTTCCATCCAGGAAAAGTTAATCTTGAATCTTTTAATTCAGGAGATGCATTTGCAACAGACGGAGTGGTTGTGCTTTCAAATACGAAAGATGGTCCACCGGAGATTATTAAGTTTTCTACTTGATATGTTAGACCAACACCTCCGCCTATTCCCATCATAGATGGCGAATCAACAGACTGTGCACCAACATCAATTTTGCCTGATCCATTATAAAACATAACGATTGGCACTAAGGTAAATTTGTTAGAAAGTTTTAAAAATCCGCGAGCATTTGCCGCCATAAAAGTATTAGAGCCGCTAACTTTATCTCCGGTGCCCGGTTCATAAGTTGCGGATGGTAGTGCAACTGCAAAATCAATATCAAATTTAAAGCTTGTTGATAATTCTGCCATAAAACCTAAATTTGCACCAAACTGCATTGCGCTGTTTTTGTTTCCGGTTCCTGTTGCAGGTGTAAAATCATTTTTGGTTGATGCATAAGAAACACCTAAGCCAATTACATAATTTCCAAATCGATAAGAACTTAAAAGTTCAAAATTATTATTAAGCGGAACTATGTCAGCACCAGTCACACTTGAATTGATTTGATTAACCAAATTTCCCGGATCGAGTGAACCAATAGATCTGCTGGACATAAAATCATTTCTTGTAAGCAAAGCACCTAATGTAAATTCCTTATTAAGTGCGTAATTAAAACCGGCAAACTGTCCATCGCCATCTGTTGGATTTCCGTTATTGCTGCCAATATCACCCCAAAGGAAGTTTGAGTAGATTGATGAATATGCGGGGTTAGACTTAATATTATCCGGATCTACAACGTAAGGGTTATCACCCATACTGAATAACCTTGCATATCCGCCGTAACGTGGATCTTTTTTTTCTACTTCTTGTGCAAAAAGTGTAAAGGAAAAGATGAAAATAAAAGTTAGCCCCAAAACCTTAGTTAAAAGGGTTGATGTATAGAAAGAAGAAAATTCTTTCATAAATACTCCATTAATTGTTGTTAGTTAAGACCAATTAT
Organism: Ignavibacterium sp.; assembly: GCA_018059515.1. Classification (GTDB taxonomy): domain Bacteria; phylum Bacteroidota; class Ignavibacteria; order Ignavibacteriales; family Ignavibacteriaceae; genus IGN3. Next base: position 2,682 of record JAGOXU010000286.1, read on the forward strand.
TTTTCGGACATTTAAAAGTACACAAAAAATTCATAATGTCAACCTGTTTTAGAAAATTAACAAGCTTATTATAAACAAGTTATAGAATGCAGCTTAAGTGATACTGTAAGCCCGAAGTTGCCATATTAGTTTCAGATATTGTGCCATTTGTAAATGATTTGATAATTTGGCAAATACAAATAAAAAACAGCAAACTGCGAAATTTTTTAAGAAAATTTAACCTTTTGTTTTGATAATTTTTACGGATTGTAAAAAAAACCCCCAGAAAAATATTCCGGGGGTTTGCGGGGGTCTTAACTAACGAGGAGAGGACTTAGAGTTTGAATTTAAGTGATACACCAAGTTTTAATGAAAAGATACTATTACTTGTTCCTGGAAAGTTATAAGTGTCTGTTAAAGGAATGTATGCCATAAAATCCGTTCCTAATGACATATCTGACGAAAGCTTAAAATTGTAACCAGTTCCAACAGCCAGATCAAATTTAAGAGTTTTGGTCTCAAAATTCTGTGGTTGTGGAGGAGCATTCTGACCATTACCGGTTGTTGTTACCTCGCCACTAGAGTTTAGCTTTATTCCTATCGATGGACCTCCAACCATATAGAATCCGCTAAACTCAGCTTTAAACAAGGGATCAATTGTTAAATAAGCTAGCGAAAAAGAATTTTCAGTTGTTGTATTGCCCACGGTTTGCGAATTAGAAAAATTCTTCATATCAAAAGCAGTCAGATTTACCAACAATCCAATTGTTTTGCCAAATGTAACATCAACCGTACCGCCAATTCCCACCCCAATGCCATTCCATGTGCCAACCAATGCTTTTTGGTTATATATATTAAAATTGCCAGTTACTCTTGGTCCAATCTTTACCGTTGTTTGTGCAAAGATTGAAGA
>JAGOXU010000287.1 GCA_018059515.1 Ignavibacterium sp.
TATTACACTTGCAGTAATTTTAGTCGCTGCATTTTTATACTATTTAAGTACAATCAGGATTAAAAACTTGCTTGCAATTGAAAAATTAAAATCTAAACTTGCTGCAGATTTACATGATAATATTGGCAGCGGCTTAACAGAAATTTCTATCTTAAGCGAAGTAGCATCAAGAAAAAATAATTTGGGTGAAAATAAATCTAATAATGAATTGCTTAACATCAGCGAAATTTCAAGAAAGCTTGTTGATAGCATGAGTGATATTGTTTGGGTTGTAAATCCAAGCAGAGATTCGCTGCACGATTTGATTATCCGATTAAAAGATACTTACAGTGAGCTGCTTAACTCGTTAGAAATATCTTTTAAAACAAAAAATCTTGAAAAGTTAGAAGACGTAAAACTACCGATGGAGGTTAAGCAAAATCTTTATTTAATATTTAAAGAAGCAATAAATAATTCCATTAAGCACAGCAAATGTAAACGTATTACTTTAGAAGCAAATTTAAGAAGTGATGTTTTAGAAATAGTTTTAAATGATGACGGAATTGGATTTGATGAATCTTTGCTTTCTAAAGGTAACGGATTAAAAAATATGGAAAACAGAGCTGCTCAAATAAAAGGAAAAATAAAAATTAAATCCTCTGTAAATACCGGAACCACAATTAGATTTATTGGTAAATCCGGCTTAACAAATAAACTAAAAGTATTTTTTAAACAATGATAAACGTAGCAATTGTAGAAGATAACACAACTATCAGAGAAGGTCTTGCCGCATTAATAAATGGAACAGATGGTTATAAATGTATTGGAGCATTTGGTGATGTGGAATCATTTTTACCAAAGATTAGTTCGCTGCCAATAAATGTTGTTCTAATGGATATTGGCTTGCCCGGAATGAATGGAATTGAAGGCACAAAATCTGCTGTAATAAAAAATCCTGATCTAAGCATTCTTATGCTAACTGTTTACGAAGAAAGTGAATTTGTTTTCGATGCACTTTGTGCCGGAGCGTGCGGCTATCTTGTAAAAAAAACTCCTCCTGCAAGATTACTTGAAGCAATAAAAGATGCAAATGACGGCGGCTCTCCAATGAGTTCCAGAATTGCAAGACAGGTTATAACAGCATTTAAAGAAGGTAAAACACTTTCCACTCAAACAAAAAACTATGATTTAAGTGACAGAGAAATTAGCGTACTAAATCTTTTATCCGATGGATACAATTACAAGGAAATTGCCGATACACTTTTTATTAGTGTTGATACTGTTCGTCATCACATCCGCAACATCTACAAAAAACTCCACGTTCACTCCCAATCCGAAGCAGTAGCAAAAGCAATTAGAAAAAAAATTATTTAGACCTAACTAATAAATTATCTTCTATCGCCCTGACTTTTAAATGAATGGGTCTAAGGATATATAGTCATTGCGAGCGATCCGCCGCGGCGGATTCGAACGAAGCAATCCCAAAATAATTATAAAGAAACTTCAGATTGCTTCACCCACTAAACCTGCCTGCGGTAGGAAGGGTGGGATTCGCAATGACAGCACAAAACAACACGGCATATTCGTGTAATAATCAAATCATCCTAAACTCCGCCTATTTAAAAACCGCATATCTATGCAGTTGCGCTCCTATCATTATTTTTGCACTTTTATCCCAGAAATTGACACAAAGATTTTTTATTATAATTCAATTACAACCAAACAATGGATCGAGTAAAATCTTTACAACTAACTAAGAGGAGGATATTATGGAAAACATAATTTATCCAAATACACTTTCTAATCCATTAGCCGATCTTATCAGCGATGAGATTTGGGAATTACTTAACAGCCGCGGTTTAATTAACGACCGCTCAGTGCGGGATTATATTATTCGCAGAAGATTTAAAACATTGCGCTCGCAAAAAATTAGAACCGGTGATGCGATTGACACACTAAGGGCAGAATATCCTTATCTTCAATTTGACACGATTAGGAAGATAGTGCATAACCCTCCAAAACAGATAAGCAGATCATAGATCATTTAAGGAATGCTGCCCTCGCCCGTCCTGATTACAAAATTGGGACGGGTTTTTTTGTATAAATATTTTTAGTCACATTGAATTATATTCTTTCTTTGTTTACGTTTGTTCTGTCAATTATCTGTTTCACATTTTTAGGGTAAAATTATGTTAGGGCAGCATAAAAATATTGTCATGCAACTACAGCAAGTTTGCTCTCTTTCTAAAATAACAGAAGAAATTGTAGTTTCGCTTCCGATTTATTCCCTTCATACAAAAATTTCTATTCAATATTTTCAATTTCAAAAATTTGATTTTGAAACAGACTGGTTAATACAATGAAAAAAATTAATTTGATCTTACTCTTAAGTACGTTCTTAACCTTAGTTTTTTATGCTTGCAAATCCGCTAACCCAATAATACCAATAGACAAAATTCCACCTGGCAAACGTGATTATGTCTGGAGTATCGACAGCATTGACTACGGTAACATTCCAAGTCTTATCCAATTAGAATCCATCTGGGGAAGCTCAGCAGTAGATGTATGGGGCGCTAATGGTGATGCCCCAGATGTAAGAGATTGTCTTTGGCATTACGATGGAGTGAAGTGGTCAAGAGCAACAGAAGGTACACCAATTACTGCGGGTGATGGTAACAAAGTTGTTTATTCAGTCTGGGGTTCAGCTCAAAACGATGTTTGGGCATTTGGCAGGAAAATAAATCAAGGCTCACTCAGTGCATTTATAATGTTTTATAATGGCAGCCAATGGATTGATGCAACACCCGCAAATGTAGCTGCATTAGATATAAATCTGTATTCTGTTTATGGCAAAGCGGCAGATAATATTTGGGTTGGAGGTTATGAATATGCATTACATTACAATGGCAGCAATTGGAATACTCACAAAGTTGCAGACAGCATTATTATTGGGTCAATTACTAGCAATAATAAATATGTTTATGCTAATGCTTATAGTCCTTGGGGTAAAAATTTCCAACGTATTTATTTATACGTAAATGATTCTTTTAATCTAATTGATCAAACAACGGATGAAGAGTTAAAGTTTGCAGGATTATTATGGGCTAATTCCGATGAACTTTTATCATTCATAAATGGTGCGGTTAAAACAAATATAAAATTTGATGGGAATATAAATAGTAAGGGTTGGAATACAGTTTTTTCAACAAGTACTTTTTTTTCTGAACGATACATTCAATCATGCAAAAATGTTTTTGCAGTCGGGCAATGGAATTTAGTTTATCACTTTAATGGGACAGACTGGGCAAGGATTTACATTAATGTTCCTAATCATACAGTTGATCCTTTATCTCTTTTTTGGGGAGTATGGACAGATGGAAAGGAGGTTTTTATTTCAGATACAGAAAATGGAATAATTTATCACGGTAGATAATAATACATATACTTAAATAAACCTCTTTATTCCGGTAGAGGAGAAACTTTGAACGCTTTTAGGGAGAGAAAAATGAAAAATTATTTTAGAATTTATGACAATCAACAATCCAACAACCC
>JAGOXU010000107.1 GCA_018059515.1 Ignavibacterium sp.
CCTATAATAAATCAATCAAGTCCTTCAGTTGTATATGTTGCTCCTTATGCTGTTAGAACAGCAGGCGGCGATATACCTGTAACATTCCAGGTTGATATGGGCGTTCAGGCATTTAAAGGTAATTTTAATGTTGGAACCGATAATGTTGTTGTTCGTGGTGATTTCCAAATGGCTGCTGGTGATACTGCAAACTGGCAAGGTGGTATGTTCCAATTAGCTGATGCTGATGGCGACACAATCTACACAGGTACATTTAATATACCCGCAAGTTTTGCAGGAACAAATTATGAATTTAAATATGTTATTGCTCCCGACACTTGGGAATCAGTAGCAAGTAATAGAACATTTACGCTTACAGCTCCTTCAGTAACCAATCCAGTAGTTTGGTTTAGTAATGATAGCGAATATATTGTACCAATTGAAGTTACAAATACATTAAACTTTACTGCTGATATTAGTGATATTCTAGGTATAGGTGTTGGCGGAGCGTTCGATCCTTTACAAGATTCAATACTTGTTGAAGGTTTGACTTGGGATAATTTTGGGAAAGATCTAGTTGGTAATAGAAGAATGATTAACAATAGTCTTAATGCTGGTATTTATACTACCACTTTAACTGTTACATCAGGTTCAGCCGCCCCTAACGGAGTTGGCGATTCTACAAAGTGGAAGTTTAGAGCTTATCCGGAAACAAGATTTGCAAATACAGGTTGGGAAACCGGTGCAGATAGATGGCACTATTATGTAGCTGATGGATCTGTAGTTGATTTACCTACAATTGTACCAAATATCTATCCACTTTTTGGTCCAACCACTGTAGATGTTCCAATGGAATTTAATGTTAATATGACAAATGCGGTTAATAGATGGAACGGTTTACCAATTAATCCAGCAGAACTTCAATTCGTTGGAGTTAAAGGTGCTGCATCTTTCTTAGGCTCTTGGGGCGGAAACTGGACAGTTGCTGATACTGTTGGTGGTGCGGCAAGTACATTAAAAGTACTTACAAATGTTGGCGGAAACATCTGGAGATACAATTACACTGTCCCTGCTGGTACAAATTCTGGTGCGTATGAATATAAATATGCAGCTATGTATCCAGGTGCAGATACTATCAATGGTGGATCAACCCCGCTTGATAATGAAGGTGGATTTGGACAGAATCACTTATTTATTCTTTCAGATCAACCATCAGGTATAACATTAAATGATAACTTTGGACAATTTGGTGCTGTAGAGCAGATTAGCGATTTAGTACCTATGGCTTATGAATTAGGACAGAATTATCCTAATCCATTTAACCCAAGTACTACAATCAGATTCAGCATACCTGAAGCTGGTTTAGTTACACTAAAAGTTTACAACTTGTTAGGCGAAGAAGTTGCAACATTATTAAATAGTGAACAAACTTCCGGTGTTTATGAAGCAAGCTTTGATGCTTCCAAACTATCAAGTGGTATCTATTTCTATACACTAGATGCAAAAAACTTTACCTCTACAAAGAAGATGGTATTGTTGAAGTAATTATGTTTCTTTGATTCTTAAAAGCGGGTGGCTTTCTGTAAAGTACTTTTGCAGTCCATCCGCTTTTTTTTGTTATGACTTTTAATTCACTGAGATGATAGATCAAATCTCTAAAATAAATTTTTAGTGGAGAAGCGATGAAAAATTTGATTACAAAATTTTTATTTTTGTTCATACTGTCACTTTCTCTGGTTCCAATGCTTTTTGCACAAACCGGAGTTGGTAAACTTAGCGGCAAAATAGTTGATGCCGCTACAGGTGAACCTTTAATAGGCGCAAACGTTATATTAGTTGGAACTTCAACAGGTGCGGCTACCGATATTGAGGGAAATTATTTTATTCTTAATATCACTCCGGGTACATACGAGCTTAGAGCAACCTATGTTGGATATGCACCAAAAACATTAGAAAACATTCGTATTGTTGCAGGTATTACCTATGATCTAAATATTGAAATGAGTACTGATTTTACTCTTGATGAAATTGTTGTTATTGATAGAAAGTTTTTTGAAGAAAAAGCAACAAACACAGTCAAGGTTATAGATTCAGATCAGATATCAAGGTTACCTGTACGTGGTGTTACAAACATTGCGTCACTTCAATCCGGTGTAGTTATTCAGGAAGGAAGCGGCGGACAGGAAGGTAATGCTACAATCAACGTACGGGGCGGTCGTGGTAGTGAAGTGCTTTATATAGTAGATGGCGTTCCTCAAAATAACTTATACAATAGATCTTCAGTCGCTTCAGTAAGTAATGTTGCCATTGAGCAGATTTCTTTTCAAGTTGGCGGTTATGAAGCTAAATACGGACAGGCTCAATCTGGTATTATAAACGTTACAACAAAATCTGGTCAGCCAACTTACACGGTACTAACAGATATTGTTTCATCAACTTTTACAGATGATTTTGGTTATAACTTATACGCCGGAACTATTAGCGGTCCAATTATTCCTGGTTATGCCAATCACACAATATTTTTATCTGCAGAAAGAGGATGGTTCCAGAATGCTGATCCGACAGCAACTGAAATATCATTCCCTTCAATCAACAAAACTCAAAAAGGATATGAGAACAATCCGGCAGGAGTTTGGAGATTTTCCGGTAAAACAAATCACCGAGTGGGAGATTTTTCTGTTAACCTAAGCGGTTTGTATAATGATAGAACAGCAAAGGTTATAGATTACCGTTATCAAAAAAATAACTCCAGATTTAATCAAGAATTTTATGAAAGAAACGTTTCTTTAAATGCAAGACTATCACAGACTTTAAGTAATACAACATTCTGGAACCTTAACTTAGGTTACAAGATGTTTGATTTTAAAAGATATAATCCATTCTTCAAAGATAATCTTGTCGCCTACGGTGATAGCGCTATCTGGGCAAATCAATTAGGTGTAATTTTAGCCGGAGATGGTCAAGCACCAGCTAAGTTAGATCAATTTGGTAATGTAGTTTTGAATGATAGAGGATTGCCAACCCCTTGGGCTGTTGATAATAACGGGGTATTTCGACCATATGGATATACTGGTGGTGGTCTATTTCAGAAGAGAGAGGACAATGCATTTTTTATAGATTTTGATATAACCTCACAAATTGATAATCACTTACTTGAATTTGGAACAGGTTTTTCTCAGCACACAGTAAGAGGTTATGGTGTTTTTGCTAATGATTATTCAGCACAACCTAAAAATCTATCAGAAACAGAAAAATTTGAGAGATTGCAGCCTTTTGTTTACGGTTATGATGTAACTGGGCAGACCAAAACCACAACAGATAATCCGAATCAATTTTTAAGACCTTATAAACCGGATATTGGTTATGCTTATTTGCAGGATAGATTTGAATTAAATGATATCGTGTTAAATGTAGGTTTAAGATTAGACTTTTATAATCTTAAGTCTTATGTTCTTAAAAATCCCGATCTTCCTTATGCGGGCGGAACTGATCCTGAAAATTTTGATCCTGCAGATTTTCAAATTAGAGATGCTGAAGTTGAACTTTCTCCAAGAATTGGCATTGGCTTTCCTGTTACAACTGGAACAGTATTCCATGCTCAATATGGAAGATTTATACAACTGCCTGAATTAAATGATGTTTACTTTGGTCCTTATAGCTATAACGATTATTTAACCATGGCACCACAAAGTGGATTTAATGGAGCATTAAGAGCAGAAGAAACTATTCAATATGAAGTTGGTTTCCGCCAATTATTAAGCGATAATTCTGCTTTAAATATCACAGCATTCTACAAAAACATCAGAGATCTTGTAAATGTTCAAAACCATAAATTTAGAAGGGTTGAAGGCGGACAGTTGCTTGATGCAATTTATCCGGAAAACTCAGATTTTGGCACAACAAAAGGTTTAGCGCTTTCCCTTGATATTACACATCTAAGTTATTTTAGTGTATCTATGCAATATACATTTTCAATAGCTGAAGGTACAGGATCTTCTACTTCATCCAGCTCAACTTCAGTTTTTAGAAACACTGACAATTCAGCACCTAAAGTTATTGCACCCTTAAACTTTGATCAAAGACACACTGGTGTAGTTAATATTGATTTTTATGTACCAAAAGGTGAGTTGGGCTGGTTTGAAATGTTTAATGCGAATATGCTGTTTTCATTTAGTAGTGGTCGTCCGTACACTCCAATGGATCAATGGAATTTGCTTGGAGATAATGGTATTAATTCTACCACCAAAGGCTATATTAATTCAGCTTTTGCACCTGGTTCTTTTAGAATTGATCTAAAAATGGAAAAAAGTTTTGCTATCGGCGATATTTTTATCTCCCCATATATTTGGATAGAAAACCTTTTAGATGCTGATAATATTACCGGTGTTTATAGGTCAACAGGAAGTCCCTACACTACAGGATATTTAACAACTCCGGGTGGAATGGCTACTTCGGAATTACAAGGTGAAGGATTTGTTCAAGATTATAAGAGTCTGGAAAACAATCCAGCTAATTTTGGAATTCCAAGATTAATCAAGCTTGGTTTTAAATTGAACTTCTCAAACATAAGCTTATAATTACTCAGAATTTTTTAAAGTTGAGAGGACATTAAAAATGAATATTAAAAATAGTTTGTACCAATACCGTTATCTTTTAATCCTATTAATAATTGCACCATCTTTCTTGGGATTTTTAGGCGATGATAAAAATGGTACTAAACCTACGCATTCACAAACCTTATATAAACTTGGTGTTGTATCTGATGAAGGCGGTAAAAAAGGCGATGCCTACAGATTGTATATCAATAATATAAATCTGCCCCTTAACAGAAAAGGCGTAATAGCCGATGTAAACTTACCAGACCCTCTAAATAGACCTGGCGTTGGCGGTGCAGGCGGAAAATTTGGAAATCACGTATTCCTTTTTTCAAGCGGGTTTTTTCTTAGCGGCTTTTCTAATGGAACATTATTTTCAAATGCTGTTGCTTCAGCTTCTTTGGTTGAAGATTATTTACCCGGAAAAGTTGGAACTACTGGCGATTCAAAAGCCCAGATTTACGTTGTAAAAGTATCAGATCCAGCTTTTGGTCAAGCCTGGCAGGATTGGAAAGATGCTGTTGATTTAGGTGCAGATTTTTATGATGGCGATGGCGATGGTATATATAATCCAGTTGATAAAAATGGTAATGGTATTTGGGATCTTGATGAGGATAAACCAGATTTACTTGGTGATGAAACTGTATGGACTGTTTATTGGGATGGCGTACCAGCTCCTCAAAGAAGATATAATAATGTTGATCCCCTTGGTTTAGAAATAAAACAAACTGTATTTGCATTTGAATCAGGTAATGCCATTGGGAATTTAATCTTTGTAAGATATCGTTTAAATTACGTTGGATTAGGTCTTGCCAATGAACCGGATCATTTAGATAGCGTTCTATTTGGCGTTTGGGCTGATGTAGATTTAGGCGAACCTGGTGATGATTTAGTAGGTAGTGATGTCAGCAGAAATGCAGGTTTTACTTATAATAGTACTGTTGACCCTGTTTATGGAGCTGAACCACCTTGTTATATGATTGATTTTTTCTCCGGACCTGTCGATTATATTGCAGGAGAAACTTACTTAGATAATAATGGTAATAATGTTTATGACGATGGAGTTGATACAGCTTTGGATACAGCATTTAGCTATCGTGGTCAAACCATCGGTGTAAAATCTTTTCCAGGCGCAAAAAATCTTCCAATCGCATCCTTTATTGCATATATTAATGGAGATGCTGCTTTAAATGATCCGAGTACTAGAGAACATGCACGAAACTATATGCTTGGAAAACGAAGAGAAGGTGAAGACGTTGATCCTTGTACATTCCCCTATGGCGTTGTTAGAAACATAAATTGTAGTACTGTTGACCCTAGATTTTGGTTTTCAGGCGATCCTGTAGCAGACAATGGAGATGGGGAGGGTTGGATTAACACACTACCAAGAGATACAAGACAAATGACTAATACAGGACCTTTTACATTAAGAAAAGGTGAAGAAAAAGAAATTGTAGTTGCTTATGTAGTTGGTCAGGGAACAGACCCTAAAAACTCTATTACTGTTGCTCGCAAAATAGATGACGGCGCACAAACAATTTTTAATCTTAACTTTTTAGCTCCTACACAACCACCACCACCGGATTTAGCAATCCAGACAGGTGAGGATTTTATAGAACTTAGTTGGCCCACGGTTGAACAATTTAAGTATTTTAGTACCGCACCTTCCTGGGATTTGCATTTTGGTGGTTTTAATGTGTATGCATTTCAAACATTTAGTACTTCTGAAACTATAAATGGTCAAAAAAATATAAAATTGATTGGCAGATTTCAGGTGAAAGATTCAATCAATAATCTGTATTATAAAGATGCGGCAAGCGGCGGAGTATTTATGCTCTATCCGGCTGCACCACAGGAAAATCTTCTTGACTCAAATATTTATAAGTTGCCAGAGACAGGTAGAATTAGATATAGAATAACTAAAGATCCATTTACAGATGGACCTCTTGTAAAAGGAAAACCATATTATATTGCGGCTACATCTTATGGTGTTAATCATGATGCGTTGATAAATAAATCTGGTGGTGCTCCCGGCAGATATGGTGATTACTATTTATCAGATCAAGCTTTTGTGCAAGCAGTAGAGAATGGTAAAAAAATAAATACGATATATATGGGTGAGGATATGTATCTCCCTGCTGTAAGAAGGCTTTTACCTTCAAATAAAGTGTCCGGCACGTCCGATGGCTTACTTGCTTACGATATCATTGATCAGTCTGAATTAAAAAATAATGATTATCAAGTAACATTTTTCAAAAATGAGGCTACAGTTGCCTATAATATGTTCTGGAAGTTAACAAATACAACAACAGGTACAGTATTAGTTGACTCCGGTAGTTATTATCTTTATGATAAACCCGATAGTATAACTTTGCGGCTTACTGAAGGTTTTATAACAAAAATTGAAGAACAAATCGCTTCACTTGGTACTCCAAGTTATTCACCTTCTTCATCTGTTTGGTTTGATAAACTGACAGGTAATAACGCTGCAAATGATGCAAATGGTGTGTTTTATGTTGGAAAAGATATACCTGACGGTACAGGTGTGTTTGGATTTAGGAATAGACAATCCGATTATATTAGCGCAGATAAACTTAGAAAAGTTGAGTTACGATTTGGAACACCAGGGAAGGCTTACAGATACTTAAACAACTATATTGGAAGTTCAAACCTGCAACGTGTAAATGCGTATTCTTATGCCGGAGCAGTAACCGCTGCAGATACAGTTGGAAAAGGAACTGTAGGTAATTGGGATAGTGTTAACGACAGAGCAAACGGTTTTGTTGATGTTCCATTTACTGCCTGGGTAGTTGATGAAAAATTCCCAGGTGATACAAGACAATTAGCCGTTGGTTTTGTTGAACGCAGAAATGTTGCAACATATCCAAATGGTACCCCTGATGGAGTATGGGATCCAACAGATTCCCTAAATTTATCAGGTGAAATTATTATAATTTTTGATTCACCTTATGATCCAAACGGCAGTCAGATTGAATATACCGGCGGTGTCTTTAATACACCAGGCGGTCCTGTTACGGTTTGGTCTGATCTCTTAAGATCTACCGGTGGTCTTCAGCCAATACCCGCAGATGCAATTGGTATAACAGATGAACAAAAATCAAAATTTTTGTCTCCATTGTTTGATGCAATGTACGTGGTTGGATTGCAGAGAAAAGATGCGTCCTCCTTCTATTCAAATGGAGATAAACTAACATTACCATTAAAGATTTACCCATATACTTCTGATGATGTTTATAAATTTACAGTGAACAAGGATATACTTACTGACGATCAAGCAAGAGATTTGTTTGCTAAAGTAAATGTATTTCCAAATCCGTTATACGGTTATAATCCCTATACCGCATATAATAATCTTGCTGCGGATGATCCGTTTGTAACATTTACAAATCTTCCTAATGAAGAAATAACGGTTAAAGTATATTCATTATCAGGTCAATTGTTAAGAACACTTGTTAAAGATCCAAATTCAACTTCACCTTTCTTAAACTGGAATTTGCAGAATGAGGCAGGTTTAAGAGTTGCATCTGGATTATATTTAGCAATTGTTTCGTCACCTAAATACGGAGATAAAGTGTTAAAGTTTTCGATTATTATGCCACAGAAACAATTGCCCAGATTTTAATGATTGTATTTGGGCAGGATTTAATTTTTTTCCTGCCCATGTTTATAAATTTATAATATATGTGGAGTTTCGAAATGAAAAAAACAATACTAATAATTTTTACTGTTCTCTTGACAGTGTCAATTTACCCCGGCGATAAATCGCGAAAGGGTACAACTGGTGCTGATCAATTACTTGTGCCTGTTGGCGCCCGAAGTATTTCTACTTCCGGTGCATTTGTAGCTACAGTTGATGGGCTTGAATCAATTTACTATAACCCTGCTGGTTTGGATTTATCCAAAAAATCGGAAGTTATGTTTAGTTATATGAATTATATAGCTGATATTAATATGTCTTATTTAGCAGTTGGAACTAATCTTGGTGATTTTGGCTCTGTAGGTTTAAGTCTTAAATCGTTTGATATTGGTGATATTCCAATCACCACAAATGAACTACCAGATGGAACCGGCAGTACTTATTCACCTTCATTCTTAACAATTGGATTAACATATTCCAAAACCTTAACAGATCGTGTATCAATTGGTACTAATGTTAAATTTATTAATGAAACTATCGGTAATACTTCTGCAAATGGTTTTGCTATTGATGCCGGTGTACAATATAAATTTAATGATAATCTTTCAATTGGAGCGACAATAAATAATATTGGTCCTAATATGTCTTACTCAGGTCAGGATCTTCGAGTTCAAACAGGTGTGCCCGGTTCTGTTATTGGTGCACCAAATGGAACATACGAAGTTGTTGCAGAAAATTTTCAGATACCAAGTTATTTTCAATTAAGTCTTGCTTACCAAGAACATTTTGATGAGCAAAATAAAATTATGCTTGCAAGTACCTTTGTAGCAAATAATGCTTTGGATGATGTTTTTAACTTTGGATTAGAGTATAGTTATATCAACACTCTTTTTATTAGAGGTGGATATCAATTAGTTACTGAGAATTCTGAAGATTCAATTTTTGGATTTACTGCAGGTGCAGGTGTAAATTATGAAATTGGCACCGGAATGGGTGTAACATTTGACTATGCTTATAGAGATGTTTCTGAATTCCCAACTTCCAATCATATTTTTACAGTTAAGTTAGCATTCCAATAGTGAGGGTTTAATTTATTTTTAAGCGTCTATTTTAATTAAATAGACGCTTTTTTATTTAAGGATAAAGAAAAACTAAATGAAAAAAAATCTTTTTATACTACTTATATTCACTTTCCCAATTTTTTCTCAATCAAATTTAGATTTTGAATTTGACTTTGCGCAATTCGGTTATGATTCAACCTCAAACTATGTTGAGTTTTATTACTCGTTCAGTCAAGCTTCTCTAACTGTTGATACTGAAAACTCCGTTAATAATATTGAAGGTATTTTAAAAATCTTTATTAAAGATAATATCAGCGGGGATACAATCGTTTATAATCAATGGTTGCTAAAACATGATATTTTAGATACAGCCGCCGCAAATAATCAACTGTTGGTTGGTACTTTGGGATTTGTAATTCCAAGCGGCAGTTTTACTTGTGAAGTTACCGGTTCTGATGTTCACAATCCGGAAAGAAAAAGACTGATAACTGAAAACTTTAAAGTATCCCCTTTTATGCAAAACTCGTTGAATATTAGTGACATACAATTAGCTTCTAAAATGGTTCAAGGCAGCGAAAATAAATCCTCTATCTTTTACAAAAACTCTTACGAAGTAATTCCAATTCCTAACGTGGTATTTGGTAAATCTCAGCCGGCTTTGTTTTTTTATACAGAAATTTACAATCTGGAATCTGAATTGTTAAAAAGTGAACTGATAAAAATGGATCAAATGCTTTATAACAGTAAAGGAAAAATGCTTAAAGAAAAAGTAAAGTATATTACTAGAAATTCTAACACGCGTGTTGAAGTTGGATCTCTCATCTTATCTACTTATCCAACTGATACCTACACTCTTGTTATTGCATTGATTGACAGTGTTGGGAATACAGGTGTTACAACTGCGAAAAAGTTTTATGTGTATAATCCGGATGTTGCTGTACAGGATACATTTGAAGTTTCAACAACCGCCGTTCTTAGTTCCACTTTTGGTTCGATGTCTGAAGAGGAGTTAGAGGATCTCTTTGATAAATCAAAATATCTTGCCACTAAAAATGAAATAGATAAGTTTAACAAGCTCTCAAACATCGAAGGCAAAAGAGAATTTATGTTTGAATTCTGGAAGACTAAGGATGCAGAATCAGGTCTGAATCAAAATGAATATTTTAGAAATTATATGCAGCGTGTTAATATCAGCAATGAGAGATATAACTCTATGGGTAAACCGGGATGGAAGACTGATCGCGGAAGAGTATTTTTGCTTTATGGAGAACCAACAGAGATTGAAAGATATCCCAATCAAATAGATACTAGACCTTATGAAATTTGGCACTTTACTGAAATGGAAGGTGGCGTGTATTTTATTTTTGCAGATATCACAGGTTTTTCTGATTATACATTAGTTAATTCCACTAAACGAGGTGAATTAAGAGATGATAATTGGCAAAGAAGAATCGTGGTACATTAGTTTTTATTTGATAATAGCCCCTTAAATGGGGCTCTTTTGTAAGTAATATTTTTGATTAATAAATCATATCATTTCGTTATTTTTGCACATCTACTTATCGAGTGATGTGAAAAATATTATTGAATACATACTTTTTTTATCCTTAAGTTATCTCTGCAGATTACTAGGATTAAGTCTATCGAGAAAATTTGCTTCGCTTATTTCGATATTTTTCTTTTATCTGCTTCCAATTCGTAAAGATGTTGTATTTGATAATCTTAAAAATGCTTTTCCTGAATTATCATCTAATCAAATTAAAAAATTAGCTTACGGAACATATAAAAATTTTGCAATTACATTAGTTGAAATTTTATATCTTCCTTGGACATCGGATGAACAAATTAAAAATGTAGTTAATTTTAAAGACCTTGATCTAATCGATAAAAGAGAAAAAGAAGGAAACGGTGTAATATTACTTTCTGGGCATTTTGGTAATTGGGAGTATTGTGCAATTTCCGTTGGAGCACAATTGAATAAAAAATTGTCAGTTATCGTAAAACCACAACGCAATAATTTTGTTAACGACTGGATGAACAGAGCACGAACACGCTGGACAAATGAAGTTGTTCCTTTGGGTGCTTCTATACGAAATGTTTACGCAGTGCTTATGAAAAAAGGTATAGTTGCTATGGTTGCCGATCAAAGGGGTCCTGAAGAAAGTATTAAGTTGGAATTTTTTGGACGCAAAACTTCTGTTTATACTGGTCCGGCAGTTTTATCTTTAAAGATGAATGTTCCAATTATTTATGGTATTACAATTCGTCAGCCAGATTTTTCTTATAGATGTAATGTTGTGGAAATAAGC
>JAGOXU010000288.1 GCA_018059515.1 Ignavibacterium sp.
CACCGTTAACTCTAACCAATCTTCCTTCATAATTTTCAATTCCCGATACACCGTCTCCGCTTAACATACTTGGAGTTGCTAATACAGGTTCAACTTCATTTCCACTTGAAAGGATTGAATGAAGCGTTGGAGATTCAAGTTGATTTAATCCATTAAACTGTGTGATAGTTCCTGAAACTAAAACTTCATCACCCGGCTGAACAGCATTAGAAAAAGTGGGTCCGTAAATTGAGATGCCGCCGCTGTTATCCTGTATATAACTCGGGCTGCCAAATTGATTGCTAACAGTTACAATTCCTCTTAACGTAACCAGATCACCTAAATTAATTCCGATACCATTTTCATCATTTATTTTGGCTTCAGCAATTGGAATCGGCGCACCGTAAACTGTTAATGTTGGAGTTGGCGATACATCACCAAAAACTACATCTATACCTGATTGAAATACAAATTGATAATTACCTGTAAAAATAGGAGTGGTAACATCTGCAATAGAGATGATTACTGAATCATTTAAAAAACTTACATTCGAAAATAAAATTGTATCAGCAGAAACAGCAGTTGCAGCAGTAAAATTTTCAATTGAAACTTGAGCTGCATTTTGCGACCAGGTGAAACCCTGTGGGAAAATAATTTTTAATGCGTTGATATTGTATTGCGGCTGCCTGATATAATTAAAATTAAGATTAACAACAGAGTCTCCGCTAACAACTTGAGGAGTTAAACTCACTGTACCGGAACCTTCAACTCTTGCTCTTAGAGATAATATCCAAGCAATATTTAAAGCAGTATTTCCAGCACCCATTGATGAGGCGCCGTTTACAGTCCAATTTGCTGTGCTTGTTAATTCAGGAGTTGTATCTTCATTAAAATAAACAGATGTGTTGCTTGATGATGAACCTGTAAAATGAACTTTTGGACTTGGCAAACTGCTTGCGTTTGCAGACCCCCAGGAAACACCAAATACATGTACTGCTGAATTATTTCTAATTTGAATTGCTTCTGAAGTACCGGCAATAGAAAATGCATTACCGGAGAAATAAAGTGCATTGTTAGATTTTACAATTAATAAATAATCACTTGGGTCTAAGTCTTCAGAAAAACTATTTTCTGCTTTTGCAACGATTAACACAGTTCCTTTTTTTAGATTGCTCCAGAGTGATTGATTAGAAAATACAAGAGGCTGCTGTGCTGTACCGCTGATACTAAAATCTCTTATATCCCAATTTCGCAAATCAACACTGTCTTGCACAACTAACAATTCAATCCACTCATCATTTCCGCTTGAGTTATATACCTCATTGATGATAACTGATTGGGCGCTAAGACTACCTGATAATAGCAGTGCAGCAAAAAAATATTTTAATATTGTCATTGTACATCCGTTGATAAAATGAATCTTTGAATCTTATTATTTCCTCTGTCAACCACATAAAGTATTCTATCGAAATATGCGACAGAATAAGGCTGATTAAATACGGTTGGTCCGCCAAATCCAATAAGCTTTTCACCAAACGAATTAAATTTGTAAACGCTGTCTTTATTTGCGTCTGCATCAGCAATATAAATATTTCCTGATGGGTCAATCGTACATCCTTCGGGTCTTACAAAATTATTTGGTTTTGCAAATGCAACCTCATCACGATCAGAAAATTTACTTTTATATCTTTCATCAATCGGTGTAATTACATACTCCCACCATTGTGCTTTAAAACTGTTTAAACCTGTTAAGGTTACAACAATATCTATGCTTCTTTTATTGAATGAGGCAAGTGAACTTATTTCATTTGCAGAAACAATTCCACCGCTTGTTGGTGAAATGTTTGGCACTCTGCCTATTAAACTATCACCCGAATTAAAGTTCAAACTATTTATAGGTTTAAACAATAAAATAGAATTATCCGGATCATAAATACTTGAATTGTTTGGACCTGTTCTTGCAACGTAAAATGAGTTATCATAAAAAGTACAAACCGCTGTATATTTTCGTAGCGGCTTATTAAAATCATCAGCTTTTGGCAGTAAGCGGCGGATTGGGGCAGTTTCTATGTTATGGTTTGATGCCACAAGATCAATCTTATAAATAGCACTGAATGTCTGCCCCAGCGTATCAAACTGTGCGCAGACGATAAGATTTAATCTATAATCCTGTGCAATAGAAACAGGATGTTTTATTGATTTAAAACCAAGAACATCACCATTTAGATTTAGCATTACGATTCTATCATTATCAGTATCGGCAACATAAACTAACGGTTCTTTTCCGATAATCATATCTTCGGGATGGTTAAAACCCTCCCAATCCGGATTAACCTTTATATAAACCGTATCACCTGCGATGTTACCGGGATTTTTATTTTCATCAAATTGGGTAATATCAAATTTATCATTACAGGATGTTATTATTAATAGTAATGATAGAACTGCAAAATATTTTATGTGTTTAATTTTTATCATAAGCCAAGTATAATTGAAAATCTATGTGCTGATCCTAATCGTGTAAAGTTTGCATAAGCATAATCCACGCTTATGTTTGCTATGCTAACCGGAACATTTACTCCGGCACCGAATGAATAATTTTGTTCATCAACATTTATTTTATAACCGCCGCGGGCATAGAACATTTTATTCCAGACATATTCAAATCCAAGAGATAAATTTTCACTGTTATCATTTGGATGATTAAGCTGGATCGAAGTTGTTATTTTATTTTGTTCATCTTCATAAGGTTCAATCGCAAAACCAATTCGGAACATAGTTGGAGGTGAAAATGATTGCCAATCTGATTTGGTGCGATTACCGACAAGTACAACTTCTCCATCAGGTGCAATATCATTGCCAAAGTTTGAAACAGTAACTGCAAAACGCGAAGTACCTAAACCTGTCCAGTAATATGTTCCAAGATCAATCATAATTCCGCGCATCTTAAGTCTGTCTAAAGATTCTTCGATGTATCTTACTGTTCCTCCAAAACTAAATTGATCAGTCATCTTTCTTGAATATGAAACTGAAATTCCAAGATCACTAAATCCAAAATATTCTCCTGTTCCAAAAGGTGCATATTCTGTGGTAACTTTCATTTCATCCATAGAAAGAGAAGTTACTGAAACACCAAAAGTATTTGTTTCATCAAGATGATAAACTGCACCGATAAAATCATGATTAATATCCACAACCCATTGATTGTGAGAAAACATTACTTGATTTTCTGAAAATTGAGTTAAGCCTGCAGGGTTCCAATAAAGCGCTGATACATCATTTGCAACTGCTACAAATGCATCGCCCATCGCTGTTGCTCTTCCGCCGACTCCAATTTTTAAAAACTGTGCAGTAGAAATCCCCGCACGCTGTCCGCCAAGAACCGGAAACAACTGTGGTTTAATATCAGAAAAACTTATTGCAATAAATAAAAATGTAATTATATACTTCATATTAAAATCTCAAACTCACGCCAAATTTTATATTTCTACGAGTTAAATATCTTGCCGGATTAAACGGAT
>JAGOXU010000289.1 GCA_018059515.1 Ignavibacterium sp.
TATCAACAGCGGAGATATATCTGTGATAATTTCAGTTCCAAAAGAAATAATGCCTGGTGAAAATCGTGTTGCCTGTGTACCGGATGTTGTTTCAAAACTAATTAAAGCGGGATACGAAGTTCAGATCGAAAAAGATGCCGGAATAAATGCCGGTTTTACTAATGAACAGTATCAAAAAGCAGGCGCAAAAATTATTGATAATCTTACCGATCTTTATGCTAATGCTGATCTGGTTTTTAAAGTTCAGCGACCGATTGATCATCCCACAGCAGGAAAAAATGAACTTGATTTGATGAAGAAAGGAACAATTTTAATTTCGTTCGTTTATGTTCTTCATTATTCTGATATCGCAAAAAAATGTGCTGAGCGCGGAATTGATCTCATTTCTATGGATATGATTCCAAGAACATCACTCGCACAAAAAATGGATGTACTAAGTTCCCAGGCAAACATAGCTGGTTACAAAAGTGTTATAATGACCGCTAACGAGCTTGGAAAAATCTTTCCCTTAATGATGACAGCAGCGGGAACAATTTCTCCCGCAAAAGTTGTAATTATGGGTGCAGGCGTTGCAGGACTTCAGGCACTCGGTACCGCAAAAAGATTAGGCGCTGTTGTTGAGGTTTCTGATATCAGGACTGCAGTTAAAGAAGAAGTGCAAAGTCTTGGTGGAAAGTTTATAGAAGTTGAAGGTGCCGAAGATATGCAGGATGCCGGCGGTTACGCTAAAGAAGCTACGCCTGAGTTTTTACAGAAACAAAAAGAAACAATTTTTAAACACGTTACAGAAGCTGATATTGTTATCACAACTGCACTTGTACCCGGTAAGAAAGCTCCGATTTTGGTAAGCGAAGATATGGTAAAAAATATGCGCCCAGGCAGTGTTGTACTTGATATGGCTACTGAGTTCGGTGGCAATTGCGAAATCAGCGAAAGAGGAAAGACTGTTAAAAAACATGGTGTATCAATAATTGGTGAATCTAATTTACCAAGTCTTGTTCCAACTCATTCAAGTGAAATGTATTCTAAAAATATTTTAAGTCTTATTCTTCATATCGGTAAAGAAGGAAAAGTGATATTAAAACTTGAAGATGAGATTGTAAAAGGTTCTTTAATTACTCACAATAGCGAAGTTATTAATCAACGAGTTAAAGATCTTGTTAAGTAAGTTTATTATAAAGAAAAGTTAAAGGTTAATTATGGATTATATCTTTTTAATGCATGTGTATGTGTTTGCACTTGCAATTTTTGTGGGGTTTGAACTTATCACTAAAGTTCCTCCTACATTGCATACACCTCTTATGTCAGGCTCAAATGCAATATCTGGAATTACAATTGTTGGTGCGATTTTAAGTGCCGGACTTGAACAATTTACAATCAGTACAATACTTGGATTGATAGCTGTTGTATTTGCAATGATTAATGTTGTCGGCGGATTTCTTGTTACCGATCGCATGTTAAAAATGTTTAAAAAGAAGTGAGCTGAAAAATGAAAATAGTTATAGAAATTACATATCTGATCGCTTCAATTTTTTTCATCTTTGGTATTAAGTTTCTTGGTTCACCAAAAACTGCAAGAAAAGGAAATCTTTACGCTGCGATAGGCATGTTCCTAGCAATCGCTGCTACTTTGTTCGATCAGCAAGTTCTTACATTTGAATGGATTATTATTGGAACAATCATAGGTGCCAGTGTTGGTCTGATTATGGCAATTAAAACTCCAATGACCGGAATGCCGCAAATGGTTGGAATGTTAAACGGATTCGGCGGCGGCGCCTCGATACTTGTTGCGCTTTCAGAATACTTTAAGAAAAATCCAAACTATCCTGTTAATTCTGGTGTACCGTTCAATCTTCCATTAGATCAGGGAGTTGCAATTATACTTAGTATTTTAATTGGCGGTGTTACATTTACAGGTTCTTTGATTGCTTTTGGAAAACTACAAGGAATTGTAACCGGAAAAGTTGTTAAGTATCCTTTACAGCATTCAATGAATGCAATATTGTTTTTAGGTGTTTTGGCTGCCGGTGCTTACGTGGTAATGTTTCCGGCTATGATAAATATTGTTCTAATTATCACAGCGGTTTCGTTAGTGCTTGGTGTTTTATTAGTTCTGCCTATCGGTGGTGCTGATATGCCTGTTGCGATTTCTTTATTAAACTCTTATTCAGGTTTAGCTGGATCGATGACCGGATTTGTTTTAGGAAATAATGTTTTGATTATCGCAGGTGCACTTGTTGGTGCATCAGGAATAATTTTAACAATGATTATGTGCAAAGGAATGAATCGTTCCTTAATGAATGTTGTACTTGGCGGATGGGCAAATGCAGGATCAACAACAGCATCATCGTCAACAACTTCACCAAAAGGTGATGTTAAATCAATTGATGCCGAAGAACTTGCAATGTTATTAGATTCTGTTAGCAGTGTAATAATTGTACCCGGTTACGGAATGGCAGTTGGACAGGCACAGCATGCAGTGCGTGATCTTATGAATATTCTTGAGAAAAAAGGAATCAATGTTAGATTTGCAATTCATCCTGTGGCTGGTAGAATGCCGGGACACATGAATGTTCTGCTCGCAGAAGCTCAAGTTCCGTATGATAAACTTTTGGCAATGGAAGATATTAATGATGATTTTAACAATACAGATGTTGTAATTGTTATCGGTGCAAATGATGTTGTCAATCCTGCGGCACGTCACGATGAAAGCAGTCCGATTTTTGGAATGCCGATCCTAAATGTTGATTATGCAAAAACAGTAATCATAAATAAACGATCTATGAATGTCGGTTATGCAGGAATAGATAACGAATTATTCTTCTATCCAAATGCACTTATGTATTTTGGAGATTCTAAAGATGCAATTACAAAATTGAATAATGAAATAAAGAATCTTTAATCAATTATATTGAAATAATTTCTTTAAGGCGATTCGGTTGAATCGCCTTTTTTATTTACATCAAGGGTTACCATTTTGTAGGATTTTAAAAAATATTTATAAAATTATTTTCTGTTAGATTGAATTAAACATTTTCTTTCCTTACGTTTGTTATAAAATAATCAAGAAATAAATAAATTGAGGTGATTATGTTTGTTCTTGGTTCGGTAATTCATACGCTCACACAAAATTCAAGTAATATTATTTACTTGTTTATGATGTACCCCAAAAACTAGACAGAAAAAACAAATAATTTAATGCGCACCTGACTTTGTCGTTGGGACACCCAAAAAGTTCAAGTGAATAGTTCAAGCAGTTGTTTTTGTTCTTCGGTTTTGATTAGAGTCTGTAAAATAATCTGTGTAAATGAGTTTTAGTGTTAAAGAACATTTTTTAATCTCTCTTCAAAAATAATGGATAAATGTGATAAAGCAACAGTCCAGTTTTGCACAGGCATAACAATCCATTTTTTAGAGATATCCCTGTAAACTAAGAAGAGCATTTTTTTTAGTGCATCATCATTGGGAAAAATGCTTCTCTGTTTTGTAACCT
>JAGOXU010000290.1 GCA_018059515.1 Ignavibacterium sp.
CTCTTAATCCTGAGAATAGGGAATTAGCCAATAAAATAATTTCAATTCAGAAAGGTGTTCAAAACACCTCAACTGTGGTTAAAAAAACAATAGATAATAACAGTAAACAAAAAGTTCAAATTACCGATCAACAAACTTCGGATCCAAAAAAAGATGTCGGAAATCAAACTTTTTCGTCCATGGATTTAACCGAATGGGATGCTATCGGATTGAGTGCGGATGATTATAAATATCAGGATAAAAAGTTTATATTTTTAAAAACTAATAAATCAAAAAAAATAATTTATAAGCAACCGATGGAAGATATTGATGTAAGTTTTGAATTACGCATTGACGGACAAACCGATGCCGGTTACAAGGCTGGTGTTATTGTTGGATATAGCAAATTGGAAAACGACGGTAGTGAAAATTATTATTTGTTTGCTGTTGATAATTTGGGAAATTATAAATTGTTAAAATTTAAAAACGGAAATGAAGAAGTACTTGTTTCAGGTGGTAATCAAATTGATATAAATAAAAAAGTATTTAATCTTAAAATAAAATGTTTGGGTCCTTGGATAATGCTTTATAATGATAATAAACTTTTAAAGTCTTATTTTAACGATGGCTTTGTTAAAGGCAGAATCGGACTGTTCTCAGATTCAAATTTGCAGGTTGAGTTTGATGATTTGATAATTGGTTCTGCATTTGAAAAAAAATAAATATTGATTTAATCTTTCGGTATAGGTAAATGGATTCATTAATCGGAAAAACTGTTGACAATTATCGCATATTAGAAGTTCTTGGAAGAGGAGGTATGGGCGTTGTATTCAAAGCACTTGATACAAGCCTTGAAAAAGTTGTTGCATTAAAAATGATAGACCCTTTTCTTGCAAGAGATGAGAATTTTGTAAGACGATTTAAAACTGAGGCTAAAGCTTTAGCGAAACTTGAGAACCAGAATATTGTTGGTGTTTATGCACTAAGAGAAACTGAATCGGGATTTTTCATGGTAATGGAATATGTTGAATCAAAACCATTATCCCAATACTTGCAGGAAAATGGCCCATTCAATATTCCGGATGCAGTGTCTATAACAAAACAATTACTCAATGCAATCGGTCATGCTCATAAAGTTGGAGTAATACACAGGGATATTAAACCAAGTAATATACTTTTATGTGATAATGGGACGATTAAGGTAACCGATTTTGGTTTAGCCAAAGTGGTGGAACAAAAAGGACCATCAAGTACAGTAACGCAGGCAAGGGCTGGAACTTTATACTATATGTCCCCGGAACAAGTAAAGGGATTAAAAAATGTAGATTCCCGCAGTGATCTGTATTCTTTGGGAATGACAATCTATGAAATGATTGCCGGACGTGTTCCGTTTGATAAAACTGATTCTGATTTTACTATACAAAAAATAATTGTTGATGGTGAGATACCCTCTCCCGTAAAATTTAATTCTGTCATTCCCAAAAAACTTACAAAGATCATATTTAAGTCTATCAATAAAGATCCGGAAAAAAGGTATCAATCTGCTGATGAAATGCTGGTTGACATTCAGAGTTTTGAAAAAGATAATTTAGTTGAAAAAGGCAAGGGGAAAGCAAGTGTTAAGTCGGAACATAGTTCAAGAGAAACAGATTCCAAATCAGGCTTCAAAATTGATTTTAAGAAACCGGTTGTTTTAATTTCCTCCATTGCAATTTTAGCCCTGATAGCGATTTTGTTTTTTGTATTGATGCCTGGTGGTGAAACATTGGATGAAACTAATATTTCGGTAGCAACAAATCCCTCAGGAGCTGAAATAAGCATTAACAATAAATCAATTGGAACTTCACCAATAAAAAATTATAAATTAGAATCTGATGGAAAGATAAATTTAAGAATTAGCAGAGAAGGATTTTTAACGGTTGATACTTCAATTATTGTTGAATCTGGGGATAATGCGAGTCATTCATTTAATTTAAAACCTCTTCAACAAGAAAGAATAAACATTGCTACAAATCCTCCAGGTGCAAAGCTTTATATCAATAATAATAATTTGGCAAGCAATTCGCCTCTGGAAAATTACGCTATCAATCCTGGTAAAAACAAGATTAGAATAGTAAAACCAGGTTATCTTATTATTGATACTACTTTTACAGTTGAAAAAAGTTTATCCAAGCAGTTTAGTTTTATATTAACAAAAGATCCTAACTTTAAAGGATTTGGAATACTAAAAATTGATTCCAGACCATCAGGGGCAACGGTAATATTGAATGGTGAAGTTGCAGGAAAAACTCCTTATGAAAATAATGAACAACCTGTTGCTGATTACCAATTAATTGTTCGTCAAAACGGATATAATGATTATAATGAGTCTTTCAAAATCATATTGAATAAGAGAAAGACAATTACAAAACAATTAACATTAGTAACAACATCCAATGATACCCAGTTCGGTAAATTAAAAGTGAGTACAAAGCCATCTGAGGCATCTGTTTATTTAAATGGTGATTTTGTTGGTTCAACACCATATTCAAGTAATAAAGTCCCGATTGGCACACACAGATTAGTAATCAAAAAGAAGGGTTTCGGAGATTATAGTGAATCGATTAATGTAGAACTGGATAAACTTACACCTCTTTCAGTTGACTTGATTCCAGTAGGTAGCCAAATGGGTAAAGTTGAAATATTAGTTCGCCCTTACGGAAGCATTTATATTGATGATGATTTAAAGGTTCAGGACACAAATTCACCTTTCAGTTTGGAATTGCCGGCAGGTAAGCATAAAATAAAATTAGTGCATCCGACATTAGGCAGTACGCCTACAATGTCTATCACTGTAACCGGAGAAGCAACACAAAAATTAAATTATGATCTAAGCCGAATAGCTAAACTTTCACTCTTATCCAATCCACCTTACTGTGAAATATTTTTAAATGGAGTATCAACAGGAAAATATACTCCGATTCAGTTACAGCTTAAAGCAGGCAGTTATAAAATTGTTCTTAAAAAAGATGGATATGAACCATCAAATGAAGAGAAGTATGAAGTTCCAACAAGTATTTATGAAGCATCAGAAGATCGGGAAGATAGAAAAGAAATTACTCTTATTAAAAGTAAATAATTTTTATTATCGATATGGATTGTATTAATATTTTGGTTAATGAATAAAAAAATAATTTATATTTACGTTATTAAACAGTTTATAATTTAATTAAATAAAATATTTCCTAAGGAGGAAGCAATGAAAAAATCAATTATCGGTTTCGCATTAATTACTGCATTTGTGCTGTTTGCACCGATGCTGACTTTTGATGCTGGTACTGTAAATTTATCATCAACTTATGCACAAACAAAAGATCAGTGCACACAACAACTTGATAAGGCTGAAGAAGAGTACCAGGCAGGTAAATGGACTGATGCAATTGAACTGCTTGATCAGTGTCTTAAAAAAGAAAATGTTGGTGAACTTGAAAAAGGAAGAGCCTACAGGATATTAGGATTGGTTTAT
>JAGOXU010000108.1 GCA_018059515.1 Ignavibacterium sp.
ATTCGATTGTCATTCCAGAAGCAAGATATCCAAGCACATCATATACAGTGATTCTCATCCCTCTAATACAAGGTTTGCCTCCTCTTTTATCAGGCTCGACTGTTATTATATTTTTATAGTCTTGCATGAACTCTTTCCTTTTTTTTAGCAAAATAATCATTATAAACTAAACAATAAAGTAAACTTTAATTAACAATTATTTCCTCCAACCTCGGATAAGCTTTTATAATTGTTATTGGCATTTCAACTTTTGTTTTTTCTTCTAGTAAATGAATCAACTCAAATGCGTTTGCAACTGCATCGCCTTGCGGATGATTATTCATTATCACATTTACTTCTTTAACTTTTTGCTGAATTGCTTTGATCTTTTGTTCAATTTCAATTAATTCTCCGGGAGAATACAGATAACTGTAACGAGAACTTTGTTCTTCGTAAGTCTGTGGTTTGCCAAAGTTAGCTAATGATTTTTTCCATGCTTCTATATTTCTTCCGTGAAATCGAATATAAGCTTTATCGTTAGTAATGATTGGATCAAACTCAATTGCCTGCCCTATTTGCGGTTGATCAATAGTACAGAAAGTTAAATCATTTTCTTTAAAGAATTCTAAAGCACGATTATTATTCCAGCTTGAATGACGAACTTCTACAAAACAATTTACATCAGAAAAAATATCTCTTAATTTTTGAATATGCTGCACGGAATTTCCATCGAACGGAAATGAATATGGAAATTGTATAAGCAATCCACCAAGTCTTTCTGATTTTCTTAATTGTTCAAGATTGTATCGCACAGCTTTTATGTTCTGTTCATCAAACTTTTTTTTGTGTGTAAAATCCTGATGAAGTTTTATATGAAAAATAAAATCATTTGAATCTTCAACTTTTCTAATCCAGCCATCAACAACTTTTGGACTTATGTAAGTGTAGTAGGTTGAGTTTACCTCAACACAATTAAAATAGTGCGAATAAAATTGTAGCCAGTCAAATCCACCAGTTTGATTTTTAGGATAAAAACTTGGCACCCAATCTTTGTAAGACCAGCCTGCAGTACCAATATTGAATTTGCACATTTATACTTTCCTGTTTTTACGAAACGTTTTTAGTTTTATTAAAATAATTATTGTTTATTTGCTGAATTGTATCTCTTAAAACTCCCAGCGATCTTTGACTAAGCAGATCTATTTTTACAAGCCCAAGATCTTCAACACCATACATATCGGGTTGTGTAATTATTAGACCCACGCCTTTATTTGCAGCATATTCAAGTGCAGTATAAGTTGTGATCGGCAGCGGCGAAATAACTATTCCGCCCGGATGAATACTGAGATGTCTTGGAAAGTTTGCTAATTTTGAAGCAATATTAATTATGCTTTTCCATGGCTCAACATTAAAATTAAGTGATTTAGATTCAGGAAAACGTTTTGATATATCCGGTAAATTTTTTGCATCTGTCCATGGGATATACTTGCTAATAGTTGATATTTCTTTATCTGAAAACCCAAATACTTTTGCGGTTTCTCTAAATGCGGATCGTGCTTTCATTGTTACGTGGGTAGAAATAAAAGCAACCTTGCTATAACCATATTTTTTAAATATATATTGAACAATCTCATCTCTTTCTTTCCAGCTAAAATCAATATCAATATCCGGCAAAGATGATCGGCTTTTATTTAAAAATCTTGTAAAGTAAAAATCGTATTTTACAGGATCAACTTCCGTTAAGCCTAAACAGTAACAAACCAAACTGTTTGCAGCCGAGCCTCTAGTAAGCAGCATCATTCCCCTCCGTCTTGCTTCTAGATAAATATCATGAACAATTAAAAAATAGTCGGCAAGTTTTAACTCATCTATAACTTGTAGTTCTTCTCTTAATTTTTCTTCGATACTATTTATAATTTTGCCATATCTTTTTTCTAATCCTTCAAATGCATATTTCCATAATAATGAAAAAGATGAATGTTCAGTATATGCCGGAAAATTAGGTAGTTTATGTTTACCAAGTTCAAAATCAATATTACACTGATCAACAATAAATTGAACGTTGGTAAAAGCTTCAGGTAATTTATTTTTTAGCTGTTCAAAACCATGCGGAGATTTGAAATAAAATTCTCTATCTAAAAGTTCTTCTTCTCTAAGGTTCTTAAATGTGTTTCTATTCTTAATGGCAGTAACAACTTTGTACAATTGATAATCATCCGGTTCAGAAAAGTAAACAGGATTAGAAATTATATATTTTATTTTTTTTCCTTTTGCTGCTTCAAATAATTTTCTTGCTATTAATTTATTAGCCTTTGTTATGATTAACTCTGCATAAATATTTTTATATGCCGGGATTTTTTGCAGCAATTCTATAGATGGCGTTAAGATAAAAAGATTTAAAAAATTACTTTGTAAAATTTCAAATAAGGAAAAATTATCTTTTAATTTTCTTGCTGTTATTATTCTGCAAATATCTGAGTAGCCATCAAAATTTTTAGCAATAAATACAGCATAAATATTTTTGTTATTTGGTTCATCTATATAAGCCCCTATAATGGGCTTAATTCCTTTCTCTTTTGCTTTTTTATAAAATGCAATAAGCCCGTACATTGCATTTGTATCTGTAAGCGCCGCCGCACTAAGGTTATAACTTATTGCTTTATCAATTATATCTTCAATTGTTATAACACCTTGAAGCAAAGAATAATTGGAATGTACATGAAGCGGAATCATCGTTTAACCTGCGTATGCAATTTTTAGTTTTTCAATGTTCAACATAGTTGAACAATAAATATCATTCTCGTTCAAACCTTCGTCATCGGGCATATAATATTTTTCGGCACTATCATTATGTGAATTTATTTTTACCTTTATATGCGAAAGTATTTCTATGCTATCAACTATAATATTATTAAAACCGTCGTTATCAATTCTTCCTTCAATAATATACGGACCCATTGAAAGAGTATTCTCCGCCACTAAAGCGTAAACACGAGGAAAGATTACTGCTTCATAAGTACCAAACAAATCTTCAAGTGATAAAAACTTCATAATATCACCCTTTTTAGTTTTTATTCTTTTGGAAGACATATACCAGCCAATCATCTTAACTCTTTTACCCGCATGCTTTTGCATTTGATTTGAAGATACCAAGGATAATTTTTCATTCCATTCAGTAAAAAACTCAAGTGGATGTTTCGTAACCATATAATCAAATGATTCATATTCAGCGATACATTTTTCTTCAATAGAAAGATCAATATTTGTTTTTACAGTATTCTCAAGTTCAAAAGATTCATTAATAAAGAGATCATTATATCCTTCGTCCAGTATTTTGAATCTATTAAAATAAACATCAGCTAATCTTAAAAGGGTGTGACGTGTTTCTGCAAAACAGTCCATCGCTCCACTTTTTATTAAAAGTTGTATTTCTTTTATTCCAAGTTTGGTCCTTATAATAAAATCTGCAAGAGAAACATATTTGCCAAATTTTTCTCGCTGCATAAGTATGTTTTTTATAGATGAATTAGAAAGATATTTTATAGCCATAAGCCCAATAAGAATTTGTTTATCGCTCCCCTTATACTCATTTTCACTTTTATTTATACACGGAAGAAGAATTTTAATTCCCAATCGTTTAGCTTCTTGAATGTAAACAGCACTCGAATAAAAACCTCCTCGGTTATTAAGAACACAAGCCATAAACTCAGCAGAAAAATGAGCCTTTAAGTAAGCTACCTGAAACGACAACAGTGCAAAACTTGCACTATGTGCCTTGCAAAAAGAATAACCAGCAAAAGATTCTATTTGCCGCCATAATTCATTTGATACTTTACGCGAAATCTTTTTTTTATCACACGATTCAAAAAATCTATTAACAATTAATTGCATAGCGTGATGAGAACGCATCTTACCACTCATTGCTCTTCTTAAAACATCTGCTTCATCCAAAGTTAAGCCCGCAACGTGATGAGCTACTTTTATTACATCTTCCTGATAAACCATAACTCCATAGGTTTCAGCCAATACTGTTTCCATTTGGGGTAATAGGTATTTCCTTTTTGAAGGATCTTTGTGACGGGCAATAAACTCCTGCATCATTCCACTTTCCGCAACCCCAGGTCGGATTATCGAACTTGCAGCAGTAAGCATTTCAAAAGTTGTAACATCAAGTTTTTTTAATAAAGAGCGCATTCCCGGAGATTCTATATAAAAGCATCCTATGGTTAAGCCGTTTCTTATTATTCGAATTGTCTCCTCATCATTAAAAAGGAAATCATAATTGTAGATATCAAAAGGAACCCCGTTATTTTTTCCTGAAATATTTTTGTACAGATGTATTGGAAGAGACGATATTTCATACTCATCTAAAAAGTTTAATTCTGATAAAGGAATATTTTGAAACATTTTTTATATCTTTTTATTAGGTCATAACTTCAACTTTATAAATATACTAAGTTAGCATTAGTGTTATTATCTATGAAGATCAATCAATTAAATACTGCTAATAAGCTAACTTTTTCAATCGAAGAAATATCCGAACTTCTTTCCATCAGTAAAGAATCTGCTAAGGTTTCTGCAAATAGATATGTAAAGAGTAATTTATTAATCAGACTAAAAAATAATTTGTACATCACCACAAATAAATTTAAAAACCTAAGTGAAGAAGAATTATTTAGGCTTGCAAACTTAATTCAGGTTCCCTCTTATATATCATTTACAACTGCGCTAAGTTATTACAATATTTCTTCGCAGCAATTACAGGGTGTAATCGAATCAGCAGCGTTAAAAAGAACTAAAAGCATAACAGCCACTTGAAGCCAATGAGAGAAAATTTTATTTAGAAAACAGATTTAAATTCCTAAAAGAAGAAATTACTAAACGACTAAACTCTTAATTATTTTAAAACGTTAGTCAACTATAAACACAACTCCAACCGACACGCTGAATGCACGTGTAAGACCATCAACATTTACTTCTCTTTTTAAAAAAGGGAAAGCAAAATCAGCAACCAATGAATAGTTATTATTTATTTGATATTGAAATGTTGTTAAAAAATTAAGCTGAGTCTGATCACTATTTGCAACATCAATATATGTTTCCATTGCTCCAATGTAAGCTGTGTCTAAAATACTCGATTCACCAAATCTTTTTATAAATAATAGCTGCGGCATAATTCGAAACCCATCGAATGAAAAATTGTATGAAGCCCGCAACAACAGATCGTCTCCGCGTTTTAATTTTGTTAGTGTGTTCTTATTTCTTCCGCCTGCTAATTGATATCCGATTCCTAATCCGATATCATTGTAAGAATAGTTTAAAGCTAATAAAACATCATTTGAACCCAGACCAGATTGATATGCCGTAGGAAGATTCGCTTTCTTATTATCATCCCCAGTTGCAAGTTTAGCCCCAATTGATGTGGCTAAAGAAGAACTTTCATCTGAATAAATATTTTGAGTTGCACTAAATATTAAATCTCCAATCCCATTTACTTCACCTAAGGGTCCCGATTGAATATTATATGGTATTGAAAGTTGGAAAGATGTTTTTTCTAAAACATTATAAGCAGCACCAAGTTGAAACGAATGATATTTTACTTCATCATCTTTTCCGCTTGAACCAAATTTATATGATGCCGAAATATTAAATAAGCTTTTATTTTCTTGTTCCATTAAATGTCCTCCTACCGAGCAAACGCCAGCATCGGAACATTGTGCTTTAATTGTAATTAAATTCCCAGTAATTATTGCTAAGATTATTAAACTTAAAAATGTGATTTTCATTTTTTACCTTAAACTATTTTTTATAATAACGCTAATTAATGTTTACAAAGTTTTAATAAAATTTTTCAAACTGCTTTCTTTTCCATACTGCGGTAAATCCCAACAACAATTCCAACAATTTTAAATAATGGATGTTTTTTATCTATAACAATTGGTTTGTATTCCGGGTTTTCAGATACCAATTCAATTTCATTTCTCTTTTTATAAAACTTTTTTACTACCGCTGCATCATCAAGAATTGCAACTACAATTTGCCCATTCTTAGGTTCAAGATTTGGATTAACAATTACAATATCTCCGCTAAAAATATGTGCGTCTTTTAAGCTATCACCCTTTACACGAAGCAGGAACGAATCCTGCGGCATTCTTGCAATTGTTGGAAGCTGAATTGTATCAATTGCATCGGGATAAATTGTAAGTGGATTGCCCGCCGCAACTTCTCCAAGTACCGGACGCGGTACAAAGAATTTTTCTTCAAGCGTTAATTCAATTCCACGAGAAAGTTTAGGATTTTTTTTAATGTAGCCTTTTTTTTCGATTGCGGCAAAATGCTGCTGCACTGTTGCACGATTTTTATATCCAAAATGCTTTGCAACATCGGCTAAGGTTGGTGGAATTCCCTTCCCTTTTATTTGCTCTATCAAAAAGTCTAAAATGTTTTTTTGAATTTCTGTTAAATCTTTTTGCATAATTGCTCCAAATAATAATTACCATACATTTGTATGCTAACTTAATTTGGAAAGAGTAGAATGTCAAGGCAGGAATAAAAAAATCTTCTTAAGATATTAAAATTAAGAGGATTAGAATGAAATTTTATTTTTTAATGATTAGAAAGAAATATTTTTTCCAACGATTCCATCATTTTTTCTTTAAATATCGGCTTGGAAATAAAATCATCAAATCCAGCGGCAATAAACTTTTCTTTATCGCCCGGCAGTACATAAGCTGTAACGGCAATAATTGGAATTGAACTGAATGCAGGCATTGTTTTGATAATTTTCAAAGCATCAAGTCCATTGTACTCACCTTGCAAATTTATATCCATAACAATAAAATCAAATTGATGGTTGAGCAGAATCAATTGCGCCTCTTCAAAACTTACTGCAAACTTAACATCATGCAGTTCTTTCATCTGCACTTTAAATAAAATCTGGGAATCAACCTGATCTTCAATGTATAGGCAATTCAGTTTTGTTAAGTCCAAAGACTGCGCCGGTTTTTCATCCGGAACGTTCTCAGTATCAGAAGCTAATTCAGCTTTAATAACTTCGGAAATATTTTCTGGAACTTCGGATTCATCTTTAATGGTTTCAATTTCATTTAACTCTTCTGAGCTATCACTATTCAAGTTCTCAAATTTCTGAGATTCTTGTTGAATAGTATCTACTTCAGATTGCTGCTCATCTCCTATTTTAGAAAGCAGTTCATTTGCAATTGGTGAAACAGGTTTGAAAATATCATCAGACTCTTCAACTAAAGTTTTTTCTGATACAAATTCTTCCGCAGGTTTAGATGTATTTTCATCAGTAAACTCGTTTTCATTTATTGCATCTACTAAATTTTCTGACTGATTAATGTTTTCAATATTGTTATCAATCGATTCGGTTACATCTTCTGGAATTATCTTTTCTGATGAAGGAATAGAAGAAATAATTTCCTGTATTGAATCATAATTTTGTTTTTCTGAATCAGAAGTCAATTCCATCGGAAAGATAAATCCCGTTTCTTTTCTCACCGTGTCATCAGCAGATTTATAAAACTTTCCGCCCAGATATTCTAAAAGGATGCGTGCTAAATAAGTTGTTAGCTTGGGTAAACCATAATCCTTAGGGTCTTTATCATTGCCAAAAACTTGTTCAAGCACTTTAGCTACATATTCAGATGGATTACCATATTGATCGCTGACACCAATAAGAAATGATTCCGACTCAACTGTAAAAGCAGAGAAGTAAACTTTTTTGTCTTTGCTTAATCGTGATACAACTTTTATTAACGAAAGAATAAAATTTTCAAATTTCTGCTTATCCGATTTAAACTTTAATGATGAAGAAATTTTTCCATATGCAAATGAAATATCATTTATACCTGTTATATCCTTGATATTAGAATCTAACTTTTCTATAACATCTGTAATTGTGATGTCTTCAATTTTTAATGGGGATTTATTCTGCATAATATCAGAATACTCAACCACAGCGTTCATCGTATCCATCATTTTAATACGATTTTGATTTATGATTTCGGATGCTTCAAGCTGCTCTTCAGTTGGATTTTCTGTGCTGCTAATTAATTCTTGTGAAAATCCTATTATTACATTAATTGGAGTTAAGATTTCATGAAACATTCCTGAAAGAAAATTAGAATCCGGGATTATAGTTTTTGTTTTTGCCTGAACAGGTTTTTCAACAACAACTTCTCTAATAATTTCTTTTACAATCTCTTTTGGTTTATCATTAATACTTTTGGAAGTAAGTGGTTTTACAATAATTGTATATGAATCCACATTTCCATCAAAATCAAGAATTGGTGCAGCAGAAATTTCTGAATCAAAAAGATTTCCGCTTGCATCTTTAATCATTGATTGAAGTTCAACCGAATCTTTTAAATGCGATTGAAAAATAGTTGTGTTTACGATCCCGCGATCTTCATCAGAAACAAGGCTTGTAAATGAGGATTGAAGTATTTCATCGTTTGTGTAGCCAAGATTTTTAAATACATTTTGATTTACAAAAGTTATAAAGCCCGAAGCATCCGTACTAAATATCATCAAATCCGATTCATTAAAAACTACTTTTAATATTTGATACTGTTTTTCCTTTTCAACACTGTCTGTTATGTCTTTTACAATATTAAAATGTGCATCCTTATCATTAAACTTAAACGAAGTTTTGCTTATCTCAACAAGAACATTAGTTCCATCTTTTTTACGATGTCTGAAAGGTTTACTGAATCTT
This sequence comes from Ignavibacterium sp., assembly GCA_018059515.1. Lineage (GTDB taxonomy): Bacteria > Bacteroidota > Ignavibacteria > Ignavibacteriales > Ignavibacteriaceae > IGN3. The sequence continues at coordinate 8,720 of JAGOXU010000108.1, forward strand.
GCCTCAGAGGCTTCATCACCAAACGAATCTAACAAGGTCTGAATATCTTCGGGAGCATAAAGATCAGTTAAATCCATTTGAAGAAATTCTTCCCGATTATAGCCGTATAGTTTTATTGCTGCTTCGTTTACTTCAAGAAATTTTAAATTTTCTTTTTCGTAAACAAATATTGGTTCCGGATTTTTTTGAATTAAAATATCGAACATTGTTCCTCTATGCATTAAAATATTTTGAAGATCATCTTCAAATTTTGTTGTATCAGTTTTTGATTCAATCGTAACAAAAATATTTGAATTGTTTTTTTCCTTACCAGAAATTTTTGTTAATAATAGTTTTACATCATTACCAAAATTATTTTTAGGGCTTGTATTGTCCTTAATTTGGATAAAATCTTCTGTTAAATCATTTTCAATAAAAGTTACGATTTTTTTTACAATATCTAACGGAAAAATTTCAGCAAATCTTTTATCAACAATTTGTTCATCTGCAAAATTAAAAAATTCTTTAAAAGTTTCGTTTGCAAACTTAATCACTCCATCTGCACTTAAAAAAGCGGCAGGATTCGGAAAATGATTAAGCAAAACATTAGAAAATTCTTCTCCGCCCCAAAAGTTATAATAATCATACTTATTATCAACAATTAGACCAACCATTGCAATAGTTTTATTTAAATTATTGATTAAAGGAACTTGAATCAAACTGTCAATAACTTCAATATTTTTAACTTTTTTTGTAAATCCTTCTAAAATTATTTGCTTACCATTAAGCAAAACGTATTGATCCATCATTTTATAAATTACTTTTTTGTAAGGCGGTAAAAATGTCTCATGGTTTTTTCCTGCTGCAAAAGAATTTTCAATACCCAAAACTCTGGAGTAGGCATCATTTATTGCGATCAATTTACCTTCTACATCTTTAATCCAGATTGGAAATTCGTATTGATCAATCACATTTTTGGCAAGCTTTAATGATACGATAGTAAATGGAGTTAAACGCTTTAAATCATTTATGATAGTTTTAACAGGATTATCATTATTTGTGTTTAGATTTTCTAAGGAAGATATTTTTATCCTGCTCAGTAAATTATTTTGATTAATGTTTTTGATATTTCTAAAAATCAAAATGATGTTTGTTGTTTCATCTGTTTGGATAGGTTCGATGGCAAGATCAAATTCTAAAGTGCTGCCGGCTTTTAAATTTAATGATGTTTCTTTAAATATTTTTTTTTGAAAAGTATTTATAACAGGTCCAATAATATCTGTTAATTGTTGAACTGTTTCCTTTTCAAATACTTGTTCTAATGTTATATGATAATCGTCAATTATAAAAAGTTCGGCGGCTTTATGATTTGTAAAAATAATTTCAAATGAATCATCTAAAATTATTAGCGGGTCACCATGGTAATCGGAGTTTCTTCCAAGAATATCGAGCCAATCTTTATTTTTTATTTCCACCTGATTAAAACCGATAAATTAATTAGTAGAGATTACCACTTCATTGGAATATTCAGAAAACCGATTTAAATCATAACCGCGAATTCTGTAAGTATAAGTTTTATTTGTATCAATATTAAAATCTAAATATAAATTGCTTGTCGCTTCAATTCTGCGTAGAAGCGAATAATTGTCAGAACCAATTTTTCTTTCGATATCAAAATACAAAATATTATTGTCTGAATTATTCCATGTTAATTGAATAACTTTTACAGTGCTGTTGTAAGCTGCCGCAAGATTTGTTGGAGGAAGTAAAATACTTGCTGTAATTTTTACGCTTACGATATTACTAAAAGCTGAATCTTCATTGGAATAAGCAGCGATTCTGTATTGATAAGTATTACCTGGTACAAGCCCATTTCCAGAATCCTTAAATGATGTTGTGTTTTTTGCAAGAACGGCAATTCTATTGAAAATTGTATTATCCGAACTTCTTTCAACAACAAAATAATTTTCACTGTTGCTGTTATCTGTCCAGCTTAAATTAACATTTGAAATTCCGCTAACACTAGCTGTAAGATTAGTTGGAGGAAAAAGATTTCCTGATGTGATTATTCCCGCTGTGTTTATTTCATTACTAAAATCTGAAAAGCCGGAATTTTTATATCCGCGTATTTTATAAAAATAAATTTTATTTGTATCAAGATTATCATCATTAGTATTATTTGATTTACCTGAAAGCTGCTGATGCAATTCATAAATACCATCTAAATTTATTTTACGCCAAAGCTCGTATCTTTCAACATAGCGCGAAGAATCTTTCCATCCGATATTTATAGAACCATCACTAAGTTTAAGTAGAGATAAATTGTAAGGTTTAAAAGGAACTCTACTGTCATTCGTAATTAAAACATTTGTTACCATATTACTTTTTTGTGAGGTGCCGTCATTATCATAATAGATTAAATACAAATTTATTTTCTTTCCGATAAAACTTGAATCAACTTGATATGAAACTATCGGCGCAGTTCCGTTGCTGTTCGGTGGAATGTTTTTAACGAATACTCCATCAACATATAACTCAAGAAATTTTATTGAATATGGTTGTACTAAAGAATAAATTATTTCATTATTCCCTTCCATCATAGTTCCGTTATTTGATGGAGTTGTAATTTGAATTTTGGAGTTAGTTTGATTTGTGTTTTTATCAGGATCAGTACTAAGATCAGCACAGGAT
>JAGOXU010000291.1 GCA_018059515.1 Ignavibacterium sp.
ACTAAGTTTATTCCCTGCTGTAACTTAGCAGGGGGTATACTTTTAACTATATAGGATTTTGTTTGAATACCCGTAATTTTATAAACTTTTTTGTGCGCGTTAAATTTTAGTCGGTTGATAGTGAAAAGAAATGATAAGTTTTCCCCCGAGAAGGTCTTTTGGATTTAGTTTTCCACCAAGCAGGTAAAGTATTGTATTTGTATCCAGCAGGAATTTATTCCCACTCATTTCTCAAACTCCTCTGGTATTCAACAGGATCAGCGTTTAGTTTTATTGAGCCGGCATATTTTATAATTTTTTCTTTTGTAAGATCTTTAGACTTTATTTCCCTCATTATCAACTATGTATTCAATATTGTCACTCAAATCATTACCTATAAATTAAATTTTTATCAAATATATCTTTTTAATGATAACATTACAAGCACATATTCATCCAGAATCATAGATCATGCGTCTATTTAGAAAACATTAACCCAGCCTTCTCGCCAACATTAACTTTAATTGTATCACCATCAACAAAGTTGCTTGCAAGTAATTCCTGCGAAAGGGGATTGATAAGATATTTTTGAATCACTCTTTTTAATGGACGCGCGCCATAGGTTACATCGTAACCGAGCTGTGCAAGCCAATCTTTCACTTCATCGGAAACATCAAGAGTTATTTCTTTTTCCTTTAACATTTTCTGCACGCGCAAAAGTTGAATATCGACAATGCTTCTTATTTCGGTTCTTGATAAGGGTTTGAATAAAACAATTTCATCAATCCTGTTTAAAAACTCAGGGCGAATAGTCTTTCTCAGTAAGTCGTGCATTTGCTGTCTTAGCTCACCCATAAAGGTTTCAACATTGTCTTCATCAAATGATTCAAGTCTATCCTGAATAATATGCGAGCCAAGGTTTGATGTCATTATTATGATTGTATTTTTAAAGTTCACTGTTCGCCCCTGGTTATCGGTTAATCTTCCATCATCTAAAACCTGAAGCAAAACATTAAAAACATCTGCGTGTGCTTTTTCAATTTCATCAAGTAAAACAACTGAGTATGGTCTTCTTCTTACAGCTTCTGTCAATTGTCCGCCTTCTTCATATCCAACATAACCGGGCGGCGCACCGATCAATCGTGATACAGAAAACTTTTCCATATACTCGCTCATATCAATTCGTATCATTGCGTGTTCATCATCAAAAAGAATTTCTGCAAGTGCACGAGCAAGTTCTGTTTTTCCAACACCGGTTGTTCCAAGAAAAATAAATGAACCGATAGGACGATTTGTGTCTTGTAATCCTGAACGTGAACGACGAATAGCATTTGCAACTGCAGAAACAGCTTCATCCTGTCCAATCACTCGCTTATGTAATTCATCTTCCAGTTTTAAAAGCTTGCTGCGTTCACTTTCCAACATTCTGCTAACAGGAATCCCTGTCCACTTTGCAACAACCTCAGCAATATCTTCAGCATCAACCTCTTCCTTCAACATCTTTTTATCAGATTGAGCTTTAGCAAGTCTTTCAGTCTCTTCCTTTAACTGCTTTTCAAGATTTACAATTCTTCCGTAACGTATTTCAGCAACTTTTCCAAGGTCACCTTCGCGTTCATATTTTTCGGCATCGAGCTTTAGATTTTCAATCTCGCTTTTCATAATCCGAATCTTTTGAATCTTCTCTTTTTCAATATCCCAATGAGCACGAAGTGTTGATCGATCGGTATTAAGTTCGCTCAGTTCATTTTGCAACTCCTCAAGTCGTTTTGCAGATGCATCATCTTTCTCTCGCTTTAATGCTTCACGTTCAATTTCAAGCTGTTTAACTTTTCGTTCAAGCGCATCAAGTTCTTCCGGCATAGAATCAATTTCAATTCTTAGTTTTGATGCCGCTTCATCAATAAGATCAATCGCTTTATCGGGAAGAAATCTATCTGTTATATATCTTTCCGAAAGTTGAGTTGCTGCTACAATTGCACCATCGGTTATGCGCACACCATGGTGAACTTCGTAACGTTCTTTAAGTCCGCGCAAAATTGAAATTGTATCTTCTTCGGATGGTTCGCCGACAAGTATAGGTTGAAAACGTCTTTCAAGTGCAGCATCTTTTTCGATATACTTCTTATATTCATCTAAAGTTGTAGCGCCGATTGCATGCAACTCGCCACGAGCCAGAGCTGGTTTTAAAATATTTGCCGCATCCATCGCACCTTGCGTTGCTCCAGCACCAACAAGTGTGTGAAGCTCATCAATAAAAAGAATAATTTCTCCGTTTGATTCCTGAACTTCTTTGATAACCGCTTTCAATCTTTCTTCAAACTGTCCGCGGAATTGTGCTCCGGCAACAAGCGCGCTCATATCAAGTGCAACAATTCTTTTAGTCTTTAAATTTTCTGGAATATCGCCGGAAATAATTCTGTGAGCAATTCCTTCGGCGATTGCGGTTTTACCAACACCTGGTTCTCCAATCAGGACTGGATTGTTTTTTGTTCTTCGTGATAAAACTTGAAGTACTCTACGGATCTCTTCATCTCTTCCAATAACCGGATCAAGTTTACCCTGTTTTGCAAGTTCATTTAGATCCCTTCCATACTTTTCTAAAGATTGATAAGTATCTTCAGGATTTTGAGAAGTTACACGCTGTGTGCCGCGAATATCTTTTAGTGCTGAAAGTATATCTTTATAAGTTATTCCGTTATCTCTTAAAAGCTGTCCTGCTTTTCCTTTATCATTAGACAAGGAAAGCAGAATGTGCTCTGTCGAAACATAATCGTCTTTTAGACTTTTTGCTTCTTCGGCTGCCTCATCAAAAACTTTTGCAAGCGATTGAGACATTTGCTGATTGCCCAACCCTGTGCCGCTTACTTTTGGAAGTGTTTCCAGCAATTGAACAACTTTTAGTTTTACCGCATTAAAATTTCCGCCGGTTTTTTTGATAACACTTTCGGCAACGTTTCCGCTTTCCTGCACAACTGCGGCAAGAATATGTTCCGGCTCAACGATTTGGTTGTTATAATTCTGCGCGATCTCAATTGCTGTTTGAACAATTTCCTGCGCTTTTACTGTTAGTCTGTTAAAATTAAATGACATAAAAAGCCCTTCCCCTAACCCCTTTCCTAAAGAAAGAGGAACTGGAAAAATTAATTTGAGATATTATTCTATTTAATAACATTATATTCATTTAACCCTAACTGCCTTACTCCCTTCCTTCGGAGGGGGTGGGAGAGGCTTTACTATATAATTCGCTCGCATCAGTTAACATTTTATTTAATCTATTAACAAGTTTATGTGGATCTTCAAGATTACCTTCAAGCAACAGCGCTGATTCATAAAGCTGCTCGGTTGTGTCTGCTATAAATTGATCATTCTCATTTTTCTTAAATACATTTATCAGGTTTTTTATAAGCTTATGATCTTTATTTATCTCCATCAAGCTTTTTTGGGGCGGCATTGCCATTCCCTGATTAGACA
>JAGOXU010000109.1 GCA_018059515.1 Ignavibacterium sp.
TAGATGAACCTGATCTTCGCACTTCAAGATAATAAATTCCTTCCTGAGATTGGGATCTAAAAAAGGATACTGATGTTCCCAGTGTAAAGGGAAAACTTAATTTATCCCTAACAAATTCTACTGTGCTCCGATTATCGCCGGCAAAAACAATTTCTAAAGTTGTGTTTGTATAATCATCGTACGAATCTACTGATTGATAAACCGCACCAAACTTATCCATCAGTTTTGGAATAACTGAACTTTGTTCCGTAAAATAAATTGCTTCTGCATGACAAAGCGCAATGTTTAAAAGATATTTTTCTGAAAGCTCAATTGCTTTTTTTACTTGACTTTCTTTTAGGAAAGAACGATAAACATAGTACTGGCTTGAAATACTTTTTATTGATGAGCCATCTAAAGATATCAGCGGCAAATGTATTTTAAGCTCTTCAGCCAAAGGAACCAATGCTGAATGAAGACGCCCTGATGCAAATGAAAAAAGCACACCAAGTTTTTTAATCTCCATTATAAGCTGTTTTGTTTGCGCACCAATTTCTCCCTCATCGTTTACCAATGTTCCATCAACATCAAAAAGTACAAGCTCTATTTCTTTTAAACGTGCTAAATCAAACATTTTATTTTATAACTGTCTTCCAACCAATTTTAGAAAGATTAACATAAATAATTGAAACGGAAATTGCTGCAACCACCAAGTAAATAATTGAATCTATAAACTCACCCATTATCAGTTTTCCCGTACCAAATAAAATTGAATAGATTAAAATAACTCCAATTAACCAGTTAATAAACAATCTAAAAAATCCGGTATCGCTTTCAACATCCGGCAATTTATCAGAAATCTTTTTCCACATTACGCCGCCGGGATGAATTTTTTTATAGAATGAAAACAAAACTTGTTCATCCGTTGCTTTTGTTAATAACGTAACCACAACCCAAACTAATGTTGTGCCCGGTACGATTATAAATAAACTGTAGGGAAACAAAACTCCATAACTTTTTAAGATTGGAAAAATTATAAACGGTGTTATCATTGCAGATATTTCTGACCATGCATTTATTCGCCACCAGAACCATCTTAAAATCAAAACCAATCCAACTCCTGCACCGCATTCAATTATAAATGCCCACGCACCGGAAATTTTACTTATAAAGAGTGTAACAAATAAAGAGATTAACATTAAAATCATTGTAGCGATTCTAGAAGATAAAACATAATGCGATTCTTTTTTATTTTGATTTACAAATCGTTTATAAAAATCATTAATAATGTATGATGTACCCCAATTTAGCTGCGTTGCAATGGTGCTCATGTATGCGGCAAAAAAAGCCGCGACTAACAATCCTTTTAATCCTGCCGGAAGAAAATCGCGCATTGCATAAATAAAACCCATTCCCTTTTCTGCATCAGCAAGTTCCGGATAAAGCACAAGTGATGCCAAGCCAACTAAAATCCAGGGCCAAGGTCTAATTGCATAATGCGCAATCTGAAAAAATAGAGTTGCAAAGAGAGAATGTTTTTCATCTTTTGCAGACATCATTCGTTGTGCAACATATCCGCCGCCGCCCGGTTCTGCACCCGGATACCAGGAAGCCCACCAAATTATTCCGATGTAAGCAAGAAAAGAAAAAAATGACATTGCTAAAATTCCTGCAGCGGAGGGTACATCGGAAATAGTTGGAAAGAAATCAAAAACGTAAGGTGGTAAATTTTGTTTTAAACCCGCAATGCCGCCAACTTGAGGTGAGTTGACAACAATAATCGCAAGAATAATACACCCGGTCATTGCAATAAAAAATTGAAATGCATCTGTAATTACAACTCCCCACAAACCTGATATTGCCGAGTAAAGCGCGACTAAAATCATACACCCAAAAACATACAACATAACAACAGACTCATCAATACCAAACATTCCTTGTAGTATTGATGACATAGCTTTGTTAACCCATCCGATAATTATCACGTTCATAAATAAACCAAGATATAAAGCGCGGAAGCCTCTTAGAAATCTTGCAGGTTTTCCTGAGTATCTTATCTCTGCAAATTCTGCTTCAGTCATTATTCCAGCGCGTCTCCATAATCTTGCAAAGAAAAAAACAGTAAGCATTCCACCAAAGGCAAAGTTCCACCAAATCCAGTTTCCTGAAATACCATTTTTAGCCACAAGTTCAGTAACAGCCAACGGAGTATCCGCAGCAAAGGTAGTTGCAACCATTGATATGCCTGCTAAATACCATGGTAAGTTTCTACCCGAAAGGAAGAAGTCTTCCGTACTCTTTCCGGCTCTTTTAGAATAAATTAAGGCAATTGATATCGAAAAAATGAAGTACGCAAGAACGATTAAATAGTCTATTAATTCCACATTTACCTCATTGGTATAGTATATGTTTCTGTTGTGTGGGAAATGTTTTTTTACGATGTTAAATATAAGGTTTAGTTGCGAAAATGGATACTTCTACGCTTACAATAATTATTGCAGGTGTATTTACAATTTGTGTGTTTTTATTAATTAAAATTTCCAAATACTTTGCTTCCGGTAAAAATTCAAAACTTTCATACAACGATAGGGTTTTTTTACAAGCAAATTTAGATTTAGAATTAAATAATGAAAATCTTACAGATAGATACGTAAGGGCCGCGGGTAGAGAAAAGAAAAAAGATTTTAAAGGCGCTATTGATGATATTAATGTAATACTAAAACATGATGCTCAAAATTTAGGTTTAGTTTTTAAGCGCGGTTTAAACAAATTTAAAATTTCAGATTATAAAGGTGCCATAGAAGATTTTTCTGAAGTTCTGGATAACAATCCAACAGATAAATATTCATTTTACTATCGTGGAATTTCACATTTTAAACTTTCAAATTTTACAAAATCATTAAACGATTTTAGTTCGGCGGTTAATTTAGGGATCGAAGAAAAAGAAGCCTCCTTCCATAAAGGATTAGCAGAGTTTGAGCTTGATAAATACTTTGAAGCGATAGATGATTTTAATATTTATTTAGCAGAACATCCAAATGCCCTTGAAGCTATTTTCAATAGAGGTGTTGCATATAATAAAAGCGGCAATCCGGAATCTGCTATTAAAGATTTTAATAAAGTGATTGAACTAAATCCTAATCACGAAAAAGCATTTTTTGAAAGAGCTTTTGCTAAAAAGAAATTAGAAGATTTGGTTGGATATTCGAACGACCTGAAAGAATCCTATAATAAAGGATATTTACACGCATATCATTTTTTAAAAGAAACCTGATCTAATATCTATTATCGCTTTCTTGTAATCATTTCAAAAAGATTTCCTACAAGCAGAGTTATAAAAACTCCGATGAGAATAAACCACGTCCACGCAACAACTTTAAATATTATTATAAAACTCATAGCTACGATAGCCGCGATAAATCCTGCAATAGCATGATTTTGTTTTATTCTTTGATTTGATAATCCCAAAAGAAATGTACCCAGCAAACCACCATAAGTAAACGATGCAATACTTAGTGCAAGTTCAACAACTGCTTTAGAACTTTCCATAAAAATAAATGCAGAAAATATTAACATCACCGCCCAAAATATCGTAAGCATTTTTGAGATAAATAAATTTTTTGTTTCATCAACAGATTTTTTAAATGGAATATATAAATCCAGCATAACAGAAGATGAAAGCGATGTGATTGAACCCGCGAGTGTTGAAAGGGCGGCTGCAAATAATCCCGCGATAATAATTCCCTTAACCCCCGAAGGCAAAACCTCAATAATAAATTTAGAAAATATTTCATCCGATTTTATATCGAGAGGACCGTAGTATGCGTAAAGTAAAACTCCAACAACTAAAAAAAGTGCGAACTGAAAAATTATAATTACCCCTGTTGTAATAATTGCCTTCTTACTTTCAGCTAAATTTTTTGCTGCAAGTAATCTTTGCACAATTAACTGATCAGTTCCGTGTGAAGACATTGATAGAAAAGCGCCGCCAATCAAGCCGCTGAGCAATGTATATGGCTGCGAGAAAAAGCCGGCAAATCCATTTTCAAAACCAAAGTTTAAAACACTAAACTTTGATGATATTTGTGTTGATGATAAAACTTCTCCAAGCCCTCCGGGAATATTACTAATCAAATAATATCCGGCTAAAATTGCCCCGCCTATGTATATAAATAATTGAATCGCATCAACCCAGATTACACCTTTTAATCCGCCTGTAAAAGTATAAAGCAGCGCAACAATTGCAATCATTACTATTGCTATCATTGGAGAAATATCGAGCATCAAATAAAGCGGAATTGCAGTTGCAAAAAGTCTAACTCCATCCGCCGCAGTACGTGTAAACAAAAATGTAACGGAAGCTAACGAACGTGTTTTATTTCCAAATCTGTTTTGCAGATATGAATATGCAGTTGATAGTTCACCCTTGTAATAAGCGGGTAAAAAGAATTGCGCAACAATTATTCTTCCGATTAAATATCCAAAAGTTAATTGAAGAAAATTAAGATTGGTTAGATATGCAAGTCCGGGAATTGAAATAAAAGTAAGCGTGCTTGTTTCAGCAGCAACAATTGAAAAACTAATTGCCCACCATGGAACTTCCTGCTTACCGATAAAATAATCTTTAACAGTTTTTTGTTTACCGCCGATTATCTTTCCAAACGCAGTAATTACAATCATATATAAAACTATGATTGCATAATCTAAAGTAGAAACTTGCAAAAATTATTTTCCCAACTCAGTAAGCGCATGCTCAACTGTATCTGTAACAGGCAGCACTTTATCTAACTGCGTGATTTTTATTAATGTATGTACTTTTTCTGAGGGTGCAGCAAGTCTTATCTGTCCTTCATTTGCGGATACGATTCGATTTGCAACAAGTATCGCGCTTAAGCCGGAGCTATCGCAGCTTTCAACAGCACTAAGATCGATAATCAGTTTATTTACACCTTCAACTTTTAGAATCATCGTAAACTCGCCTTTTAGCAAGCCTGAAATGCTGGTATCCAAGCGCTTTTCGTTTAATTTAAAAACTGTAATATCACCAACACGCTTAGTTTCAAAATTCATAGTTCCGCCTTTAAAACATTTTTAAACAATTTAAAAAATTACTGTAAGCTAATTCAGATTCAACATCGTTGTTAGCAATTTGAAAATTATAAAACTTATCTGCACCCTTTTTTGAAAATCCAATTCTAATTCTTGCATTAACAAGATTTGAAGCATAACTGTAAAACAAATTATCTTTTCTGTTTAAATCCATCACGCCGTCAAATTTCATATCGGATAATTTTTCAATCAGTTTATGCGCTGGCAGATCAAGTTTGTTTAAATCTGCAATTCCAAATTCCATTGCTTTATTTCTAAACTTAGCAGGCATCAAACTAATGCGATAATCTCTTGTTAATATTTTTATTGATTTGTTTAGATGTTCAAGATACTCAAGAATAATATAACCGGCTCTAAAATCTTTTTCATCTTCGGGCATTAAGACTAAAAACGATCCTGATCTTCTTAATGCTTCGGAAAAATCCTGTTCATTTAAAACAATATTTTTTAATTTTCTTGAAATTAAAAATCGTGAAAGGTTTTCTTTTATTAGGTCAATCATAGTTATTCATTTTCTTCGAGCATTTTTATAAAAGTATTTTCATCCAATACTTTAACACCAAGCGATTCTGCTTTTGATAATTTTGACCCGGCTTTTTCACCGGCAACAACAAAATCAGTATTCTTACTAACACTTGAAGTTACTTTACCGCCAAGCGCAATAATTCGTGCACCTGCTTCATCGCGGGAAAAAGTAGAAAGCGTTCCTGTTAACACAAATGTTTTTCCTGTTAATGCAGATTGCACAACTTCTTTTTTTTCTGATGTAAAAATTAAGCCTGATTTACGTAAATCCTCAATAAGTTTGATATTTTTTTTATCGGAGAAAAATTGTTTTATACTTTTGCTGATGCTTGGTCCAATTTCATAAATCGAAGAAATATCTTCTTCACCTGCCGCAATAATATCATCAATCGAATTAAAATGATCGGTAATTTTTTGTGCCGCTCCCGCACCGACATATCTTATTCCAAGCGCAAACAAAACTTTTGCAAACGGCTGAGCTTTGCTTTGTTCAATCGCATGCAGAAGATTACCAATACTTTTCTCGCCCAGTCTTTCTATTTCTACCAGTTTATCCCGTTTATCTTTTAATTTATAAATATCGGAAAAGTGTGTGATAAATCCTTTATCAACAAAAAGATCGATCAGTGCATCGCCAAGTCCTTCAATATCCATTGCACCGCGTGATGCAAAATGAATTAGCCGTCCTTTTATCTGAGCAGAACACTCCGGGTTTTCACAATAGAATGCTACTTCATTTTCGGGTTTAAATAATTTGGAATTGCAAACAGGACATTTTTCAGGTGCCTTTGTTGGCTGACTTTTCTTCTGCCGTTCATTTAAAATTACAGAAACAATTTTGGGAATTACATCGCCGCCTTTTTCAATCACAACTGTGTCTCCAACCCTAATATCTTTGCGTTGTATTTCATCAAAGTTATGCAAAGTAGCGCGACTGATAGTTGAGCCAGCAAGCTTTACAGGTTCTAATTCCGCAACCGGAGTGATTGCACCGGTTCTGCCAACCTGCCAGGTAATATCGTTCAATTTTGTAAATGCCTGCTTTGCTTTAAACTTATAGGCAACCGCCCAGCGTGGAGATTTTGCAATGCTGCCCAATAATTTTTGCTGATGAATTGAATTTACTTTTATTACCGCGCCGTCTATTTCATATTCAAGTGTGTCTCGTATCTCTTCAAACTGGCTGCAAACTTTTAAAACTTCCTCAATATTTTTACAAATTTTATACTGGGGATTAACAGTAAATCCAAGCTTGGTTAACAATTTTAAATTTTCTGACTGTGAATCAAATTCTTCATCTCCACTAATAAGTGAATAGAGAAATACGTTTAATTTTCTTGCGGATACGATTTTGGGATCCTGTAATTTTAAAGTGCCAGCCGCAGAGTTACGTGGATTAGCAAAAAGTTTTTCTTCATTTACTTCGCGCTCTTTGTTTAATTTATCAAAATCAGAAATACGCATGTAAACTTCGCCGCGCACTTCAAAATTTTTGAGATTGTACTTTTTCTCTTTAGATAAATCAATCTTTAATGGAATAGAACGAATTGTTTTTATATTGTTTGTTACTTCTTCACCAACCGTTCCATCACCGCGCGTTGCTGCTGTTTTTAAAATCCCATCAACATAATTAATACTGATTGATGCGCCGTCAATTTTTAATTCAACAACGTATTCAACTATTTCTGATTCTGGTAAGTTTTCTTTTACTCTTCGATCGAAATCTAACACGTCCTGCTCATCATAAGTGTTTGCAAGACTTAACATAGGAATTTTATGTTTTACAGGATTGAATTCTTTTGTAAGATCTTTTCCAACTCGTTGTGTTGGAGAATCAGGAGTAATTAAATGCGGGTTTTCAGTTTCAAGTTTTTCTAATTCTTTTACCAGCTTATCGTAGTTTTCATCGCTTATAACTGGCTCAGCCAATATATAATAATTATAATCGTGTTTGATTATTTGGCTGCGCAGTTCCTCAATTTTTTTTTCAATCAACGATGCCATTTACTCTTGTTCAATTTTGGGAGGTGTGTTTAAATATACAAGTCCTGTTCTATCTAATTTAAAATATCGTACTGAACCCAATCGTCCTGTAAAATCAACAGGCTGATCGTTTAATTGCAAAGTTACAGCGCCGGAATTTCCGATTGTTGCTTTAAATTCTTTTGCCGCACTGATACTGAATTTTAAATTGGGTGCTAACGTAAACTCCTGCGTGCTGTTATTATCAAGCACAACAAAAACCCACGATGTTTCTTTTGCGTAAAAAGTTAGATGAAGACTGTCGGAAGAAGTGGGAACAATTGTGCTGTCGCTTCCGCTTAACTGATCAACAGGTTCATCTTCAACATATCTTTGGTTATCCTGTTGTATTACTTCTTCAATTGGGTTTTCTTCCACAATTATTTTGTTACTTTTATTGAAAACAAAAAAGTAAACAAGTGCCGCAACAATAATCAACCCTACTCCGCCCAAACCAAAAATTAAAAGCTGTTTATTAGCTTTAACTTCATCATCGCCTGTGTGTTGTTTGTGATCATCAACATAAGATTTTAATGGAGTGGTTGATTTGACCACTGGTTTTGGCGGTTCAACTTTAGGTGCTTCAGTTTCGGGAATTTCTGTTTTTGGCGTTTCTGTCTGCTTTTCTGCTTGTTTAATTTCTTCAACAGGCGCAGGCGGATTTGGATCGTAATCTTTTCCCTCCCTTGCTGCTTCAAACTTTTTTATAATGATGTTTTCATCAAGTCCAATAGTTTTAGCATATTGTTTAACAAAAGCTTTTACATAAAGATCGGGCAAAAAAGAAAAATTACCCTGATCAATGGCTTCAAGAAATTTAAGATCAATTCTTGTTTTGTTTGCCATTTGCTCTAATGTTAAACCGGCGCTTTCTCTTTCTAGTCTTAACTCATCTGCAAATTTATCAAGCATAATAACCTATAAAATTGTTAATCAATTCTAATTAATTTTGCGGCAAAAGCCCCATCCATCTGATGCTTCTGCGGAAGTGTTTGAATACATCCGTTTTCATCTACTAAAGTGTCTTCAACCTTGCCTTTTGCGGATTCCAATTTAAAATTTGGATGTGATTCAAGAAACTTTTTTACAACTTCAATATTTTCCTCCGGCTCGATAGAACAAGTGCTGTAAACTAAAACTCCACCCGGCTTAACTAAGGTTGATGCTTTTGCAATTAATTTAAGCTGAATCTCACTCATTTTTCTTAAATCAAAAATATCTTTTTTCCATTTGATATCAGGTTTTTTAGAAAGCGTTCCCGAGCCGCTGCACGGCACATCTGCAAGCACTCGATCAAATGGTTCTGATTCAAATTCCAACGCATCACTTTCAATTGTTGTAACGCAGGTTAAGCCAAGTCTTTCGTTATTTTTACGTACAAGTTTTAATCTTCCTTCGTAACGATCTAATGCAGTAATTGATCCTTCGTTGTTCATCAGCGAGCCGAGATAAGCTGTTTTACCACCGGGCGCTGCACACATATCAAGTACATTCATACCGGGTGCAACATCAAGCAATCTTACCGCTAAGCCTGCGCTTTCGTCCTGAATATTAAAATATCCTTTAACGAAATATTCCCACGCAGTAATGTTTGTAAGATTTTGAAGCTGCACAAACTCAGGGAGAAACTTTCCCGGTCTGTATTTAAGATTAACCTGCTGCAACAGCGATTTAAATTCCTGTGGATTTGTTTTAATTGCATTAATTCTTAACGTAAGGTATGGTTTTTCATTATTGGCGTTTAATAATTTTTCAGTGTCTTCTCTTCCAAATCTTTCCAAATATCTTTTAACCATCCATGCGGGATGTGAATAATAGGCGCTTAAATAGCCGATTATATCTTCATTGGGATCAGGATATCTGATTGAATTTTTATTTCTTATAATATTTCTAAGAATTGCATTTGTAAGGTCGGCTGGTTTTTGTCCTTGCAGTTTTTTTACAAACTCAACTGCTTCGTTTACCGCTGCGTGATCAGGAATTCTATCTAAAAATAAAATCTGGTAAAGGGCAACGCGTAAACCATTTTTTAAATTAGGAATCGCTTTAGAAAATTGTCCTTTATAAAAACCGTTAAGTATCCAATCCAATCTTCCTTCCCAGCGTGTAACACCATGAACAATTTCATAAAGCAGGGCTTTATCGGGTCCGTTAAGTTCAGCATTTCTTAATTCGTTGTCTAAAAGTTTATCAAGATATGCATCAGTTCTTTCAACACGATTTAAAATTTTTACAGCAAGCCCTCTAACACCCTGATACAAATCTATAACTTTGTGTTCTTCTAAATGCCCATCGTTTTTATCATCGGTGATTTGCTCATTCGGCTCATTTAATTTAGGTTCTATATTTTGATCAGTGCTATCTTCCAATTAATAACCTCTTTTTTCTCTATCATTTTTTGTTAATTCAAAAATAAGTTTAAACATTGATTCATCATTTTTTTCAAAATCAACTTTTCTTCTACTCATTACAATCTTTGCTGTTTCAATCGCTTTATTAATATCATACACAGTAGAAGCTTCATCTCCGCCCCAGGTAAAAGACGGAACATATTTTTCCGGAAACCCTGATGCAAATATATTACAAGAAAATCCAACAACAGTACCTGTATTAAACATTGTATTTATTGCGCTCTTTGAATGATCGCCAATCATTAATCCAAGGAATTGCGAGCTGCTGTCAATTTCTTTACCGCTTAACTTAATTTTTATTTTAGAATAATTATTTTTCAAATCGCTGTTGTTTGTATCAGCACCAAGATTAACCCAGCTTCCTATGTAAGAATGCCCTATAAAACCGGCGTGTTGTTTATTTGAGTAATCCATAAAAATTGATTGCTCAACTTCGCCGCCAACCTTACAAACTTTTCCGATTGAAACATTTGCATAAATCGCAGCGCCGCTTTTTAATTTTGATGATTCGCCGATTGAAACAGGACCTTCAATTACAGCGTTTGGATAAATGAATGCATTATCATCAATAATTATCGATCCGCCGGAAGCATCTAAAACAACTCCGGGTTTTATAGTAACATTTTTACCAACAAAAATATTTTCTTTATTTATTAAGTGAACATTTGAGTTTACAGATTCAACAAAATTTTGTTTGCGTGTTTGCTTAGTAAGATAATCAAAATCAGAAGTTATTTGTTTGCCGTTAATGTTTATCAAATCCCAAAGATAATTTGCACATTTTAGATCAAGTATTTTTATTGATAAACCATTAAAATCATTTACAGAAAAAAGATCTTTAATATGATTTATTTTATTCTGAAGATTTTTACCGGACAAATAAGCCGCAATTACAGTTTCTTCATTCACAAAAACCTTATCCTCTGCGGGCAGCAAAGGAATAAGCTGCGATAGATTTTCCGGAGCGATCATTCTTCCGTTTATAAACAAACACTCTGTGTCTTCAATCTTATTAACTAAAAAGCTTGGATTATTTTTTTGCACAATCTCTGTTAGATATGGGCGGCAGTGAAGCGATACTTTAACATCACCATAACTACGAATGATTTTATCTTTAAGAGTAGTGCTGCCGCATAACAAATCATAAACCGGACGGGTAAAAACCATCGGTTCAAAGTTTAAATAGTTTATATCCTCAAAAATGCAGATTTGCATATTACTTGTTATCCTTTTTGAAAAAACACAACGGAATTTAACATTTTTTGAGCTAAGATTCTTTATCGGAAATTTGGTAAAAAATTA